>JALHIN010000079.1:0-958 GCA_022839995.1 Synergistota bacterium
ACCCGAATGTGGGGAGTCAAAGAAGCATTAGCCAGAGGCAAGGGTGTCACTGGTAACGGTGAATCTGAAGGAAGCCCGAGGCAAAGTCCGGAACTGAACAAAAGTGAACCAGAGTTGGCCGTTACAGAGGGTAACCCTGCGAGATAAGGGAAAGCCCTGACTCCAGCTGTAAAGGTTAGGATGGCAGGATTCGGACGAAAGTGGTGTATCTTACCCGGGGAAGTCCTCATGAGTCCGAAAGGGGTAACCGTTAGCAAGGAGGAGATCCAAGTTAAGGGGAAGCTCAGGAGGATGGCAGATGAACCCGTAGTAGTGAAGAACCTCTCCGAAAGGAGAAGGGACCTTGGCTATAAGTCAAGGAGGTGATGAGGAGGTCGAAAGGCTCCATCACTTGCGAAGGGGAGAAGGATCGAAGAAATGTGATCGGAAGACAGTGAAGAGACTCAGGTCAGACAGTTAAAGGCAAGGTACATATTCCCGAAAGGGTAGAGAAGCCAGTCATTAATTGTCGCAACAATATCTGAGACTGGAGCTGTTGGAAGAGAGCATGCAGGAGAAAGAGATGAAGTATTACAGTCTAATCGACAAAGTTTATTCGGAGAAGAACCTTTTGAAAGCCTATCATAGGGTTAAATCCAACAGAGGAGCCCCTGGGATAGACGGAGTAACCGTAAGATCATTCGGGGAGAAACTTCTTGAAGAAATCGAGAGATTATCCGAAGAAATCAAGAGCGGTGAGTACATGCCCATGTCACTCAGGAGGGTAGAAATCCCAAAAGCAGATGGTAAAACAAGGCAATTGGGAATACCTGCTGTGAGAGACAGGGTGGTACAGCAATCTCTCAAGGAGATACTGGAGCCTATATTCGAGGAAAGATTCCATCCCTCCAGTTACGGTTACAGAAAGGGAAGAAATGCCTGGCAGGCGGTGGAGAAGGCGAAAGCTTTCGCATCCAAA
>JALHIN010000079.1:1005-1383 GCA_022839995.1 Synergistota bacterium
GTAGTGGAACTTGACCTGAGCAAATGTTTCGACACTCTGGATCATGAGAAGATAATAGACTCCGTAGCAGAGAGAGTGAGTGATGGAAAGATACTCAAACTCATACGCGCAATGCTGAAGAGCGGAGTAATGGAAGATGGAGTCTGGAAGGCAACAGAAACTGGCAGTCCACAGGGTGGTGTAATAAGTCCCCTGCTGGCGAACATCTACCTGGACGAGTTCGACCAGAAGATGAAAGCCAGAGGAATAAGGATAGTCAGATATGCAGACGACATATTAATCTTCTCGAAAACCCAGGAAGAAGCCCGAGAGTTTCTGGCAATCGCGATCAACATACTGGAGATTGACATGAAGCTCAAGGTCAACAGAAACAAGACG
>JALHIN010000051.1:0-6081 GCA_022839995.1 Synergistota bacterium
GCTCGTCATCATGGACGAGGACACCTGCATGGTGGACGTGGCCAAGTTCTTCCTCGAGTTCACCCAGCGGGAGTCCTGCGGCAAGTGCGTTCCCTGCCGGGAGGGGACCAAGCAGATGCTCCTCACCCTCGAGAGAATCACCCGGGGTGAAGGAACACTGGAAGACCTCGACAAGCTCGAAGAGCTGGCGGTCATGGTCAAGGAATCTTCCCTCTGCGGGCTGGGGCAGACGGCCCCGAACCCCGTCCTCACCACCCTTCGCTACTTCCGCCACGAGTACGAGGCCCACATCAACGACAAGAAGTGCCCGGCCAAAGCCTGTTCGGCCCTGATCCAGTACCTAGTGAGCCCGGATCTCTGCCGGAAGTGCGGCCTCTGCGCGAAAAACTGCCCGGTCAAGTGCATCAGCGGGGACCGGCAGACACCTTATGTCATCGACCAGTCCAGGTGCATCAAATGCGGAACCTGCCTTGAAGTTTGTCCCTTCAAGGCGATCCGCAAGGAATAGCGGCGGCTTGGGAGGGATAGGCCATGAAGGAAATCACCCTGAATTTTGACGGGAAGGAATGCAAGGGAGTCCTCGGCGACACGATTCTTGAGGTCGCCCAGAAGAACGACGTGTATATCCCCACCCTCTGCTACCTGAAGGGGCTTTCCCCCATCGGGGCCTGCCGCATGTGCGTGGTCGAGGTCGAGAAGAATCCGAAACTGCTCACCTCCTGCACGACCCCTGCGGTCGACGGAATGGTGGTCCATACGAAGACGGAAAAGCTGAACAAGTACCGCAAACAGATCCTCGAGCTGCTGTTCGCGGGGCGAAACCATTTCTGCATGTACTGCTCGCAGAGCGGTGACTGCGAACTCCAGCGACTGGCCATCGAGCACGGGATGGATTCGGTCCGGTACCCGTACCTGTACGCTCCGTTCGAGAACGATGCGACGCACCCCGACCTGATGATGGACCACAACCGTTGTGTCCTTTGCCTGCGGTGCATCCGTGTCTGTGCCGAGAAAGTCGGGGCGCACACCCTGGACCTGCAGAAACGCGGCTGGGCTGCCACCGTTTGCGCCGACATGGGGCAGAAATTGGGAGACAGCTCGACGTGCGTTTCCTGTGGAGCGTGCGCCCAGGTCTGCCCGACCGGCACGATCACGATACGGGAACTGGCCTACCGCGGACGCCGCAAGGATTGCGACGACATCGTGGAAAGTGTTTGCCCGCTTTGTTCCGTGGGCTGCAAGATCAAAGCCTACGTCCGGACCGGCAGCATCGCCCGTGTCGAAGGGACCGGCACCGAATCCCCGGATGGCGGACAGCTCTGTCACATGGGGCGCTGGTGGCTGCCGGAATCAACCGAGCGGGAAAGGGTCGCGGTTCCGATGATCCGCGAGGGGGCCCATTTCCGCGAAGCCAGCTGGGAGGAGGCACTGGCCCTGATCTCATCCAGGCTCAAACCGGCGGCCGAACGGGGGAAAGCGGGGGCACTGGTTTCCAGCCTCTGCACCGACGAGGAGCTTTCGATCTTCTCCGCGTTTTACCGGGATGCCTTGAAGGTCGACATCGACACCTTCGATGGCGATATCCTGCGCGGTTTCGTAAAGGGTTTCGAACCCTTCAGGGCCCAGGGCGTCCGCCCCTTCACCGGCGCGCACAACATCCTCGAGAGCGACCTCATCGTCAATCTCTGCGCCGATCCCCAGGACGAGGCTCCCGTCGTTGCCAGTTACATCCGAGTGGCGGTCCTGCGGAGCAACGCAAAGCTCATCTTCGCAGGCGACATCGCCGACCCGTTTGACGGGTTGACCGACCAGAGCGTCCGCTTGAACGGAACCTGCAAAGAACCAGAATTCCTAAAGAACCTTACGGAGTGCCTCTTGGCCCTGGCCGAATCGAAGGTCGAACTGGACGGGATGACCGCCATTGACAGCTACGCAAAGGCCCTGGACGAGTTTGCTTCGGTCGCCGGAATCAGCCGCGAAACCGCCGAGCAGATTGTCAAGCTCATCGCTTCCGCAGAGAAGCCCGTGTTCGTTCTCGGAAAGGGTCTGGCCAAAAACCCGGCAGTGGTCGCTGCAGCGGGCAACCTCGCCATCGCGGCCCGCGCTTTCTTCAGCGACGGGCTGGGCATCGTTCCGCTCCTTTCCAGCGGAAACAGCCTGGGTGCCGTGAACACCTGCGTCGCGGACCAGCCCTGGCTGCGCACGAAGGAGATGGACTTCCTCTACGTCTATTCCACGGGAATGATCCCCGAAGACGAGGATTCCCTTGCTGCGATCTCCAGGAGCGGTTTCTCCGTCATCCAAACGCCCTACCTGGTTAGGCCGCTGGTTAACCTGGCTGACGTCCTTCTGCCAGCTCCGGCCTGGTTTGAGAGAAGCGGTCATTTCTGCACGATCGAGGGCGAGCGCCGGCGCCTGAACGTCATCGTTCCGCCGCAGGCGAACCTGAAAGGGCTCTCCTCGGTCTTCGGCGAAATTGCGAAAGATCTCGGCATCACGGTGGGGAGACCCGAAACCGCCCCGTGTGAAGAATTCTTCGTTTCCAACGTTTCTCCTGAACTCGCCAAGATGGCGGCTCTGTAGGGGGTGGATGAACATGTCGAAGCCAAAGCTCGCAACGGTATGGCTTGAAGCCTGCGCAGGCTGCCACATGTCCTTCTTGGACATCGACGAGCGTATCGTCGACCTTTTGGACAAGGTGGAAGTCACGGCTACGCCGATCACGGACTTCAAGGAGATCCCGCAGGTAGACATCGGTGTGATCGACGGGGCGATCGGCAACGAGGAAGAGCTCCATATCGCCAAGGAACTGCGCAAGAAGGCAAAGATCATCGTCGCATGGGGAGACTGCGCAGTGTTCGGCGGGATCAACACGATGAGGAACTTCATGCCGGCAAAGGAAGTGCTTGAAGGAGGATATATCCATACGGCCAGCACCGTGAACCCGGACGGCGTGATCCCCCAGGGCGAAGTTCCTGCGCTTTTGCCCAAGGCCATTCCGGCGGACAACGTGGTGAAAGTGGACGTGTACGTTCCCGGCTGCCCGCCGGATGCAGACACGATCCTCTACGTCTTCCAGGAACTGCTCGAGGGGCGCATGCCCAAGGTCCCCTCGGACATGATGCGATACGACTAGGAGGGACCGGATATGGCTGACAATCCCGCCATCCGCAAGATCGAGATCAATCCCATCACCCGGATCGAGGGACACGGAAAGATCACCGTCAACCTCGACGAAAAAGGCGATGTCCTTAGCGCCCAGTTTCACGTCACGCAGTTCCGTGGTTTCGAGGTTTTCACGAAAGGGCGCGATTTCCGGGAAATGCCGGTCATCACCCCGAGGATTTGCGGGATCTGCCCGGTAAGTCACCATTTGGCTTCCGCAAAGGCCTGCGACATGATCCTGGGCGTGGAGGTCACTCCGACTGCCCACAAGCTCCGCGAGCTGATGCACATGGGGCAGTTTGTCCAGTCCCACGCGCTGAGCTTCTTCCACTTGTCCAGCCCTGACCTTCTCTTTGGATTTGACGCAGACCCTGCAATCCGAAACGTCGCGGGACTCGTCGCCAAGTTCCCCGAGCTGGCCGTGAAGGGCGTTACCCTGCGGAAGTTCGGCCAGGAGCTCATCAAGACCCTGGGCGGCAAGAAGGTCCACCCTTGGCACAGTATCCCGGGTGGTGTCAACCGTAGCCTGAAGGTGGAGGAGCGCGACGCATTCCTGGCCCAGATCCCGGCGATGAAGGAGATCGTCCGCGAAGCGCTGACCCTGATCAAGAGGTACCTTGCCGATCACGGCGACGAAGCCAAGAACTTCGCCACGATGAAGACGGCTTTCCTGGGGCTCGTCAACGGTGGCTTCCTGGAACTCTTCGATGGCGACATCCGCCTGCGGGGTCCCCGGGGCAGGGTTATCGCCGAGTTCCCCGACTGGGAGTACCTGGATCACATCGCAGAGCATGTCGAGCCGTTCAGCTACCTGAAGTTCCCCTACTACATCCCGCTCGGTTTCCCGAACGGTTCCTACCGGGTGGGGCCACTTGGGCGAGTGAATGCGTGCGACGACATCGACACTCCCGAAGCGTCCGCGGAGCTTGCTGCATTCCGGTCGCTCACGCCGGACGGGATCGTCCATTTCACGATGTACACCCATTACGCCCGCCTCATCGAGGCCCTCTATGCACTCGAAAGGATGGAGGAGTTGCTGCAGGACCCCGAGATCACCGGGAGCGATCTGCGGATCACCTCCAGCGATCTCCAGCCGGAAGGGATCGGCGTAATCGAGGCCCCACGCGGTACCCTCATCCACCATTACTGGGTGGATGAGAAGGGAGCCATGACAGCCTGCAACCTGATCGTGGCCACGGGCCACAACAACTATGCCATGAACTGCGGTGTGGAGATGGTCGCCAAGGAATACATCAAGGGCGGTGAAATCTCAGAGGGAGTCATGAACCGGATGGAGCACGTCATCCGCTGCTATGATCCCTGCCTGTCCTGCTCCACGCATGCAGTGGGCAAGATGCCCCTGCTGATGGAAGTCCTGGCCGCTGACGGCAGCCTGGTGAAGAAGGTCTTGAGGTAAAATCTGAGCGAGGAGCATGAAGGGGGTCCGCTTTCTGCGGACCCTTTTCCTTGATGAAGACATGAACATCACGGTATTCGGTTATGGAAACGATTCCCGCATGGACGACGGAGTGGCCTTTTCATTAGCGCCGAAAATTGCGGAATACCTGGAAAGCCGGGGGCACCGGGTCACCCTTTCCCTGGAACACCAGCTTCTCCCTGAAGCCGCGGCAGAGCTCGAAGGCGCGGATTTCGCGATCTTCGTCGACGCTTCCATGGAGAACACTCCCGAAGGGTTCCGCCTCCGCTCCGTCGTAGCGAGGGAAGTCATTGAAGGGCTCAACCTCCATACGGTCAACCCGGATTGGGTGTTGGCGATGGGCCTTCGCATCCACGGACGGGTTCCTGAAGCCTGGCTCGTCACGGTGGAAGGAGAACGGTTCGACTTTGGCGACCAGCTGAGCTTGACCTGTATCGAGAGAGCGGAACGGGCTTTGCACGCTTTCCGGGCCACGTGGGAAGAACGCTTCGATGCTTGAGGACCTTTCCCAGCACATCCTGGACATCGCGGAAAACAGCCTGAACGCTGGCGCCAGCCGCGTCGAGATCACCGTCGAGCAGGACAGCGGAACAAACCGCCTGCGGTTGATGGTAAAGGACAACGGCCGGGGCATGGATGCCGAAACGGTCGTGAAAGTGATGGACCCCTTCTATACGACCCGGACCACCCGCCGGGTCGGCCTCGGTCTGCCGTTCCTCAAGCAATCGGCGGAACTTTGCGGTGGGACGCTGACCCTGGACTCCGTGCCGGGAGAGGGGACAACCCTCGTGGCCGAGTTCGCCCTTGATTGCATCGACCGTCCCCCGTTGGGCAACATCCCTTCCACGCTCGTCACCCTTCTCGCGGGAGCCCCGACCGTTCACTGGATATACCGGCACGTATGCGAAGGACGCGAGTTCGTCTTCGATTCGGAAGAAATCGTAGCGGTCCTCGAAGATCCAGAAATGCTTCGCAGCTCCGAAGTGACCCTCTGGCTCAGGGATTTCCTTCGCGAAAACATTGATTCGACGGAAAACCCCGACTAGATTCCCGCCCGCTCATAGAAAAAAACAAATGGGGCCTTGTCTTGGTCGGTCTTCAATGGTATAAGGCATGCCGTATGCAAATAGCGAAGGGTCCGGATTTCTTTTCTTTGCGCTTGTGAAATAAATAACGATAGGGGGGGTATCGGAATGCTGGTGAAGGAGGAAGTGGTCTCCAGGACAAAAGAGATCGTCGCTCCCTGGAAAGGCCGGAAGGGTGCGTTGATCCCTATCCTGCAGGAGACCCAGTCGGTGTTCGGCTATTTGCCTGCCGAGGCCATCGAAACGATCTCGGAGGAATTGCTGATCCCGACGGCAGAGATTTATGGTGTCGCCACGTTTTACGCCCAGTTTCACCTGAAGCCGCGGGGGCGTCACGTCATCCGGGTCTGCCGCGGGACGGCCTGTCACGTGAGGGGTAGCCTGCAGCTTTTG
>JALHIN010000052.1:0-6058 GCA_022839995.1 Synergistota bacterium
ACCGGGTTGTGAGGATGGACGAAAGCCTCAATCGCGAATTGGCGGGGAGCCGGGACTTGAAAATATAAGCGGGATGTTCAGACCTTGTTCTTTGCTGTTCGTATACATTCCGCCCACTCGCCCGGCCGGTTCATTTGGCCGGGCTTTTTCCTGAATGCATTTGCGAGAACACATTGGCACTTGATGACATCAATTGATGGGTGTAGAGTTGTTCCTGGAGGAAGAGCCTTTGCGAGAAGAGCTGAAAAGCGTCCATGCATTCCTGGAGATGGTTCGGTTCTGCCTTCAAGATGAAGGCTCATGGGATTGGCTTACCCGCCGTCCGGAGAACACGTCCTTCGTAACGAGACACGGCCTTTCCCGAGCGGATATCCGGAGCGAGGTGGAAAAGCTTTCCTCCAGGCATCGCACCCAGGGACCGATGGATGATGACAAGGTTGACAGGGATGCGGGAACGGTTTTTGTCTTTTCGAAGCCCTTCGAAACGGAGACAGGGTTGATCAACCTTTACATCAAGATCAAGATTCCGGATGATGAGCCATTTTGTATCGTGGTTTCCTTCCATGAGGAGGGGAGAGTCGGATGACAAAAACGATGTTTTGCGGTGAATGCGAGAAAAAAGTCCCTTTCGAGGTGCGGAGCGTGTCCGAACGCTTCGAGGTCCGGGGAGAGCAGTTTACGGTAGAAGGACCGGCCCACGTTTGCACGTCATGCGGCAGCGTGCGGGGGGACTCGCTTTTTGATGCGCTCCTCGGCCAGGCTTACGAAGCTTACCGTAAACGGTACCGGATCCTTTCCCCGGTAGAAATTCGCGGTATTCGCGAAAGATACGGCTTCTCGCAGGTTCTTTTCGCGAAGATCCTGGGGATCGGCGAGGCGACGCTGCAGCGATACGAACGCGGGGCTGTGCCGAGTTTGTCCCTGAACGGGCTCCTTTTGCGGGCGAAGACCCTGGATGGATTGAGGGACCTAGTCCGGGTGGCTGCTCCCAGGCTGTCGGAACCGGAAAAAGCCCAAGCTCTAGCCGCGTTCGACCCTCTGGATGCCTGGTGTCGATACACGGGGATCGACCCCCTTCCAGTGGGCAAGATTACGAGCGCCGGGGAGGTGAGCACGATTGCAGACCCAGCCGTTGCGTGTCTCTGCTCCGCCGCTTGAGGTTGAAGTGCTGTTCTTCCCGAACGTTTCATTCCAAACGCAGGCAAACGATGACCCGCAATCGCTTCCCTTTCCCGAACGGGTTTCGGTGAGCCCTCTTGCCTCGTGCCTGTCCGAGGACGGGATGCGCTGGAACGTGGTTCTCCATGTGAAATCCGAACGGGTCGGTGAAGGAGAGGAAATACGGGAAAACCGGTTCGACTTCGATCTTGTTGCTGTCGGTCGTTTCGCCTGGAAAGGGAATCCTGAAGAGGACCGGGATAAGATCGCAAAGATCGTGTCGGTCAGCGGGGCAAGTATCCTTTATTCTTCCCTTCGCGACATGCTCTTGACCCTGACGGCACGGGGGCCTTGGGGTCCGTATCTATTGCCTTCAGTCCGCTTCGATCCCGAATAGAAGCGGTAGAAGCGGGGTCAGACCTTTCTTTTTGCTGTTCGTATACACGTCAGCCGATTGAACGCCCAGCTGCCCGGTCGACACCCTCGGCCGGGCGGTTTCGTGCCGCGTGGATGGCTTCCGGGGGCTTCGTTAGGTCGTTTTCTCCTTCCTCGAGCAGGAACAGAATGGGGCAAATTGAGCCGCCGGGCGCCGGGCGGAGAAAAGTACGGAAAGGTTTATAGGTCAAGCCTTGACGGGACAGGGTGTCTTTTTCTCTGATTTTGTATGCAAACAGCAAAGATAAAGGTCTGACCCCCTCTTGTCTGACCCCCTCTTGCCGCTCTTGCCCGGGGAGGGGAAAAGTGAGAAGATCCTTTCCGTTGCAAGGATGTTTGCGGCGCAACGGAAGGGGACGTTTCCAGCCCTTCGATTCCTGTCGCGCGCTGTGCAAGGGAGGATGGGTGTTCGATGGACGAGCTTGTCGCGGTTTCGTTCGATCCGGTCGAAGGCGGTCGGGAGGCGATCCTGGCCCAGCTCCAGGGGCTTGCCCAGGTCGAGTTCCTCGCGGACCTGGACGAACGGGCCCGGGCCTCCGCCGTTTCCCGGGCGAAAGCGCTGTTCGCCAGCCACTTCTACCCGGGAGAGATCCGGGAGGACGAATGGGAGGCCTTCGGGGCACTGGAGTTCATCCAGACCCTCTACGCGGGGGTCGAGAAAACTCCGTTTCACCTGGTCCCGCCAGGCGTCGTCCTGGCTTCCAACGCCGGGACCTTTGCAGAGCCCCTGGCGGAACAGGTGCTGACCCTGGCGCTCGCCTGTGCCAAGCGGCTGTTCCCGAAATTCGCGGGGATGAAGGCCGGGCATTTCGACCGCACCCCCACGAACCGGATGCTTGGGGGTGGAACCTGCCTCGTCGTGGGTTTCGGCGGGATCGGGAAGGCCGTCGCCCGGAGGATGCGCGCCCTGGGGATGACCGTCTGGGGGGTGAACCGTTCCGGGACCTCGGACGAGCCGCCCGAGCGGCTCGGGACGATGGCGGACCTGGACGCGATGCTGCCGGGAGCGGACGTCGTGGTGCTCTGCCTGCCGCTTACGCCGCAAAGCCGCGGCCTGATCGGGCGTTCCCGGCTGGAATTGATGAAGCCCGACGCGATCCTGGTGAACGTGGGCCGCGGGGCCCTGGTGGACGAAGAGGCTCTTTACAGGCACCTGCTGACTCGGCCGGATTTCTTCTACGGAGCGGATGTCTGGTGGGAGGAACCGCACGGGGAGGAGCTCTTCTCGCCCCGGCTGCCGATCCTGGACCGGCCGAACGTGGTGGGAACGCCCCACAACGCCGATCGGGTGCCGGGGATGGACCGAGAGGCGACGGAGGTGGCCGCCCGGAACATCCGCCGCTTCCTGCAGGGGGAAAGGCCCAGGAACATCGTCAATCCCGCGGATTACGCCGGCTGATCCCGGCTATCGAAGGCAGGGGGAGTTAATTCGCATGGAAAAGGCGGAGAAAACGCTCACGTGGCTTGTCACGGGCGCGGCGGGGTTCATCGGAAGCCACCTGGTGGAAGACCTGCTGCTGTCCGGCCAGTCCGTGGTGGGATTGGACAACTTCAGCACCGGGAGCCGCGAGAACCTGCAGGACGTGGCCCGGATTGTGGGGCCCGAGCGGTGGGGCAATTTCAGGCTGGCGGCCGGAGACATCCGTGACCGGAACGCTTGTCTGGAGGCGTGCGCGGGGGTCGACATCGTGGTGCACCTGGCGGCCATGGCCTCGGTTCCCGCTTCCTTGGCCAACCCCGAGGCCTGCCACGCGGTGAACGTGAACGGCTTCCTGAAAATCCTGTCCAGCGCCCGGGTCTCGGGGGTCAAACGGGTGGTTTACGCTTCGTCCAGCGCGGTGTACGGAGACGACGAGGGACTCCCCAAGGTGGAGTCCCGCCTGGGCCGCCCGCTTTCCCCGTACGCCCTGTCGAAGCGCATGGACGAGGAACTGGCCGACTTGGCCTGGAGGATCTACGGCCTCCCCTGCATCGGCCTGCGTTTTTTCAACGTGTACGGAACCCGGCAGGATCCGAAGGGCCCCTACGCCGCCGTGATCCCCCTCTGGACGGAGGCCCTGCAAAAGGGCGAACGGCCCGTGATCTACGGGGACGGCAGCAGCACCCGAGACTTCGTCTCGGTGAAGGACGTGGTCCGGGCGATCCGTCTGGCGGCAGGAACGGAGAACGCGGCCTGCTTCGGGGAGGCCTTCAACATCGCCGCAGGAACTTCCACCAGCCTGTACGAGCTGTTTTCCCTCATGAGGGCCGAAGTGGCGAAAACGCGGCCGGAAGCGGGAGCGATCGAGCCGCGGTTCGCGGATTTCCGTCCCGGCGACATCCGGCACTCGTCGGCCGACATCTCCAGGGCCCGGAACCTCCTTGGTTTCGAGCCTGAAATTTCCCTTTCCCAGGGGCTTTCCGCCTTGCTTGCCTGCAGGCGCTGATTCTCTTCCGGGCCCTTCCCAGGGGAATCCGCGGCTGGCTTTCCCGAAAGGGAGCCCCGCTTTCCCCGGGAAACTTCCGGCCAAAGCCTTTCCCTTGTCTTATCCTGGGGCATCCCGTATAGTGAGTTAATCGTTGCCCTGTCTAATTGAGGCAGCGAAGAGGGGGCAATTCATGAAAAGCGATCCCCGCAGCGCGCCTTCTTTCGCCGAAGGAGACCCGAACCTGGCCCGGAAGCTTTCCCGTCTTATCGAGACGACCTTCAGCGAGGTCTATTTCTTCGGCGGGGACGACCTCCGGTTCGAGTACGCGAACCTCGCCGCGGTGAGGAACACGGGCTACTCCCTCGACGAGCTCCGCGGTTTGACCCCCCTGGACCTCAAGCCGGAATTCGACGCGCAGCGGTTTTCCAGCCTCCTGCAAACCCTCGAGCGGAAAACCGAGTCCCACGTTCGTTTCGAAACCCTTCACCGCCGGAAGGACGGATCCACCTACGAATGCGACGTGCTGCTCCAGCCGTTGGGAGAACCGCAGGAAAGGCGCTTTGCCGCGATCGTCCGGGACGTGACGGACAAAAAGCGGGCCATTCGGGCCCTGGAGGAGAGCGAGAGCCGCTTCAAGAGCCTTTTCGAGAAGAACCACTCCGTCATGCTGCTGATCGATCCGGACGAAGGACGGATTGTCGACTGCAACGAGGCTGCAAGGCGTTTTTACGGCTACCCGCGCGAAAGGCTTTGCGGCATGCCCATCATGGAAATCAACATCCTTTCGCCGGAAGAGATCCGGAGGGAAATGGGAAGCGCGGTGAAGGGCAAGAAGAATTCGTTCCTCTTTCGGCACCGGCTGGCAGACGGATCCGTGAGGGACGTGGAAGTCTACTCCGGGGCCATCCCCGTCGAGGGGAAACGCCTCCTTTACTCCATCGTCCACGACGTGACGGAGCGCGTTACTGCCGAGAAGGCCCTGGCCGAGAAAACCGCCTTGCTGGACCAGCTTTTCGAGAACGCCCCCTTCGCCATCTTCCAGAGCCGGGTCGGGGGCGAGCTGGTCCGGGTCAACCCGGCGGCGGCGGAGCTTTTCGGCTACGAGGCGGAGGAGATGGTCGGTCGGGCCGCGGACGACCTGGTCGTACCGGAAGACCGGCGGCAGGAGGGGCTCTTCTACACGCAGCAGCTTCACGAGGCCCTCGAACTGGTGACCTTCGAGGCCGTGCGCAAAAGGAAGGACGGCTCCCTCCTGGACGTGTCCTTCATCGGTTTCCCGATCCGGCAGGGGGGAGAAGTCATCGGGGGATACGGCATTTACCACGACATTTCGCGCCGCAAGGAAGCCGAGCGCCTTCTCCAGCGGAGTTTCCTGGAAATCCAGGAGCAGCTTTTTGCCCTGAAGCGTTCCTGGAACCAGACAATCCACATCCTGGCTTCGATCGTCGAAGCCAGGGACCCGTACACCGCGGGGCACCAGAAGAAGGTGGCGCACCTGGCGGGGGAGATCGCCTCGAAGATGGGGCTCCCGGAGGAACAGGTGGACCACGTGATCCTCGCGGCCCTGGTCCACGACATCGGCAAGATCGAGGTGCCTTCGGAGATTCTTTCCAAGCCGGCGATCCTGAACCCGCTGGAACGGCAGCTGATCCAGTCCCACCCGGAGACGGGAAGCCGGATCCTTTCGGGGCTCCAGACCCCGTGGCCCCTGGCGGAGATCGTCTTTCAGCATCACGAGAGGCTTGATGGAAGCGGGTACCCGAGAGGACTCGCCGGGGAGGCGATCCTGCCGGAAGCCCGCATCATCGCCGTGGCCGACGTCGTGGAAGCCATGACCTCCCACCGCCCTTACCGTCCTGCCTGGCCCCTGGAGGCCGTGGTCGAAGAAATGACCCGCCTGCGGGGAACCGCCTACGATCCCGCCGTCGTGGACGCCTGGCTCTCCCTCCAGCCTTGATGGGGGTCAGACCTCATCTATAGTAGAGATGTCCAAATAAATGAACCCGGGTCACCTCCCGGGTTCAAGGGGACGGAGAGGTCAGGTCAGACCTGGGGCA
>JALHIN010000019.1:0-35734 GCA_022839995.1 Synergistota bacterium
CGAAGTGGAACGGTGGAAGGAAAGGTTCCTGTCCGGGGCGGAGAACGCCCTGAGGAGCCGCCCCAGGGACGAAGAGGAGCAGAAGGACGAACTGATCAGGCGCCTGGAGCGGAAGAAGGGGCGCTTGGCCCTGGAGATCGACATCATGCAGGAGGCGATGAAGCCAAATTAGCCCTTTCGACGTGAAGACGTCCAGCGAGTGAGAGAGGCGATTCCGGAAGCAAGAGAATGGTCTTCAACCGCAAGGCGGTCTAGTAGTCTCGGCTACCGACATCACCCATATCCCCTTTGGGAAAGACGGGTGGGGACACCTGGGGGGCTGCTAGACTGCCACGACAGGAGCTGCAGCGGGTATGAATTTGCCCTCCGGGGTCGGGCACGTGACCTTGAGGAGCGAACGGTACAAACCGGTGATCCGCAGCGACAGCGGCCTTGTGTTCCAAAGCCGGAGATTCCGGGAAATGTGCCGGGATTACGGATTCCCCCAGGAATTCGTGACGCCCTCTACGCCGGAACAGAACGGCGCGATCGAAAGATTTTTCAGGAGCCTGAAGGAAGAATGCGTCTGGTCGAGGATTTTCGGTCCTTCGAGGAAGCCAAGCGGGAAATTGCTGGTTGGATTCACTGGTAGAACGAGGGAAGGCCCCATCAATCTCTGGGCTGTCTATCCCCGAAGCAGGTTCGGCTAAAACAGGCGGCATTAGTGGCTTGATTTCAGGGGAGCACTACACGTATCTTCAGGATGGAAATTTTCCTTCCTCTGCCGGAACCACCGGGGCAAGACCTCTGCCACCAGGATCGCGGAAAACATCAGGACAGCTCCTATGGCCATCCACGCGGTGAACCGCTCTCCCAGGAAAATCCCCCCCGTCAGTGCCCCGAAGAACGATTCCGTGGACAAAATCAGGGAAACGTGCGTCGGCGGAGAATGCCGCTGGGCCACCATCTGGACGGCGAAAGCCAGGACGGTGGCGAAAAGGACGAGGAAGGCCATTCCCCATAACGCGCGTTCACTGATGGAGGCCGGCCAGCTTTCCAGGGGGATCGCGAAGATCGCGCAGAAAGCGACCATGGCGACCATCTGGGTGACCGCCAGGACGATGGGATCCATCCGTTTCGCGTAATGGTCGATGCTCATCAGCTGCGCGGAATAGAAGACGGCGCATAGCAGGGTCAAGGCGTCTCCCTTGTTGAAGCCTTCGATGCCCTCACCGCCAAGCGTCAGGAAGCCCACCCCGGCAATGCACAAGCCCGCTGACAGGAAAGCATGGAAACCGGGAAACCGCCGGGTCAGGGCCCACCCCATGAAAGGAACGACGACCACGTAGGTGGTGGTCAGGAAAGCGTTCTTCCCGGCGGTCGTGTAGACGAGCCCGTAGGTCTGGGAGATGAACCCGAGGAAAAGAAAGAAACCGACGATAACGCCGGCCTTGAGATCCCCCCACCCCATCCGGCAAACCCGCCGGAAAAAGAGCAGAGACAGGATCGCTGCAGAGAAGGCAAAGCGAACCGCCAGCAGGGTCAAGGGCTGGAACGTGTTGAGGGTGTCCTTCAGGACGGTGAAGGATGCTCCCCAGATGAGGGCGACGGCCAGGAGCCCGGCATCCGCCAGCAGGACCGTCCGCTTCATGGTTGGCGATGCCAGAGCATGCGCCCGCTCTCGAAGGTCGGGGTGATTTTTCCCTGGTCGGCAAGGAAAGCCAGGCAGGCGGAAACGGTGATGCCGGTCAGCACGTACTGGACCGGCGACAGGCTGATCCCGTAGGCCAGGACAAGTTTCGCAAGCACGTCCTCGCGGGAGGCCCCGCTCGCGCATGCCTCCAGGACGTTGTCCAGGAGTTTTTCCAGAGCCTTCCGGTTCTCTTTCACGAGGGACCGGATGTCGGAAGCCGGCTTGGCGTGACAGGGGACGAAAAGCGAGGCTTCCAGGGTTTCCAACCTGTCCAGGGTCGAGATCTGCCCCGCCACGTCACAGCAGACGACGAACCCGTACTTGGCCAGGATCGTTTCCGAAAACAGGCTGTCGGCGAGAAAAACCACTTCGTCCGGGGTGCGGAAACCGACCATTTCGAGGTAATGCCCCGGCAGGGGAATCGTGGAAAAGGGCATTCCCTCTACCGGTCCCCCGGAGGGAAGGATGTCCGTCACCGTGGAAGGTTCGGCCTGGAGGAACTTCCCGCGAAGTTCCCTGAAGGGTGCGGCTCCCCAGAGGAAAAGCGGCTCGAGTGCGGGATCCTGGATCATAGGGGCTTCGTTCCGGGTCGCGGCGATACGGCAGCCGGTCCTCTTCTGGAGAAACGCGTTTCCGCCGATGTGATCCGCGTTGGAATGGGAGTTCAGGATGGCCTTCAGGGTCCAGCCGCGGGAGTCCAGCAGTTTCCAGATTTTCCGCCCCGCGGATTCGTCGTTTCCGCTGTCCATGAGGAAGGCTTCGTTTCCTTCCACGTAGACGCCGAGGTTCGTGGGGCCCTCGATGACGTAGGTTCGCTCCCCCACCTGGCTCAGTTCCATGACAGGAAGCCCTCCCCGCCTTACGGGTTTTCTTCCGGCAGGTTCCGCCAGTCCCCGTATTCCATGTACCGGGCCGTGCGGTCAGCGATCTCTTCTCCGTGAAGTTTCCTGATGATGTGGAGAGACGCGTCGATCCCAGCCGAGATCCCCCCCGCAGTCAGGATCCGCCCGTTGTCGATGAAGCGGGCGGTCGGATTCAGCCTGACGCTCGGGGCGATGCGCCGCACCTCGTCGAAGACTTCGTGATGGGTCGTGATCTCCAGTCCGTCAAGCAAGCCCATCCTTGCCAGGATCCGGGCTCCGGAGCAGACTGAAACCGTCATCTTGGCCCGGTCGTGGTTCCACCGGATCCACTCTACGATGGCGGACTTGTCCATCTCCTTCTTTGTCCCCACCCCGCCGGGGATGATGAGGATGTCGATTTCAGGATGGTTGTCAAAGGCAAAATCAGGGACGACTTTCAACCCGTTACCCGTTCGGATCGTTTCCCCATCCTCTGAAACGGAAAAAACCCGAAACAGGGAATAGTCGCTCAGCTCCGAGGTGACGGAAAAGACCTCGTACGGTCCGGCGAAGTCCAGCAGCTCGACATCGTCGAAAAGGAAAAGGCCTACGTTGTTCACGGATGACGCCTCCTTCTCTTTGCAGCCCCAGCAGGGGCAAAAAACGCACGACCTTCAATCTGGCGGGAAACTTCCGATCGCGCTATAACATTACCATCAAAGGCAGCGGAAAGGGGAGTCTAAAAATGCTGAAGACGAAAAAACTCGTGATGATTCCCGGGCCCACCCCGGTTGTCCGGTCGATCCAGGACCAGATGGGACGAGAAACGGTCGCGTTTGGGGATCCGGATTTCGTTGCGGATTTCACCGAGGTGGTTTCCGACCTGAAGTCTCTCTGGAATTGCAGCGGAGAGGCCTTCGTCGTGGCAGGGTCCGGGACCCTGGCGATGGAGATGGCTATCGCTAACGTGACGAGAAGGGGAGAAAACGTCCTGGTCTGCTCCAACGGTTTCTTCGGTGACCGTTTCATCGACCTTTGCGAGCGGAAGGGATTGAACGTCGACGTGCTGCAGGCCAAATGGGGAGATTCCGTCACCCCGGAAAGCGTTTTGGCCCAGCTGGCCCTGAAGGAATACCAGGTCGTCACGGTCACTCACGTCGAAACCTCGACCGGAGTCGCCGCCCCCGTAGCGGAGATTGCCCAGGCCGTGCACGAGAACAGTCGGGCCCTCCTCGTAGTCGACGGGGTCGCCGCCACCGGCGGAGTCGAGGAGACGATCGACCCGATGGGGATCGACGTCCTCCTGACCTGCTCCCAGAAGGCTTTCGGGGTGGCTCCGGGTCTTGCGATGGTGTGGGCCGGAAAGCGGGCCATGGAAAAACGCGCAACTCTTGGCCGAATCCCCGAATCCTACGTAGACTTCGACAAGTGGCTCCCGATCATGCACAACCCGGCAAAGTACTGGGGAACGCCCCCCATCAACCTCATCTGGGCCCTGAAGGAATCCCTACGGATCATGAAGGAAGAGGGGCTCGAAGAGCGGTATGCCCGGCATGTTCGACAAGGGGCGCTGGTGGACGCTGCAATGGAGGCGATCGGCTTCACCGTCGCTGCAAAGAAACCCTTCCGCGCCCCCACGCTTTCGGTATACCTCTACCCGGAAGGATCGGGAATCGACGACGCCCGTTTCAGGACCGTCCTGGCGGACGAGGGCGTCCAGTCGGCGGGCTGCCTGGGCGATTTCCAGGGGAAAGGCTTCCGAATGGGACACATGGGAAACATCGACAAGCACACGCTCGTCTCGGCCGTCGGAGCCGTGGAGCGAGCCTGCGTCAAGTGCGGATACCGCATCGAGTTCGGGAAGGCCCTAGGGGTGCTCCAGGAAGGGCTGGCCGGAGAATAGCCCCGGCGGGCTCCGCCGGAAAAGGAGAGGGCCTTCCGATCGCTCCGGAAGGCCCTCTTTTGTTTTCAGGATTCTCTCGCGGGCCAGAAAGTTCGCTTGACTTCCGACTCCACCGTGTCGATAAAATCAGCCCCTGATGGATTCGGCCGGGTCATCAGGCTGACCGCCACAAAAACCGAGACGCTCGTCAGCAACCCCCAGACCGGCGGCCATTGTCCCAGGAAATTCGTTTTGGTCATGTACAGGGCACCGGTTAGGACAGCCCCGGAAGCCATCCCCAGGATGGCCCCGGCTGCCGTTCCGCGTTTCCAGAAAAATGCCCCCAGGATCACCGGCAATTGGGCCATGAGCCCGGCGGAGGCCATCGAAGAAAGCACCGCGATCAGGCCGAGCTTCAGGCTCGCGAAGGCATAGCAGGCCAGGGTCAGGACCGGGATCAGCAGTTTGCCCCAAACCAGCTCCTTTTCCTCCGAAAGCGGGGTGAGGGCCCTGACGAGATCCCTTCCGAACATGGAGCTCAGCGTCAGGATGATCGAGTTCAGGGTGGAGACCGCAGCGGCGAAGATGCTGAGAACGACCAGGAGCGCCAGCCCCCTCGGGACTTTCGTCAGCAGGGCGGCCATGGCCCCGTCAGGGTTTTCGAGCCCGGGGACGAGAAGAGCCGCGGAAAGCCCGAGAAGCACGCAAAGGACGGTGTAGATGAACCCGAACACGGAAAAGCCCGCCACCATTCCCCGGATGCTGCGGATGTCCTTCGGTGCGTAGAGCCTCTGGACCACCTGGGGGTTCGTCAATGCAAAGAAGGTCCACGGCAGGGTAAGCCCGAGAAACATGGGGAACGGCCAAGTGACCTTCAGCAGTTCGGGCCTTGCGGAGAAGGCGTTGCCCCAGCCCCCCGGGAAAAAGGAGGTTCCGATGAAAGCCACCAGGATGCAGCAGGCGACCAGCATGATCGAGGCCTGCAGGGCGTCGGTGAGGGCAACGGAGCGCAACCCCGCCCAGATCGAGAAGACGACGGTGATTGCCGCGGCGACCGCCATCCCGGCCCAGAAGGGGAAGGCTCCACCGGACACGCCCTCGAGCAGGTACCCCATTCCCATCAACTGCACGGATGCATAGGGGACCAACGTCACGAGGCACAGCAGGGAAGCGACCGCTCCGACCCATTTCGACCCGTAGCGTGTGCTAAGAAGCTCCGAGGGGGTCATCAGCCCGTACCGGCGTCCTGCCAGCCAGTAGCGCGGAGCGAAAAGGACCAGGAGGACGACGGTGCCCAACAGGTAGGTCAGCTCGAATCCGAGTGACGCGATCCCTCCCTTGTAGGTCAGCCCAACCAGCCCGACCATCATGAAAGCGCTGTAGGTGGTGGCGCTGTAACTCATGGCGGACACGAATCCGCCCACCGTCCGGTTTGCGAGGAAATAGTCGATCACCCCCCGCCCCATACCCCGGCGGGCCTTGGCGGAAAGCGCGGCTCCCAGGAGAAACCAGGCCAGGATCCCGGCATTCAGCCAGCTCAGCGGCATGGGAAGTTCCCCCTCTCATTCCAGCAGGACATCACGTAAACTCCAGCCCCGATGACAGCCAGTGCGGTTATGCACCAGAACGAAAACGCCCCCGAAAATCGCGTCCACTCCTTCATCAAGCCGAAGGGGACGGCGAGATTCGCCGCGATAGCGAAGATGCCGAACCACAGCCAGATCCGTTCCATTTTCGACATGGTTTTGTTCCTCACCTTCCCAGTAAGCCTTTTTCCCCAAGGCCGGCTTCGATCCGATCCAGGGTTTCCGTGCTGTCCGCCTCGATCGTGTGCAGGTGGAACCCTCCCGATAGAGACGAAAGCGTGCCCCTCCCCGTACTCTCAAGCAGGTTCACGAACCGGTGTACTTCTTCCGCAGTCCGGACATCGATATTTCCCTTCAGTTCCCCGTATACCGGGTGGTCGACGATCACGTCGATGACCCGGCCTCCCATCCCAACGATGGTCAGCAACTCTTCCCGGATTTCCTCGGGCCCGTGCCTGACCGCCACGAGCCTTCTCACCCCGCATCCCTGCCGATCCAGGGAATATCCGGCCGCCGTGGCCCGGATGGGGCATCCCGAGTCCCGAAGCCTGGAGATATCCTGCACGATGGCCTGCCGGCTGACCCCGAAGCGTTCCGCCAGCTCCGCTCCGCTGAGGGGTTCCTTTGCGGACTCAAGAAGGGCGAAAATCTGTCCGAGTCTTTCGCTACGCTCCATGCACATCCCTCCACTAACTGCTAGTGGCAGATAGTAGCAGATGGATTCTCTTTTGAAAAGGGGGGTCCTACAGGATTGGACTGAGGAGTTTTGTCATGCCCAGGAAACTTTTCTGCAATAGCGGCAGGCGGTTCCACTCTTCGATTCCCAGGGGGCGGGAAAGGGCAAGGTATCCCTCCTGGATTTCCAGCAGGGCGGCTGTCTCCTTGTGGCCGTAGAGGACCAGGTTGAGCTCGAAATTCAACGCAAAGGACCGGATGTCGAAGTTGCTCGAACCGAAGAAGGCCAGGCGGTCATCAACCGTCATCGTCTTGGCATGCAGGATTCCTGGTTGATAAAGGAAAAGGTTCACTCCCATTTCGAGGATTCGCGGGAAATATGCCCGGGCCGCGCTGCCAACCAGCCACTGGTCCGCTTTCTCAGGAACGATCAGGTCGACCCTGGCTCCCTTGAGGACCGCCACTTCCATCGCCTGGAGAAGGCCATCGTCCGGGATCAGGTAGGGTGTCGTGATGACCACCCGCCTTCGGGCATCGAAAAGGGCGGATACAACCAGCCTTTGAAAATTCTCCGTCGCGTAGGCCGGCCCGCTCGGGACCGTTTGGAGCACCAGGCTACCCTGCGGACGCGCTCCGGCTTCGACCTTCCGCCCCGGGGGGATTTCTCCGGTTTCCACAAACCAGTCCTCCAGGAAGACGCCTTCCAACTGCAAGACGATGGGACCCTCCAGGCGCAGGGTAAGGTCATGCCAGGCCATTCCGTTTGCCTTACCCCCGTAGGTGGGGTCGGTGACATTGTGTGACCCCATGTACCCCACCTGGCCATCGATGATGGCCAGCTTCCGGTGATTTCGAAGGTCGTATCGGGCCGTTAACCGGTTCCTGCGAAACAGCCGCCCCAAGGGCAGGGCATCGACCACCTGCACGCCCGCCTCCCGCAGCGTCCCGGCCTGTTTCTTGAGGAAGGGCTTCGACCCTAGCGCGTCCACCAGGAGGCGGCATTCCACGCCCCTGTGCGCGGCCCGCTCCAGGGCCTCAAGAAGGGGGCGGGTCGCAGCGTCACGGACGAAAATGTAGTAGAGAAGGTCCACGTGATGCTTCGCCCGGTCGATGTCCGAAGCCAGGTTCTCGAAGAGTTCGGACGCGGATTCGAGGAAGGCCATCCTGTTTCCCGAAACGATCGGCCACTCCCCCAGCTTTTCCCCGAGTCGGGCAAACCGGACCGCGTGATCCGGCATCGAGTGCAGGTCGACGTGAAAATCTTTCCAAGGGGCCCGTTCTCGAATGCTCCGAAGGACCTGCATCGCTTTCTCGTGGCGGGCCTTGCGTTCCCTGGGGAGACGGGTAGAACCCAGGAGGAGATAGAGGAGAGCCCCGGGAAGAGGCCAGAAGAAGACGACGAGAAGCCAGGCCATGGCCGTCGCTGGACTGTGGCGGACGGGGAGGATTCCGAGAGCGGCAACCCGGATCAAAAACGAAAGGAAGTTGTGGAAGGCCAGCAGGACAGCTCCGAGGCTCATGAGCCTTTTGCCTCCTCCGGGGCGACATCGAAGTCGCAGATGAGAGGAAGGTGATCCGAAAACCGGACTTCGGGCACATCAAAACGACGGACTTTCACGTTCGGACCGACAAGGAGAAAGTCCAGGCGGAAGCGGGGCAATCGGCTCGGATACGTTTTCCGTGCCAGCGGATCTGCATCCCTCAACCCGGTCCTGGACAAAAAACCGCTCAGTTCGCCGCTCCCGTGGAGCAGGTTGAAATCTCCTCCCAGCAGGACCGGTTTCCTGCTTTCCGTGACGATCCCGGCAAGGATGTCGAGCTGGGCTTTCCGAGCCCCCACGCCGAGAGGAAGATGGACGAGGAGGAAGACGAAGTCTTCGAACTCCGCTTCCAGGAGAGTTTTCTTCATCCCCCTGGCCAGGTCGACCTTCCTTGTCCGTTTCACCGGGACCCTCGAAAGGATGGCGTTTCCCTGGGAACTCAGGATCGGCAGCTTCCTGAAGATCGAATCCCTTCCATACTTGCATGAAAAGAAATGGTCCAGCTCCAGATCCTCCGCCAGGCATCTCGCCTGGGATTCACCCCCGTGCCGGTAGGATCCTCCGTCCACCTCCACGAGGCCCACGATGTCGGGGCTCATCCCGTCGATGAAAGAAGAAAGGCGTCTCAGGGAGGGTTCCGTCCTCCTGAAAAGCCCTGAAAACGGAAGGGGGAGATGGTAATCCCACCCCGTTCCGGTCCCGTACCGAATGTTGTAAAGGACGATTCTCAACGATTTTCCTCCCGGGAATCACTGTTCGCCCTTCTGCCTGACCCGCAGTGAAACGTAACTTTCGGCGATTCAAGGGCAAACTGCCTTCCTAATTCTAGCGTAAGGAAAAACAAAAGTCCGGCGTTCCCTCGTGCAAGGGATACGCCGGACTTTCCTTCGCGGTTTTCTAGGCCATCGTGATGACGGTGCCCTCTTTCCCCTCGAGGGCTTCCACCGCCTTGTAGAGGGAGGTGATGATGGCCTTCCGGCCAGGGAAGGTGCGGGCGAACTTGATGGCCGCCAGGACCTTCGGCAGCATGCTCCCGGGGGCGAAATGGCCTTCCTCCATGTAGCGGATGGCTTCAGGCACGGTCATGTGATCGAGAATTTTCTGGTCCGGCTTCTTGAAATTCAGGCAGACCTTGTCGACTTCCGTAAGGATCAGGAGGATGTCCGCTTCGATGTCTTCCGCTAGACGCTCGGCGGCCAGGTCCTTGTCGATGACCGCGGCGACACCCGTGAGCGATCCGTCCATGTTCTCGATGACCGGGATCCCGCCTCCCCCGGCGGTGATCACGATCGTCGTGTCCCAAAGCCGCTTGATGGCGGAAAGTTCCACGATCTTCTTCGGCTCGGGGGACGGAACGACCCTCCTCCACCCCCTGCCTGCGTCCTCTTTCATGGTGTAGCCCTTCTCCACCTCCAGCCGACGAGCTTCTTCCTCAGTGTAGAAGGGACCGATGGGCTTCGTGGGATTCTTGAACGCCGGGTCGTTGGGATCCACGACAACCTGCGTCGCGATCGTGACGACCGGAACGTTACGGTTGCGGTTCCGAAGGGCATCCCGAAGCGCCTGCTGGATATGGTACCCGATGTACCCCTGGCTCATCGCCCCGCAAACGTCAAACGGCATCGCCGGGGTCTGTTCGCTTTCCCTCGAAGCGATCTCCTGCCCCAGGACGATCCGTCCCACCTGGGGGCCGTTGCCGTGGACGATGGCCATCTCGTAGCCTCGGCAGCTGATTTCCGCCAGGTACCCTGCGGTTTTCTTCACGACTTCCAACTGGGCTTCCGCAGTCGGAGGGGTTCCGGACTCCTGCAGGGCGTTGCCTCCCAACGCGATGACGACCTTAGTGGCATTCATGATGTTCTCTCTCCTCTTCTTGAAAGATCCGTTTTTCCGGAGAGGATTGTAAACCATAACATCGTATAAGTTCAATAACCGGCATAAAAAAACCGGGAGGACTCCCCTCCCGATTTTTGCGGGACCCTTTGCGGACCCTTGCGATCATTGGCTTTCAATTGCTTGACAGAAAATATTCCACCGTGGTCACCACCCGGACCTTCTTGTGATCCGGTGAACCCTTGTCTCGGTCTTCGATCGTAAAAAGTCCCTGTGATGCTCTCCGGATGCTTCCCACGCGTGCCCCGGAATCCCTGGCGAACTGCTCTGCGGCTTCCCTGGCGTTTTTCGTGGCCTCGGCGATCATCGCGGGCTTGATTTCGTTGAGTCCCGTGAAGAGGAACTCCGTGGAGCGCGCATAGTCCTGCTCGGCCAGCACGATGCCTCGGAGGACCAACTTGCCGGAATCTTCCATGGCCTTCTTGGCCGCCTTGACGTCCGCGGTCCGAAGGGTGATCGTCACGTTCGCGATGTAGCGGTAATCCCGCTTCTGGCCGTCTCCGTAAGTTTGCGCCTTGAGGTCGGTGACCTGGGGCGGCATCTCGGAGATCTCCTCCGGCTTGAACCCGGCCGCCGCAAGGAAAGCTCTGACTTCGGCCTTGTGCGAGTCGACCACCTTCTGCAGTTCGACCAGGTCGTTCCCTGTGTCACGGAAAGTGATCGGCCAGATCACGAGGTCCGATTCGACGTTTCTTTCCGCAAATCCCCGGACCGTGACGAAGCGTTCTGCGGACCGGGCTTCCTTCAGTGCTTCGCCGACGAAAAAACCTGCCAGGGCCAGGCCGAGTCCCACAAGGGATCCAAGTATTGCCGCTGCTGCCGTCAACCGGCTTTTCACGCTCGTTCCCCCTTTTCCGTTTCTTCGGCGAGACATGGCACATCGACGATTCGACTTTCCTCGTTCAGTTTGAGCAAGGCTCCTGGAGCGATCTTCAACGTTAGGCCTGGATCCCCCGAACCCCCGTAGACGAAGTCGTAGGCGAAAAGGGCCCGGTCGATCAGCGTCGGGAGCCCGAGACCCAAAAGGGGTACTTCTCCTGGTTTCAGTCCGAACCGTTCCCGGATTTCTCTTGTCGTCGCCATCCTCAGCCCGCGTATTCCCGTCTCCAGGGCCAGCGCCTCGAAGTCGACTTTTCGGAGCGCCCCGGAAACGATCAACAGCAGGAATCTCCCCTGCGCCCAAAGGACCAGGGCAGGAGCCGTGGCGCCCAGTTCGATCCCCCAGTAGGCCGCCCCTTCAGACGCGCTTTTGAGCCGAACCCGGTTTTCAAGAAGTTCGAAGGGGAAGCCGCTGGAGTTGAGTTTTTCCTCCATTTTGGAAGGGTTTCCCATCTGCTTCACTCGATTTCCTGGTTCGGCCGGGAAGCGGAGCAGACCCCTTTCGCCAAGGGCCTTGACCCCGTTTCCGCCAGCTTTTCCCACAGGATTTCCAACGCGGCTTCAATGGTCGTGGTTGTCGGGGAAAAGGCCCGATCAACGACGAAAACGGCCCGCCTCGACCCCAAGTCCAGCCCCGTCAGCCGACTGTCCCTGTGGTTCCACAGCCAGGTACAGATCTTTTCCGAATCGGCGTAAACAACATGGCTCGGCAAGACTTCTTCCTGCTCCTCGCTCCCCAGGGGGTAAAAGGTTTCACCGCTTTTACCGAAGCGGATCTCGATATCTCCCCTGATCTTGTCGAGGTCGAAGGCTCCCATGGGAAGGAGGGCCCTTATGGAGACGCAGTTGTAGAGGTCCACGACACTGTTGACCGTCCAGAGGGATTTTTCCTTCAACACCCTCCTGAGCAGTGCCTCGAGGGAACTCCGGTACTTGCTCGGCTTGACCCCCATCGAGCTGAAAACCTGTCTCCAACCCGCCACGTCGGGATGGGAAGCCAGCTTGTCCATGGAAAGCCCGATCGAGGCCAACTCTTCCGCCAGAGATCCCTTCCACTGCTCGACCCTGGGGTCCAGGGGCTTCGGGAAGATCTCCGCCACGAGCCAGCCTGCCTCAGTTTGAGGGTACCTTCCAAGAATCGCATTTTCAATGCTAAAGCGCATTTTTCCCCCTCCAGTCGTCTTCTTACCCATCAAGGACGGAATGCGAATTTCGGGAAAGCGTCCTATGGAGTGTTCTTGCCGGCTCTTTCTACTGTGTCCGGAGAGGACGTTTCGGAGCCTTCAGCGGGAACTGGGGCGTAATAGGAAACCGGCTCCATGTGCAGAGAAATGTAGGTCCCGGATCCGAAATTCTCTCTCAGCAGATGCTCGACCTTTGCGGAAATGTCATGGGCTTCCACCAGTGACAGGGATTCGTCCATGAGGATGTGCACGTCGATCGCGATCACGGGGCCGATCTTCCTCGTCCGGAGCTTATGGGTGCCCCGGACTCCTTCCACGCTCATGATGAGGGTATGCAGCTCCATTTCCCTCTCCCCCGAAAGAGAAGCCTCCAGCAGTTCGTCCATGCACTCTTTCAGGATGGGAACGGCGGCCTTGATGATAAAGACGCTGACGATGACCGCCGCAAGGGGATCGAGGATCCGCGCCTTTTCCCCGAAGAACACCGCCCCGCCGATGCCCATCGTCGTCCCGATCGAGGAAAAGGCATCGGAACGGTGGTCCCAGGCTTTCGCGATGACGGCATTGCTGTCGAGCTTCCTTCCCCACGCGATCGTGTAGCGGTAAAGCCACTCCTTCGAAACGACCGAGATGATGGCCGCCACAAGGGCGATCATCCCGGGGCGCTCGATTTCCTGCCCCGTGAAGAAGTGCCAGATGGCGTGAGTCCCCGACCAGAAAATGCCGACCCCCGCCGCGATCAGGGTGATGCCGCAGAGGCCGGCGAGCAGGGCCTCGACCTTCCCGTGGCCGTAGTCGTGGGTGTCGTCCGCCGGTTTCCGGACAACCCTGAACCCTAGGATGACAACGATGTCGGTTGCGAGGTCCGTGAGAGAGTGGGTCGCGTCTGCGATCATGGCCGCGCTTCTGCCCATGAAGCCTGCCGCGTACTTGAAGAGGGTCAGGACCGTGTTGACAAAGAGCCCGATCCACGTGACCCGTACTGCCTGTCCTTCCCGATCCACCCCAGCCACCGCCTTTTTGAAAATTTAAGGGTCATTATGAGCCCATCCCATTCGGTGTCAAGATGCCGCCCGCCGGACAAGGTCAGCTGCTTGAAAGATTCGTCCTGCCTGGCGGAAATGGCCCTCAAAGAATTCGAGGCCCCGGGGAAAACCCGGGGCCTTGATCATGTCCGCCAAGGAAGCCTAGAACGGCTGCCCTCCGAAGAGGCGTTCCGCGATCGGTCGATCGGCCGCTGCCAGGTCGACCTTCGGGAGGTCCGACGGCAACACCCACTGCAGAGCCTGGTGGGCATTGTGCTGGAGTTCCCCCGAAACCCACCTGCAGCGGTAGGCGTAGAGCTCCACGGAAGCGTAGTCGTAATCGAAACGGCTAAAGCAGAGGAAATCCCCGACCCACACCTCTATTCCGAGCTCCTCGCGGATTTCCCGCGCCAGGCAGTCCTCGGGGGTTTCCCCCGGCTCGATCTTGCCGCCGGGGAATTCCCATTTTCCTGCAAGGCGGTCGGCCGGTCCCCGCTGCGCAAGGAGGACCTTCCCGTCTCTTTCGATCACGGCAGCCGCGACCCGAGTAGGCCTTTGCCACATGGCCGCTCGTCCCGGCTCCCTAGATCTCCACCGTGGTCCCGATGTTCTTCTCGGCCGCTTTTTCGAGGATCAGGCGTGCGGTCATCACGTCGTGGCTGGCGATCCCCATCAGGACAGCTCCCCGGCGCCCCTTCCGGGCAGGTTTGACGAGACCGGCACAGATTTGCCCCATGTCCGCCATGATCTGTTCCTCTTTCGGATACCCTTCCTGGAAATAGACCCCGTGTTCCTGGGTCCAGAGGTACTGGTTCAGGTCATCGCACACGAAAGCCCCCGCTTCGGACATGACGTCGGCTTCAAACGCGGAATCGTAGTCGACCGAAATCGCCAGCATCTCTTCCTTCAGCCATTCCGACCGGACGAACCGTTTCGGATTGGCGACGATGGGGGTACAGGTCACGACGACGTCCGCGTCTTTCACCGTTTCCTGGACGCTCCCGCAGGGGACGACTTCTCGGCCTTTCAGGAAAGGCTCCACGAAAGCCCGGTACTTTTCAAACTGTCCCGGGTAGTTGTCGTAGGCCTTGATCTTCTTTACCTTTGGCAGGGCTTCGAGAAGCGCAACCGTATTGGTCCGCCCCTGGACGCCCAGCCCGATGACCGCGATCGCCTCGGAATCCGGATCCGCCAGGTGCTTCGCACAGACCCCGCTGGCGGCTCCGGTGCGCCAGGCGGTGATCCAGTTCGCGTCCATGATGGCCTTTACGAAACCCGTCTGTGAGTCGTTCAGGACCATGATCCCCGTGATATAGGGCAACCCCGCTGCCTGGTTGATCGGGTAACCGGCAACCCACTTGATGCCGGCGGCATCCACGTCTCCGCCAAGCCAGCAGGGCATGGCATGGATAAAGCAATCCTGGCGAGGGTGAATGCCGATTTTCGCCGGCATCTCGATCTTTTTCTGCCCCTTGAGGACCCACCCCTCCTCCACCACCCGCATCACTTCGGAAACTGGGATTCCTAGCGATTCGACCTGTTCCTGTGACATGCAAAGCACCTTCATCTTCCGTTCCTCCTCGTCGGTAATTTGCCTTATTTTCGAATCACAGCAGTGTAATGATGTCGATATCTTTTCTCGCGAAAAGATCCTTTTCCGAAGCGAAGGCCTCGAATTCTTTCAGCTTTTGCCGCATCTTCTCGGGATGACTCATGAAAAACGCCGTCAGCAGGGCATGGGTCAGGGCAAAGGCTCCTGCGCAAGGGTCGATGAACGTGATGAATTTCATCGGAGCTTCCAGGAGCTCGTCGGAAAGGGGCGCCAGCGGGGACATGACGCTGTCGGTAATTCCGATTACGGGGATTTTCCTGCTTCGGCAGAGCCTCGCCAGGTCCTGCGTTCCGGAGGGATACCGCGGGAAACTGTAGATCACGGCAACCGCGTCCTTTCCCGCCGCCTGGATTTTTCCGTAGGCTTCATGGTCAAAGCGCTTCAGGACATGAACGTTTTCCCGGAGAATGGACAGGAAATAGCCCAGGTATTCCGCGAGGCAGGAGTTCGCCAGAAGCCCCGCCACAAAGACCTCCCCGGGTTTTTCCAGGAGGGCAACGGCCCGCGAAACCGCTTCGTGCGAAAGTTTCTCCTTCATTTCCCTCAAGACGTGGAATTCGAGGGAGAGAACCTTTTGAAACAGGTCTTCCTCGCCGGATGCGGAATCGTCCAGGAACCGTTCCAGGGATTCATACTGCCGTTGAGTTTCCCTCTGCAAGGCTTTCTGGAATTCGGGGAAGCCCGCAAACCCCAGGCGGACGGCAAGGCGGATCACGGTCGGGTTGCTGACTCCCGCGGCCTGGGCCAACTTCACCGAATTCATGAAGGCCACCCTTCGCGGATTCGAATGGATAAAACGGGCCAACTTGAGCTGCTGCCGTGCAAGCCTCGGAGAGAGTTCGGCCAGTTGGGCCAGGATATCCCGGGTCGTTTCCGCCATCCTTTCGTCACCCCGGCTTTCGAAGAACTTTCTTCATATAGAATAATTATCGTAGATAAAATGTCAAATATTCCCTGGGAGATCGCCTGGAGGAGTCTATCGATGAATGGACCCATCCCGGGACGAGATGATCACACCCTCGCAAGGCTTTCCTGAGATCCAGGCTCCCGGGAAGGATCCTTTCCAGGTATTCCCAGAAAGCCCTGGAGTGATCGAGATGGCGGGTATGGCACAACTCGTGGCATAGGACATAATCCACGAGGCTGGGCGGAAGAAAGGCAAGCTTGGCGTTCAGGTTGACCGTCTTTTTCGCGGAACAGCTTCCCCAGCGGGTTTTCTGGATTTTTACCGTCATTTTCGCGTAAGGCAGGCCATGAAGCGCCGACAGTTCCTCGAGCCGGGAACCAAGCCTGGTCCTGCAGCGTTTCACGAGCCATTTGCGCAAGCGGGCAAGGGTTTCTTCGTCCTGCCAGGAGCCCTCCGCCGCAAGCAAGTGAGCATCCTCATCCACGTCCAGGTCCCCCGAACTTTCTCCGTTTCGCACAAACCGAATCTCCCAGCTTTCTCCGAATGCGGCGAGCTCGATCCGTCCTGGGCCGGGAGCCGCGAAGGAGGCCTCTTTCG
The DNA here is from genome assembly GCA_022839995.1 of Synergistota bacterium. GTDB lineage: Bacteria > Synergistota > Synergistia > Synergistales > 79-D21 > 79-D21. The sequence goes on from JALHIN010000019.1 coordinate 16,296, forward strand.
GCCCTGCACGGTGCTTCCGGATCCATTCCCGTTTTGTTTCAAGGATTTCCAGAATCCGGCTTTTCCTGAACCCGCGAGGAACAACCACGGTCAGGATTCCTTCTTTCGAAATGCGCAGCCTCACGTTCGACGAGCGGGGATTTTCCAGGACCTCGCAAGGGACGGGTTCTCCGAGATTCATTGATTCCATCCGCCTCCGATTCACTAAAACGTTCGAACCTTTTTCCAGGATTTCGGTTATCAAGGGTATAATCGATTTCCCTTAATTTCATCGGCGATCACGCCTCCGCTTTTTCCAAAACGGTTGCATTCCTCTTTTTTCTTCCTATACTGTCAAATAAAAGATTCTTTTCGGCAATTTAAAAACCCGCTGAGAGAGGAGTGTTCCGCATGACCGCCGGGAAAGAACCGGTTAAGAAAGCGACCCGAGTTCGGCGCCCCCTGGAAGAGCGCCTGAAGGAAGCCCAGGAGAAGGCCCGGAAATTGAGGGCCAGGGCGAGGGAAAAAGAAACAAAGGCCATCCAGTATGTTTGTGCAGCTATTTTCAAGATCGCGGACTACGAAATTTCCGAATCGGTCATCGACGAATTGATCAAAAGCAAGGGGGCTGGCGCCGAGGCTATCGCCCGGGAAATCATCGCGAAGGCAAAAGTCTGATCGGTCACCGGAAAATCCTGAAGCCGGGAAAGGGGTTCCCTTTCCCGGCTTCAACCCTCCCGCTATCGCACCGACTCGAAGAGGGCCCGCAATTCCTCCCTGCCGGACTGACGGATGTTGAGGCTTCTCGGGACGGCTCCCATCGCATCGTCGAGCATCGCGTCGTTTACCTGGAAATCCGGAATGCCCAGCTCGCGAAGGTTTTTGGGAATTCCGATCTCTTCGAAGATCTCCGCCAGGTTTTCGATAACCCGTTTCGCTCCTGAAACGGCATTCTCCCTGCCCGTGTCAAGCCCGAGGGGAACGGCAAGCCTGGCGAGCTTTTCCGCGCATACCGGCAGGTTGAAACGAAGGACCGGCTCGAGGAACAGCCCGCAGCAGACGCCGTGAGGAACATGGTAAAACGCCCCCACGGGATGTGCGAGGGCATGCACGAGGCCAAGACCCGCGTTTGAAAAGGCGAGGCCGGCCATGCAGCTTCCCATGAGCATCGCGTGCAGCGCCGGTTGATCCCGTCCGTCTGCGACGACCTTCCGTACGTGAGATGCCAGGAGACGAACCGCTTCAAGGGCCAGTGCATCCGTAATCGCGGTCGACTTGCGGGACAGGTAAGCCTCGATCGCATGGACAAAAGCGTCGCTGCCCGTTGCAGCGGCAATTCTGGGAGGGATCCCTTCCAGCAGGGTCGCATCGAGAATGCCGATTTTCGGGAAAAGCGAAGGGCCCCGCAAGACCATCTTGACCTTTTCCTGCAAATCGCTGATGACCATGACCCCTGTCACTTCCGAGCCCGTGCCCGCAGTTGTCGGGATGGCAATTACCGGCACCACGGGGGCTTCGATCGGACCTTGCCGGAAAGCCCGGATCCCCTGTCCCGTCGAAACGACGACGGCGATCCCCTTTGCGGCATCCATGCAGCTGCCTCCCCCGAGCCCGATGACCGGGCCGCACTCCCTTTCCCGGTAGAACGCCGCTGCGGCTTCGACCGTTTCAACCGAAGGGTCGCTTTCGACCTTCGCGAAAACGGCATACCGGACCCCCGCCTCATCCAGGACACCGCAAACCCGGTCCAGGATCCCTGCTTTCTCGATCCCCGGATCCGTCACGATCAAGGGTGTTTCTCCGGCATCGATCAACCCAGGCAGTTCAGAAAGGGCCCCGGGCTTAAAAATGAGCCTCACGGGATTCTGAAAGGAACCGAACGGTACAGAATTGGGGAACATTTCCCTGGATCCCTCCTGTTCAATCCGATATTCTCCAAACGACATTTCCGCTGTTTCACCTGACCTTACCACAAAGCCTTCCTCAAGGCACTCGCAATTGATGACACCCGGTCGCCTTTTTCTACATTCTCCATGATACTATTAGGAATATGCACCACGTGAAGAGAAGAAAGGAGGAAGGCCCATGATTGTCCAATCCTTTTTTGTCAATGGGATTGCCCATTCGTCCTACCTCTTGGGGGGCTCCTCAACCTGCGCCATCGTTGACCCTCGGCGGGACATCGAAATCTATCTCAAGGCCGCGAAAGACCTGAACCTGAAAATCACCCACATCCTCCAGACCCACCTTCACGCGGATTTTGTATCCGGGCACATGGATCTCGCAAGGGCCACCGGGGCCTCGATCGTCATGCCCAAAGCAGCCAAAGCCGCCTTTGAACACATTCCCGTCTCCGAGGGAGACACGCTGAGCCTGGAGGACGTCCTGCTCGAAATCCTGGAAACACCGGGGCATACCCCCGAACACGTGACCTACGTAGCCCGTGACCTTGCCCGTGGAAGCGAGCCGGTGTCCATCTTCTGCGGCGACACCCTTTTCGTGGGAGATGTCGGGAGGCCGGACCTATTCCCCGGCAAAGCGGCAGAACTCGCCGGGCTCCTTTACGACAGCCTCCACGCCAAAATCCTGCCCCTCCCTGATTTCTGCGAGGTGTACCCCGCTCACGGGGCGGGATCGCTTTGCGGCCGATCCATGGGAGCCAAAAGGGAAAGCACCATCGGCTACGAAAGGCGTTTCAACGAAGCCCTCCGGATCATCAATCGGGACGCCTTCGTGATCGCCCTCACCTCGGGGATGCCCGCCGCACCGGACCATTTCGCCCGATGCAGCGAAATCAACCGAGAGGGACCGACGCTCGTCGATTCCCTGCCCTTCCCATCCCCCCTCGGACCCCGTGCTTTCTCGGAAAAAATGGCGTCTCCCGAGACACTCGTGCTGGACATCCGCGACTTCAGCGCTTTCGGGGGAAACCACGTCCCAGGATCGGTCAACTTGGACCTGGGTGGGAACTTTGCCACCTTCGCCGGTTGGGTCTTGCCGCCGGAGAAGGAGATCCTGCTTGTTTCCGACCGCCCGGAAGCCGCCGAGACCGCCGTCACCTGGCTCAGGAGGGTCGGCCTGGACCGTGTCACAGCGACGCTTGAGGGGTCGATTTTCGCCTGGGCCAAGGCAGGGTTGCCAACCGCCCATGTCCCCCAGGTTTCACCCTATGAGCTCCAGGATTTTGCCTCTTCAACCGGAACTTCGGTCACGATCCTCGACGTCCGGTCACCGTCGGAATTCGAAAGTTTCCATATCCCGGGATCGGTGAACATTCCCGCTCCCGAGCTGAGGCACCGCTTCGCAGAACTGGACCCTGGTTCCAGGATCGTCACGGTTTGCGGCACGGGTCATCGCTCCAGCCTGGCCGCAAGCCTCCTTCTTCAGCGAGGCTTCAAAAACGTCCACAACCTTGCGGGCGGCATGATGGGATATGCCGAGGCCGGCCTCGGTCCTTCCTGTCCTCTCTGCGTCTCGCCCCACGGTCCGCGCTTCATGGGGAAACGGACCGAAGAAGCACTTTCGGAAGATCGAGGGTGATTTCATGGACTGGCTCTTCATGCCGAGATGGCCGGCCATCGCGGTCGGGGTTGCGATCGGACTTTTGGAATGCGTGACCTTCCTGTTCCTGGACAAACCGATCGGGTGTTCGACTGCCTTTGCGCGGACGAGCGGCCTCATCGAAAAAGCCATTCGGGGTAGCGCAGCCGCGGGAAAACCCTACTACCGGCTTTTCCCCCCGGTGATCGACTGGGAACTGGTTTTCGTCGCGGGAATTCCCCTGGGAGCTTTTCTCTCTGCGGTTTCCAGCGGAACCTTTAAGATCGAATGGGTTCCCTCCCTGTGGGGTACCGTTTTCGGCCCCGGGATTTTGCCGCGACTTTCCACGGCTTTTGCCGGGGGCTTTCTCGTAGGACTCGGGGCCCGGTGGGCCGGCGGTTGCACGAGCGGGCACGGCATCAGCGGATGCCTGCAACTGGCGGTAAGCAGCTGGCTTGCTTCCGCGGCCTTCTTTACCGGCGGGATTCTATCCGCCACCCTGCTTTTTTCCCTGGCTGGCGGATAGGAGGCGAAAGAAATGGAACGAATTCCTTTCCTCTTGCCTGAATCGGCGAAGAAACCGGCCGCTCTTTTCCTCGGCGTCGTCTTCGGTTTCCTCCTGCAGAAAGGAGGCGTAACCCGGTACGAAACCATCGTGGGGCAGCTCGTGATGGTCGATTTCACGGTCCTGAAGGTCATGCTGTCGGCCGTTTTGACGGGAATGCTGGGCATCCAGGTCCTCCTCCAGATCAACCTGGTAACCCTTCATCCCAGGCACGGATCGTTCGGATCCTCCGTCATCGGAGGACTCATCTTCGGCCTGGGTTTCGGCCTTTTGGGCTACTGCCCTGGAACCGCCGCGGGTGCCGCGGGGCAAGGTTCCCTGGACGCTCTTTTCGGCGGAGTCGGCGGAATGCTCCTGGGAACCGCATTCTACTCCGAAATCTACCACCAGATCGAGCCTACCGTGCTCCGTTGGGGATCGTTCGGGGACATCACCCTGCCCGAACTCCTCCGCGCTTCCAGGTGGAAGGTGGTGATCGCGGTCGCCGCCCTTCTCGCGGCAGTCCTTTCTGCCTTTTCCCTGACTGGCCTTTGAATGGAGGCCCGGCATGACGCGGGAAATCGCCCTGGCCTTCCTCGTCATGGCTTCCGCGATGGTCCTTTTCATCACGGAATGGCTGCGCTCGGACATCGTCGCCGTGCTGGTCATGCTGGCCCTGCCCTGGCTTGGCCTCCTCGAAGCAAAGCAGGCCTTTTCGGGTCTTTCAAGCAACGCCGTCCTGTCCATCATGGGCGTCATGATCATGAGCGCCGGGATCGAGTCCACGGGCCTGATGAGCAAGATCGCCCGCCCGATCGTTCAAAAGGCCGGTTCGAACGAAAAGCGCCTGATCGTTCTCGTCTCGGCGATCGTCGGCTCGATCTCCGCCTTCATGCAGAATATCGGTGCCGTGGCCCTTTTTCTCCCTGCTCTACTCGGAATTTCCAGGCAGACGAAAATTCCAGCTTCCCGGCTCCTCATTCCAATGGGGTTTTCCGCGATCCTCGGGGGTACGCTGACCCTCGTCGCGTCCGGCCCCATGATCATCCTGAACGATCTGCTCAGGCAGGGCGGCCTTGCCCCGCTCGGCCTCTTCAGCGTGACCCCCGTCGGGGGTGTCCTGCTGGCGAGCGGAATCCTGTATTTTCTCTTCTTCGGGAAATTCGTGCTTCCTGGAATGCCCACAAACCGGGAAACCGGTGAGGGAGAACGACTGATCGAGGAATGGGGACTCCCGACTGAAATCTTCCGTCTCGAAATTCCCCCGGGGTCTCCCCTTGCGGGGCAAACCCCGGAAGAGATCCGCCTTTGGCAGCGCTGGGGGTTGCACCTGCTTTTCGTGGAAGAGAAGGGGAAATCCATCTATGCCCCCTGGCGCAGGTTCCCCTTCAAGGAAGGACAAGTCCTGGGAGTCGCGGGAACGCAGGAAGGAAGCAGGGCCCTTTTGGAGGCATTCGGGCTGAAGAGGCTGAATCCCGGGGCAGGCCCCGAACAGGTGCTGTTGCTTGAAAACGCCTCTTTTGCCCAGTATGTCGTCCTGCCCCGCTCCCCGCTGGCGGGCAAAACCATCCGCCAGGTTCAACTCAGAAGGAATTTCGGGGTGGAACCGCTGGTCCTGCTATCAGGAGAAACCGTTTTCCGGGAAGATTTTTCCGACATCCCTCTGCGGCCGGGAGACGCGCTCGTGGTCTACGGCCCCTGGGACAACCTCCGAAGGCTGGGTAAGGAAGAAGGGGTGGCCCTCGTCACGCCCCTTTCGGGACACCCCGCCAGGGAGGCAAAGGCAATCCCTGCGGTTGCCTGCTTCCTTGGCTCAATCGGGCTGGCCGTTTCAGGATTTTCGCTCTCTCTATCCCTGCTGAGCGGTGCCCTGGCCATGGTGCTCCTCGGGGTCCTGTCAATGGATGAAGCCTACGGGGCCATCGATTGGAAAACCGTTTTTCTCCTTGCGGGCCTGATTCCCCTGGGGCTCGCGATGGACCACACAGGAGCCGCCAGGTTCCTCGCGGAGCGGCTGTCCCTTTTCCTGGCAGGAAAATCCTTGACGGTGATCCTTCTCGTGATCGCCCTGCTTTCCACCGTTTTCTCCCTTTTCATGTCCAACGTCGCTGCCACGGTCCTACTGGTTCCCTTCGCGATTCTCATCGGGAAAGAATCGGGAGTCGATCCCAGGGGGCTCGCGATGCTGGTGGCGATCTGCGCCGCGAACTCTTTCATCCTCCCCACGCACCAGGTGAACGCCCTTCTGATTTCACCCGGGGGATACAGAAACGCCGATTTCATCAAGGCAGGCGGATTCATGACCGTTCTTTTCACCTTTGTTGCCGTGGCCCTCGTTCGCCTGTTTTACCTTTGAACCCGAACCCGGGCTCCCTCCTCCAGGGCCAGGCCTGCGTCCCGTACCACTTCGTCGCCTTCGTCAAGCCCCTCCAGGACTTCCACCGAGCGCCGGTCCGATAGCCCGGTTCGGATCCCTACGGATTTGATTCGCCCCCTCTCGACCTTCAGCACGACCCGCTCTCCGCTTTCCGTCGTCCGAACCGATTCAACCGGGAGAAGAAGGACTCCAGGATGGCGTTCCGTCTCGATAGCGGCCCGGACTTCAAAGCCAGGCTTCAAGCGGGGGTTGTACGGAAGATCGATCCTGACTTTCACTCGCCTCTGAACCACACCGAGAGCCGATAGTTTTTCAAAGGCCTGCGGATAGATCTTTGCAACCTTGCCTTCCAATACCTGGTTCCCGAGAACCGGAGCGGTTACCCTGACCATTTGGCCGACCGTCACGTTTCCCATGGCATCGCCCAGGAGGTCGGAAACCACTTCCAGCCTGGCCTCCGGGGCCACCGTCACGACGAGGTCTCCAGGCTGGACAACTCCATCTTTTTCACGGGGAAGCTCCAGGACGATTCCCTTGATGGGGCTTTTGACCACGAGTTCGGCCTGTTTTGCCTGCAAGTCCAGAACCGTTCGTTTCAGTCCCGATTCCAGAGCCGCGGCGGAATCTTCCTCCGACTTATGCCTCTTGAGATCCTTTTCAAGCCTCTCAAGAGCCAAGGCGGCATCTTCCAGTTCCGAAAGGGAAATCGCCCCGGCTTCGTACAACCGCTTTTTCCTGCCGGCAATCCGGGCTGCGTCCGAGAGAAGCAAGCGGGTCGATTCGACAAGAGCTGCCGCTCCCCGTCGATCCCTTATCGCCTGTTCGAGAAGAGTTCGGGTCTCCTGAATGCGGACATCGAGGTCCGGGTTTTTCATCCGTACCAGGATCGTCCCGGGGCAGACAGAATCCCCCTCATCGACGGGAACATCCACGACTCGGGCCAATTGGGTCGCGTAAATCCTGCGGTCTCCCGGCACCTCTACGACGCCGTCTTCCTCCACCGTTCGAACGAGGTCTCCACGAGTGACCCTGACCGTTTCGACAACCTGGCCCCTCAGGAAGACGAACCAGAGCGTTGCGGCGATCACCCCGAAGCCCAGGACCCCAAAAAGGATCTTCCTCATCAACGGTCTCCTCCCTCAATCCCTGGCCTTGACGGTTTCCGCAAAGTCCAGCCGTTCCAGGCTGCGAATGCCGAGGAAGAAGGCCAGGGCCGCAAAGGCGACCCCCCCGGCAGCAGAAAGGATGTAAGTCCTCGGGAAAACCACCGCGACGAAACTGAAAAGGTCCGTGCTGACCGCCCGAGCATACGCCTCGGACAGGAGCTTTCCGAACGGCAGCCCGGCAAGCGTTCCCGCGACAAGGAGAAAAAGGTTTTCCTTCAGCAGGAATAGCGCGACCTCCTCACTTGAGAACCCCATGGCCCGCAGGCTGGCCAAGTCTCTTCGCCGTTCGGAGAAGGCCAGGGCGGAGGCGTTGAAAATGATCGCCAGTCCCAGGAGGCTGGAAAAAGCCACGAGGATGGCGATCGAAAGGTTCATGTAAGCGAGATTTTTCTCCAGGTACTCTCTCTCCTTCTGGCGGCTAAGGACAGAAGAAACGTTGATCATCCCGGCCATCGCCCTTTCTGCCTCCTGGCTCCGGCCCCGCTCGGTCTTGATCGCTGCGCCCGTTACAAGTCCCTTCTCCTGGAGGATCGAGTTCAGGGTTTCAAGATCCAGGTACGAAACCCCTCCGACCGATTTGCGGCTAAGGCCCGCCACGGCAACCGTGCCTTTTCTCGAGGGACCTTTCCCGAGAAGCGTTTCCACCTCAAGGAAGTCCCCCGGCCTTGCCCCAAGCTTGCGCGCGGAATTCCAATCCAGAAGCAGACCCGAGACCGGCAGTCCTCTTGGGCGATTCCCCTCGTCGCTCATCCCCAAAAGGGATTGACCGGGGTCGATCCCCACCACAACCGTTTGTTCCCTGAGCCCCCTGAGGGTCAAGCGAACCGGCAGCTCGAACAGGGGTTCCACGCGGATGACTCCGGGCAAACGCTCAAGGTTCAGCAACTCCGCGTTTCTGACGGGGGAAGGGAACCGGGCAAGCAGATCGTACCGGAGTTCCCGGTTGAAATGCCGATCAAAAAGAGATTCCACCGAGTCCCGGGTAAAGAGGGAAACCACCAGCATTCCGATCGAAACGAGGACACCGAGAAACGTTACCGCAGACCGGAAACGGTTGCGAAAGATCGATCGCAGGCTCATCTTGGACGCCAGGTCAAGGCGGCCCCAGAGGAAATGCCAATTCTCAAGGAAAAGCTTCACCGCCCCTCGGGGAGGCGGCAACCTCATGGCCTCCGCCGGGCGAACCCCCAGGATGGATCTTGCCCCCGCGAAGCCCGCCAAGCAGCCCAGCGTAAGGCTCAGGGCCAACCCAAGGCCGGCGGAACGGGGGTTGAAAGCCGCATCCAGGCGAGGCAGGTTGAAATAGGTCGCGTAAAGGCGCGTGAAAACCCGCGCCAGGCCGTATCCCGCCAGGATTCCGGCTACCCCTCCCATTCCGGAGGAGGCCAGGCTGTAGCCACCGTACAGGAGCATCAGCCTCCCGTTGTCGTATCCCAAGGCTTTCATCAGTCCGATCTGTGTCCTTGCCGCCTTCACCAAACGGCTCAGAAATACCGTTTGCATCAGGGCAGCCAAACCCAGGAAAAATGCCGGGAGGAAGGTTGCCGCGACCCGAAGCTGTTCCAGTTCGCCCCGGAGGATCGCCTCGCTGACCTGGTCCCTCTGCGGGTAATCCGTCAGGTTCCCATAGGGCTCAAGGATCGTTCGGATTTCCTTCCGGACCCGATCCGGATCGGAGCCCGGCACGAGCCGCACCAGGATTTGGTTCACCGACCCTTCGAAATCGAGGACCTGCTGGGCCTGTTTCAAGGAAATCATCGCGGCCCCAAACCCGGACGGGTCTTCGAAAACGGACGCGGCGTTCTTGATGGCGTAGACGAACTCGGGGCTTGCGGCAATCCCGACAACCTCCATGGGTTTTTCCTTCCCTTCCGCGGCGACGGACACCGTGCTTCCCGGGCGGAATTCGTTGGCTTTCGCAAACTGGGAGCTAAGGAGGATTTCCAGGGCTCCCCCTTCGGGATTTTTCTCGAAAAGCCGCCCCTGCTGCACAAGGATACGGTTCAGTTCGTTTTCCATCGGAAGCTTGAAACCGGTAAGACGAAGCGTTGCCCGCGTGCCGTCCTGCCGGAAGAGAGAAACGTCCTTCTGGATCCGACCGCTGGCACGGCTGACGCCGTTTACGGCCGAAACTTTTTCGACCACCCCCTCCGGGGCCCGAACGACATGGAAAAACAGGTCTGCGAAGTCGGTCTGCCGATAGAAGTTTTCCCTGGACCGCATGAGGTTGTCCGACACCGCAGCCATGGAGACAAAAACAGACAAGCCGACTGCGACGACGGCAACGACACCGAAAAAGGGCCCCCGCGTGGAGCCGATCGTGCGAAAGAGCTTGTTTAGAAGAGGCGACTTCACCATTCGATTTCTCCCGGCGAAACCGGCGAGGGGTTTTCCGAACAGCTCGTGATCCGCCCGCTGCTCATTCGGGCGATCCGTTTAGCCATCCCCCCGATGGCCGAGTTATGCGAGACGATCACCACAGTCGTCCCGTAGATCCGGTTCACTCTTTCCAGAAGTTCGAGGATCCGCCTTCCCGTGGAACAGTCCAGGGACCCGGTCGGTTCGTCACACAGGAGCAGCCTGGGATTCTTGACCACGGCCCGGGCGATGGCGACCCGCTGCTGTTCCCCTCCGCTCAGCTGGGAAGGGAAATGCTGCATCCGGTCGGCCATGCCGACTTCTTCCAGGACCGCTTCAGGCGAAAGCGGCTTCCTGGAAAGGTGGGCACCCAGCGTCACGTTCTCCAGTGCCGTCAGGTCGGGAATCAAGTTGGAAAACTGGAACACGAAACCGACGACGTCCCTTCGGTATGCCGTCTAGCGCTTTTCGTCCGCCTTTTCGAGGCTCTCCCCGTCGAACAGGATCCTGCCCTGGGTGGGGACATCCATTCCGCCGATGAGATTCAGAAGGGTGGTTTTGCCCGACCCGCTGGGCCCCAGGATGACCAACAATTCCCCTTCGGCAATCTCCAGCGAGGTTTCCTGGAGAGCCGTCACCTGGACCTGCCCCATCGAATAGGTTTTCGTCACTCGTTCCAGCTTCCAAAGGGGTTCCCGTCCCATCACGAGGCTTCCCCCGTTCCCGGCGAAATTCGCACCGCCCGATGGCTCCCTGGGAGGGTCAGTAAAATTATATCACGCTGAACTCATGAAGCCGCGGGTACACCAGAAAAGGGACCTCGGCATTGCGCCGCGATCCCCTGGAAGAACAATCCCGCCGAGTTGTCAGGAAACCGCGCTTCGCTCTTTCGGGAACCGTTCGTACTCCCGACTCTCGATGATCTCCTTCAGTGCCCGGGCCACTTCCCAAACTTCGGAAAAAGTATTGTAGAGGGCAACCGGAGCCACGCGGATAACGCTTGGGGGCCTGAAATCCGGGACGATTCCCCGGGCTTTCAAAGCACAGCAGATCCTCCAGGCTTCAGCCGCATGCTCGATAGCAAGGTGGCCGCCGCGCCTCCCATGCTCCCTTGGGGTGGCGACGGAATAGCCGTAGGGCTGACCCGAGAGGAAGCCATCCACCAGCTCGATCAGGAAATCGGTCAATTGCAAAGATTTTTCCCGGATCCGGTCGATGCCCGCCTCCTCCTGGATCTTCAAAGCCGCCTCCAGCGTAGCCGCCGAAAGGACGGAAGGCGTTCCGAGCTGCCACCCGCCCGCGGATTTCGCATGCTCGAAATCGATCTTCATGTCGAACTGCCGGTCTTTCACGTAGCCGAACCACCCCGCCAAGCCGGGTTCCCTCCCGAAATGCCGCTCGTTCAGGAAAAGGAAGGCCGGGCTTCCTGGACCCCCATTCAGGTGCTTGTAACTGCACCAGAATGCGAAATCCACGTCCCACTCGTGCAGGCGGTGAGGGACGGATCCCGCCGAGTGGGCACAGTCGAAACCGATGAAAATCCCTTTTTCGTGGGCCGCCCGGGTCAGCCTTTCCATGTCCAGAAGCTGCCCGCTTCGATAGAGGACGGACGGAAGGAGGGCCACGGAAACGGTGTCATCCATCAGGCCGATGAGGTCCGATTCTTCAAGGGTGCTGCCGTCTCTCGACCGGGCAAGAACCAGGTCTTCCGCAGGATCTCCCCCCTTCAGGCGGATTTCGCTCTCAAGGGCGTAGAGGTCAGAAGGGAAATTGAGTTCGTCCGCAAGGATCTTTCTCCGCTTCCCCTCGGGCTGGTAGAAGGTGAGGACAAGGCTGTGGAGGTTGGAGGTCGTGGAACCCGACATCACGACTTCTTCCGGCAATGCCCCGACAAGGGGAGCCATCCTGCGCCCCATCTCTTCCGGCAGGGTGAACCAGGGAATCCTGCCTTCGAGCCAGCCGTCGATATTCAGGGTTTTCCATTCATCCAGGACGCGAAGGACTCCCTCGATGGATTCCCGCGGGGGAAGCCCCAGCGAATTGCCGTCCATGTAGATCCGCCCCTGCGGGATCACAAACCGTTCCCTGAACGTCCTCAAGGAATCCCTTGCATCCAGGAATTCCGCTTTCGCCCTCATTTCTTCAAATTTCCCCATCTCCGTCATACCCCCCTTTTCCGTCCCTGTCTGCGTTTTCCGCCATCCGCACCAAAAGCCGGAGCGCCCATTCCTTTTCCTCCGGGGTGAACCCCTTCACGAGGCGGTTGTTCCAGGCTTCAAGCTCCTCCAGCAGCTTCGGAATCGATTCGCGGGCCTTTTCCCCGAGGTAGACGCGAAAAGCCCGTCCGTCCCTTTCGTCCCGTTCCCTTCGTACCCATCCCTCTTTCTCAAGGCGCTGGACCGCCCGGGTAACCGTGCCCTCGTCGAAGGCCAATTCCACGGCAAGCTGATGCTGTGTCAGGCCCTCCTGCCGCGACAGCAGGGCGAGGTAGAGGTAGAGCCCCTTGCCGAGCCCCATCGGTTCAAAAACCCTGTCGAGGTGGACACGGCTCCGCCGGAAAAGGGTAGCGATCCATCTTCCCAACGACCGTTCCTGGCGATCCATTTGACCCCCTCCGTCCATTTAGTTGCGGATGCAACCTTATGGAAAATTATAGGGCTCGTGCACCTTGCACGCAAGAGGCCGCTGCTCCCACCTTTCAAAGGGGATCAGCGGCCGCAGGAACGGGAAGGGGCGTTCGCCTAGTGGGTCAAGCGGATCAGGGAGTTCGCGACAGGGTGTCCTGCCTCGAGGATCTCGAACGCGACCAAAGCCGCCATGCGGGCAGCCTCCCCGCAAACCTGGGGGCAGGCGAACTCCATCGTTTCCATCAGGGTGTGCATTTCGTCCCGCTCTTCCTGGCGGGTCAGATCGTATTCCTTCCCATAGAGGTTTTTCTGGATCTGCCTGCAAAGGACCGTCCCGAACCTTTCTTCAAAAACCCGGTAAAGCTTGTCGCAATACCCCAATCCCCTGACGGCCTGTTCTTTCATTTCCAGGTCGTCTCGCCCCGCAAGCAGCCCGATAAACAAGAGCGCGCCGCTCAGGGCCCCACACATGTGCCCCCGGCGGACTCCTCCCCCGGCGAAGGCCGTTGAGGCTCGCAGGAGGTCGGGGTCGTGGATGCCGAAGGATCGCATCAGGGCCGCCAGTGTGCCCTGACTGCAAAGGTGATAGCGGCTTTCGTTCCGGCAGGCTTCCTCGGCGGCTCTTTTCAGGACCGCTTCCTTCTCGTACTCCATTCGGGCACAAACCTCCTTCGGAATCGCGATGTCCGTCCCTTGAGGACGGTTTCCCGTCGTTACCGAATCCTTATTTGCGAAGAATCAGCAGGGATCCCAAAACAAGGAAAAGGACTCCCGCCAGGCGGGGAAAATCCACGGGAAGTTCCCGGAAACCAAACGCCCCCATCGAATCCAGAGCCAGGCCCGCCGCCAGTTGCGCCGCGATCGCCGCGGCCATGGCCGCCGTGGTGCCGATTCTGGGAACGGCAAGAACGAGGCAGGTGACGTAGAAGGCACCCATTACCCCCCCGAGGACCTCCCAAGGGGCAGCCTCCGAGATGCCCCTCAGGTTTCCCCTTCCGAACAGGAGGACCACCGCCGCAAGGCACAAAGCCCCAACGGCAAAGGAAACGAAGGCGCTTTCCAGGATCCCGACCTTCTGGGCCAGCCGGGCGTTGATGCCGGGCTGCAGGGCCGAGACAGCTCCCGCCATGACCATCAGCAGAAAGATCCAGATCCGGGACACGGCATCCCCTCCTCGGTCTGTTCAATCGATTTCCCCGCGGAACGAGACGAGACCCGCAGCACGGGTGATTGGCTTCTCTGTACGAAAGCCTACATGTACCCTTCGTATTTTGTCGGCACCAGGGCGGAGTGTACGTACTTGATCATGGTGATGAAATCGAAGACCGGCCGGCCCGTCGCTGCGTGTACTGCCGCCGCGTAGGGAGGCAGGTCGCTGCATTCCAGCACGATAGCCGCGACTTCCGGGTGCTCCCGGACCATCCTCTCGGCGACGCTCACCACTTCCTTTTCGATCAGGTCTGAATCCAGGGTCCCTTTTTCCTCGAGGATACTCGTACGAAATTCCTCCTGGTCTTCCATCCCGTAAACGACGATCGGCATCTCCTTCGTGATCCCGACGTTCTCGAAATGTTCATCGGTCAGAACAGCGGCATTGGCCGAGATGATCCCGACCTTTTGCTTCGAGGTCAGCGTCCTGCAGATGAAGGGGACCTGCAGGAGGCTCGAGAGAAAAACCGGGACATCGACGGATTCTGCAACTTGTTTCTGGAAAAGCGCCATGAACCCGCAAGCCCCGGTGATCGCCCGCACTCCCTCCGCCTCCAGCTCCCTGGCTCCCTCGATAAAGGGCTTGAGCAGTTCGGGATCCCTTTCGTTCAGGAGCCGCTCGATCGAAGATCCCCGGATCTCCTTGTAGCGGACGGGGAATGGATAGGTGGTGGCGTTGCCAACATTGCCGGGAACACAGGGATAGGCTGCGTCCAGGATGAGGATCCCGATGGCCTCCCCGTCCCAGGACCGCTTCTTGCTCTTGATCCGGTAAATCGCCATTTGTATCGTCCTCCCAGATGGTTTTCAAAAGGGTTTGGCCTAAAAGAGCCTCGTCCGTTCCCACGGCCGTTCCGCTGCCTTCCGACCGCAGGCCGACCTCCGACTCGTGCCGCTTCCTTCCTGCCGCAGCTTTCGCAGAAAAAGGCGGCGGGAAACACGCGGCCGCAAACAGGATCCCCCTGGTTCCCAATCCCGCAGCCGCTAGTTGAACTCGGAGAGCTTCCGGACAAGGGTTCCCGCGGGCATGGAGGAAATTCTCCCCGCCGCCAGAAAGACGCCATCCATGTAGATCTCGCTCGTGAAATCCGAGATCGTGATCCGGATGATCTCATCCTTTCTCCCCAGGACGACCTCGTGTTCCGAGAACGGAGCCGGATAGGGCAGGCGTTCGGAATGGACCGGGATACCCGCGATTTTTCCTCCAAGAACCCCTTCGTACACTTCCCGGCTTTCAACGGGTCCTTCGGGTCCTTCCGAAACCGCCTGGGCCAGCATGGCCGCAGTCCCGCTCGGCGCATTGGCCATGGCCGGATGGTGGCGATCGGAGATGGTAACGTATGGGAAATACGGCCGAACCCTGGACAGGAAGTCCATCACCAGGTTGATTCCAAGGCCATAGTTGGAAATGATCGCCCAACGGAGCCCCCTTTCCGAAACAAGTGTTTCCACTCTCAGGAAATCCTCCGCCGAAAGGCCGGTCGTTCCGATTACAGCGTCGAGAGCCAGGTCCGCGTACACCTCCAGGTTCGCCATCAGAATGGCGGCACTCGTGAAATCGATGACCAGGTCGGCCTTGCTTTCTTCGAGCCCCTCGCGCAGGGTCCGCGAAGCCCTTAGGCCTATGGGCGGCAGTCCTGCCAGAGCACCCAGGTCCTCTGCGCACTCCCTGCAAAATCCTCCCGCCAGCTCGAACCCGTCCCGTTCGATGACATTCCGCACCACCAACCGCCCCACGTTGCCGGAAGCCCCTGAAACGAAAACCCTTCTCAAGAGAACTCACCTCTGTCGGAAAAGGTCCGTTTCTTTCTATCATAGTCAAGAAAAGCCCATGGAGAAAGCAAAAGGGCCGAGGGGGAATGTCCTTCCCCCGGCCCTTCGTGGGGTTTTGTCCTGATCCCTATTCTTCCCCGTCCTTGGCCATGGCGATGTGTCGCAGGCACCAGATCAGCCCTCCAAGAACGACGACCATCACGACTGCCATGTTAAACATCCACATGAAGATCTCTCCTTCCATCCCGGCCTGGCTACACTTCCAGGCGGTGGGTCATCCTGTCGGCAAGCCAGTTGTTTAGGAGGATGCAGACCACCGCAGCGATGGCCCACTGCCAGTACATCGTTCCAACCGTAAACGTGTACTTGCTGATGGGAAGCCACTTGTACCACTCGCCCGGATACCAGGTGATGGCCTGCCAGGTCCACCATCCGAAGATGATCGCGAACCACACGGGGAAAAACCGAATTGCGGCGAACATCCAGTAATGCTTCATCTGCGTGTAGGGTTCGATGTGCTCGTCCCAGATCTTCCTCACGCCGATCTTCATGGCACCCAGCCCCATCAAAAGCCCGGCGAGCAGCAGCCCTATCCCCCAGACCCAGTCCTGGTTGTCCAGGAAGGTCATGTTCATGGCCGAGGGAAGCCCCAGCAGCAGAGTGGTGATTCCGATGCCCCACGTCGCTTTTTTCCGGTCCCAGCCCGCGTCTTCCAGGATACGGGCGCCCATTTCGATCATGGCGATCTCGGAACTGAGAGCTGCCAGGACCAGAGCGAGGAAAAAGGCGATGGCCATGATCGCTCCCCCTGGAATTTCCGAGAAGAGTTTCGTCATGTGGATGAAGGCCAGCCCCGTGTTGCCGGATTTCACCGCCGCCATGGGATCGGGCGAGTAGGCGAAGATGGTGGGGATGACGCACATCCCGGCGAGGAATCCCGCCGAGGTATCCGCGAAGCAGGTCGTCGTCGCCGTGAGCATGATGTCCTCGCTCTTCTTGACGTAAACGAAATACGTCAAAAAGAGCCCCCAACCGGCCCCGGTGGACCAGGCCACCTGGGTGAAGGCTTCAAGATACGTCTTTGGGTTCAGGAAGTCCGACGCGCGTGCGGTGAAGTAGAACTCGTAGCCTTTGACTGCACCGGGCAGGAATGCAGCCCGGATCGCCAGGAAAACAAGAAGGATGAAAATACCGGGAACCATGACCTTGCAGGCCTTTTCCAGGCCTCCGGCCACACCCTTGGAAGTGATGAACATGCAGATGGCCACGACCAGCGCAAACAGGAGACTCTGCTGCATCCCGTTGGCCGCAAAAGCCTTCCACAGGGCCTCGGTGTCCAACCCGGGCCTGAACACCCCCATCACGGCATATGCAAGGTAGCGCATGCACCATCCCACGACCACACCGTAATAGAAAACGATGCCCAACACGATAACGGCCATCAAGGCTCCGGCCCAGGTCCACCCGCGTCCGCACATGTGCTTGAATGAACCGATGATGCCCATGCGGGAAACCTTCCCCCAAACGCCTTCGGCAGCCATCAGGGGAATCGCCCAAAGGAAAAGCGCCAAAACGTAGGCAAAGAAGAAGGCTGCCCCTCCGTTCGCTGCCGAAACCCTCGGGAACCGCCAGATGTTCCCCGTCCCGACGGCCATCCCGATCGATGCCAGGATCAATCCCCATCGACTGCTCCACATATTGCCCTCAAGCTTCTTTCCCATGCTCATCCTCCTCTCGGCTCTGTTGCTTTCCTTGCTCAAACCGCTCGCTTGGGCCCATTCCTCCTTCCTGGACTTCCCTCTCATCCCGCCGGATTTCTTTGTGCCGCGCCAACCGCTTCTCTCCCCCGGGAAATCCGTTCATTTTCCAAGTTTTTTCAGCACTGTTGTCATGCTAGTTTAGTCCTTTCACCAAGGCAAGTAGCCCGATGGTTATTCTTTAACAATAAAACATACTTATTGTTATTTGTTTAATCTTATTAAAAACCCGATGTTTTTGACAAAACTCATTACTTGGGTTTAGGGAGTTCTTTAATAAATATCATGGGTTTAGCCTTTTGGCTGCGGAAGAATCGGGCTTGCCTTTCATCCATAAACTTGGGCCCACAGCGATTCAAGACTGGGCGATTTGATCGAAACCATCCGGCAGGTTATGCTGTTTTTTAGCCATACAACTTTCGAACGGGGGAGTGCGTCGGCGATGAAGGCAATCCTTTTCGATCCATGCTCCGGGGCGGCAGGCGACATGATCCTCGCCAGCCTGTTCGACCTGGGAGCCGACCAGAAGAGCATCATCCAAGCCGTGGAATCGGCAGCCGACGTTTCGGTGACCGTGAACACGGTTACCAAGAGCGGAATCCGCGCCCTTAAGGTCCGGGTCCAGGTTCGCCAGGAGACGCGACCGCGCTCCTTCTTCGAGTTGATGGATAGGATCGCGGGAATCCCCCTGCCGGAACGGGTAAGAAAGGATGTCGCCGGCGTGTTCGGGATCCTTGCCGAAGCGG
Source organism: Synergistota bacterium (assembly GCA_022839995.1). GTDB lineage: Bacteria > Synergistota > Synergistia > Synergistales > 79-D21 > 79-D21. Next base: position 34,372 of record JALHIN010000019.1, read on the forward strand.
AGTCGACGGCCCACGGGGAACCGCTGGAGCGATTGCACTTTCACGAGGTGGGACAGGATGATGCCGTCGCCGACGTGGTCGGATCCTGCCTGGCTTTCGCGGACCTGGCCCCGGACGCCGTTCTCTGCACCCCCGTAAACGTCGGAGGGGGGCAGGTCCGTTCGGCACACGGAACCATTCCAGTCCCTTCTCCAGCCACGCTCCGGATTCTCACGCGGTTCGGCCTTCCCTTCCACGGAGGCGAAACGCGGGAACTCCTGACTCCGACGGGAGCCGCCATTCTCGCCCATTTCGCCCGGCCTACCGAGGGATTTCCCCTGGGAAAATCCCTTTCAGCAGGTTACGGGGCGGGCGAAGCCGAAACGGAACAGCCGAACGTCCTGCGCGCCGTGCTCATGGAGCTTCCGGCCGAGTGCAGGAGTGACCGGGTCGACATCCTCGAAACCAACCTCGATGACGTTTCCGGCCAAATCCTCGGTCATCTCTTCGAACGCCTGTCCGAAATGGGAGCCAGGGACGTCAGCATTTCGCCCCTCACGATGAAAAAGGGAAGGCCCGGGCACCTCCTCCGGGTACTGGCAGATCCGGAGAAAAGCCGGGATCTCGCCCTCGAGGTCATGAGGCAGACCGGGACCCTGGGGATCCGAGTCCTGCCTTCAGTACAGCGGTTCGTCGCGAAAAGGTCGTTCGGAAGCGTACGCCTGCCCTTGGGAGAAGAAGAAGCCGAGATCAGGATCAAGAAGGCCTACGATCCCGAAGGAAAGGTCCTGAACCTGTCGGCCGAATTCGAAGATTGCAGGACCCTTGCAGAGAAGACCGGCCTCCCCTTGAAGGAAATCCTCCGCATGGCCGAAGAACAAGCCTGGCGGACATTAAAGGAATGATGGAGGGGCGATGCCGGCAAACGGCACCGCCCCTTGTCGTTTCGGGAAATCGTTCGGTCCTGCTATTCCCTGGCAAGGTCGCAGGTAGCGAGAACGCCGAGCTTGACGGGCTTGACGGGAGGCCGGAAGGTCCCGGGATCCACCTGGGCCATGGGGATTCCTTTCGCCCTGGAGATCTCGCGCATGATGATCTCCCGGCAGCCGCGCCCCTGGCAGGGGCCCATCCCCACCCGCAGGAGGCGCTTCAGCTCGTCGAAGGTGTCGTACCCCTTCGCGATCCACTCCCGCACTTCCCCCATGGTCACTTCCTCGCAACGGCAGACGATGATGTCCTTCGTCTTGTCTTCCATGGCTACTTCACCACCCTGATGGCCCGGATGTCCATCACCAGCGTCTTCGGCACCGCCACGTGGACAACCTTCGTCTTGTCCTTCCACGGCTCCATCACCCGCACGACCTTCCCCTTCGACACCGCTTCA
>JALHIN010000020.1:0-34376 GCA_022839995.1 Synergistota bacterium
GTCGGACATCCTGGTGTTCGGGGGAGGCGTGATCCCGGAGGACGACGTGCCGAAGCTGAAGGCCATGGGGGCGGGGGCCATCTTCGGTCCCGGGACCCCAACCTCCGTCTGCATCGACTGGCTCCTCTCCGCGGTCCGGGAAAAGTGGGAAAAGGAGTCCGCCTAAGTGGAAAAGCTGATCGCCAGGGCCCTGGAAGGGGACCATCGATCGATCGCCAGGCTGATCAGCCTGGTCGAAAGCGAATCCCCCCAGGCCGAAATCATCATGCGGAAAATCTACCCTCACTCCGGGAAAGCCCATATCATCGGCCTGACCGGGAGCCCAGGAGCGGGGAAAAGCACGCTCGCGGACAAGATCATCGCGCATTTCAAATCCCTCGGAAAAACCGTCGGAGTCATCGCGGTGGACCCTTCGAGCCCTTTCACGGGGGGAGCCATACTCGGAGATCGTCTCAGAATGCAGCAGCACGCCGTCGACCCCGACGTTTTCATACGAAGCATGGGCACGAGGGGATCCCTTGGCGGCCTGAGCCGTTCGACCCAGGAGGCGGCGCTGATCCTTGACGCCTGCGGCAAGGATGTCGTCATCATCGAAACGGTCGGGGTCGGCCAGTCCGAGGTCGATATCGTCAAAATCGCCGACACGGTCGGCCTCATCCTTGTCCCGGGCATGGGAGACGATATCCAGATCATGAAGGCCGGCATCATGGAAATCGCGGACCTCTTCATCGTGAACAAGGCAGACCGGGACGGTGCCGACCGAGTGGCGACGGAAGTCAACATGATGCTTGACCTCCTCGGGATGAGAGCCTGGCGCCCCCCTGTGCTCAAAACGGTTGCAGAGCGGGGGGAAGGCGTCGAGGAAGTCGTTTCGGAAATGCTGCGGCACGCGGATTTCCTGAGTCGGAGCGAGGAAGGCAGGCGCCGGAAATGGCAGCGCCTTGGCATGGAGGTCGAAGAGATCCTCCGGAGGGAAATCGCGGCAATGGTCGAGGTTGCCTGGGAGAAGGAAAAGTCCCCGGAACTCTTCGAATTGCTCGCCGCCCGGAAAACCACCCCGTATGAGGTCGCGGAGGAGGTTCTCGGGAAAATCCTGTCGGAAACGTGCAGCTGACCGGCAAGGCCCGTCCGGCTCGATCGAGTTACGGCAAAGGCAGCAGGATCGTCAATGGTATGATTAGCTGGCGTTGAGGCAGACAGCCAAGGAGGTTGGTACACGATGCGCATTGCCATCGGATCGGACCACGCCGGTTTCACCCTGAAGGAAAAGATCAAGGAATTTCTTCGCGACTCAGGCCATGAAGTGCAGGATTTTGGGACCCATTCAGCGGAGTTGAGCGTCGACTACCCGGACTTCGGCTTCAAGGTCGGGGAAAGCGTCGCCTCCGGGCAATCGGAACGGGGAATCCTGCTCTGCGGTTCGGGAATCGGAATGTCGATCGCCGCGAACAAGGTTCCGGGTGTCTACGGAGCTCTTTGCAACGATCCGGACACCGCCCGCTTGAGCCGCCTGCACAACAACTCGAACGTTCTGATCCTTGGAGGACGGGTCGTGGAGGAAAAAACCGCAATCGAAACCGTGCGGGTCTGGCTGGAAACTCCCTTCGAAGGGGGGCGCCACTCGGCCCGGGTAAAGAAGATCGTATCCTTCGAATCCCAGCTGACCGCTTTCCCGGCTTACCCCAACGGCAATCCGCTGTTCATCCTGGATCACCCGCTGATCCAGCACAAGGTAGGCATCATCCGGGACAAAAACACGACCGTGAAGGAATTTCGGGAACTTGTCCAGGAAATCGCCGGCCTCATGGTCTACGAGATCACGCGGACCCTCTCGCTGGAAGAAACGGAAGTCGAAACCCCCATCAGCCGAACCAAGGTCCTGACCCTCTCAGGGAAAAAACTCGCGATCGTTCCCATCCTCAGGGCAGGGCTGGGCATGGTCGAGGGAATTCTCCGGATCATCCCGAACGCCAAAGTGGGGCACATCGGGCTTTACAGGGACCCGGAAACCCTCTTGCCCGTCGAGTATTACTGCAAGCTGCCGGGCGACATCGAGGAGCGGGACATCTTCATTCTCGATCCGATGCTGGCGACAGGGGGATCTTCAGCTGCCGCCATCGACCTGATCAAGAAGCGTGGAGGGAAGAAGATCACGCTCGTCTGCCTGATCTCCGCGCCGGAAGGGGTGGCATTCGTCCACAGGCAGCATCCGGAAATCCCGATCTTCACGGCTGCGCTTGACAGTCACCTGAACGATCACGGATACATCGTCCCCGGACTGGGGGATGCCGGGGACCGCCTGTTCGGCACAAGATAACGGACTTGGAAATCAGACCTGCGGGAGCGAAATGAGGAAATCCGTGTGTTGAATCCGATGATCCTGCAGTTTTTGGCCTCGCTCAGCTGGGGACTCCTGGTTACCCCGATTTCCATTTCCCTGGCGAGGCGGTTTCGTGTCCTGGATGAACCGGGGGGGAGGAAAATCCATAGCGGGACCGTCCCACGCGGCGCCGGTATCGTCCTTTGGCTGGGATATCTCCTGTGGGTCCTGCTTCTTGGCGGTTCCCTCCCTTGGGCCAGGATGACCGCGATCGGAGCGACGCTGGTTTTCCTCGTGGGATACGTGGACGACATGAAGCAGACATCGCCCTACCTCCGGCTGGGAGTCCACCTGGCTGCAGCTCTGATCGCCATCGCTTTGCTGCCTTTGGCCCCCTTGACCCGGGCTTTGCTCGTGGTTTGGATCGCGGGATGCACGAATGCCTACAACCTAATCGACGGGATGGACGGGCTCTGCCTATCCTTAACCATTTCCACCGCCTGCCTTTTCTGCATTACGGGACAACTGCTCCCCTGGTTTCCCCTTGCGGGCCTTTGTCTCGGGGTCCTCTTCTGGAACTTTCCCCTTCCCCGGGCAAGGACCTTCCTTGGCGATGGGGGCAGCACGCTTCTTGGATTCCTTTGCGCAACCCAAATGACGGGATCGGTCATCAAAGGGGGCCTGGATCCCATTTTCCTGCTTCCCGTATTGGTCCTCCTGGGAGGAGTCCCCGTATTCGACACGCTTATGGCGGTTGCCCGGAGGCTTTTTCGTGGAAGGTCGCCGTTCCTGCCCGATCGGGGACATCTTCATCACCGCCTCCTGGACCGTTCCTTCCCGATACCCGCTATTATTGTCATGATGGGGGCGATGCACATCGTTTTGCTCGCTTCGGGAATTGCTCTCCTGAAATGGCTGTCGCGAACACCCCTGTAATCAATCCAACAAGGAGTTAGAGGATATGGAACAACAACGGAAAAAAGTCTGCGTGGTCGTCGGAACAAGGCCGGAAGCCATCAAAATGGCTCCGGTCGCACTGCGTTTGGCGCGCTCCCCGAAACTCGACTGTTTCCTCCTGGCTACGGGGCAGCACGTTCAAATGCTGCACCAGGCGCTGGAACACTTCAACCTCAGGGCGGATCTCGACCTGAACGTCATGAAAGAAAGGCAAAGCCTGGACTACCTGACCTCAGCCGTCCTGGAGGGCGTCGGCGAAGCACTCGACCGGCATTCTCCCGACCTGGTCCTGGTCCACGGGGACACGACAACGACCTTTGCCGCCTCTCTGGCGGCCTTTTACCGGAAAATCCCAGTTGGGCACGTGGAAGCCGGCTTGAGAAGCCGAAACGTTCTCCTGCCTTTCCCTGAAGAGATGAACCGCCTCTTGACGGACCGTCTCGCTTCCCTGTGGTTCGCACCTACGGAAGGAGCCAAGAAAAACCTGACGATCGAAGGGGTGCCCGCGGAAAGGATCTTCGTCACGGGGAACACCGTGATCGACGCGTTGCTCTGGACCCGGGAGAACCGCAAAGAACCGTCCATGGACGCGCTTCGTTCCATCCCGGCGGAGGCCGACCTGGTTCTGCTGACGGCCCATCGCCGAGAATCCTGGGGTGAACCCCTCAAGCGAATCTGCAGGGCCGCGGAACAACTCAGGAAATCCTACCCGAACCTGTGGCTCCTGATCCCGATGCATCGGAACCCCGCGGTTCGTGAAATCGTCCAGGACTTCTTCCGTGACCGGGAAAGGGTCGTCCTATGCGATCCCTTGGATTACCCGGATTTTGTTTGGGCGATGGACCGCAGCCGTTTCATCCTGAGCGACAGCGGAGGAGTGCAGGAAGAAGCGACTGCCTTGAAAAAACCCGTTCTTGTCCTCCGTGAAGTGACAGAACGGCCCGAAGCCGTAGAATCGGGGCCTGCCCTGCTCGTAGGGACGGATGAACGGAAAATCCTCGATTCCGCTGTTCCCCTCATGGAAGACGAAGAGGCCTACCGGAACCTGCTCTCGAGATGTACCAATCCGTTCGGCGACGGTCACGCCTCGGACAGGATCGTCCTTGAAGCCGAAAGGTTCCTGGGATTCGGGGACGGATCGGTCATTGTAGGCGGCAAACCGCGAGAGGAGTGAGAGAGTTGAGTCAGAAACTGGTACTTAGAGGCGATCGTCCCCTGAAAGGAACCGTAAAAGCCCAGGGGGCAAAAAACGCGGCGCTCCCGGTCATGGCGAGCGCTCTTCTGATCAGCGAGGGAACTCTTGAATTGAGCCGGGTGCCCGATCTTCACGACATCCAGACCATGTCCGATCTCCTGAGGAACCTCGGCGCGGAGGTCCACTTTTCGGAAGGCCAGATGCGCATCCTCACGCCAAAAGACCTGGACTGGGCAACTCCGCCGGCCCTCGTCAGAAAGATGAGGGCCTCGTCCCTGGTCCTGGGCCCCCTGCTTGCTCGCTGCCACAGGGCGGTTCTGCCCCTGCCCGGCGGGTGTGCGATCGGAAGCCGGCCAATCGACCTCCACCTCAAGGGGTTGGCCAAGATGGGAGCCGAAATTCGCCTTGAACACGGTTCCGTCCACGCGGAAGCCAAGCGGCTCAAAGGAACCCGGATCTACCTCGATTTCCCCTCCGTCGGTGCGACGGAGAACATCCTGATGGCCGCCGTCCTAGCGGAAGGAGAAACGGTGATCGAGAACGCGGCAAGAGAACCCGAGATTTCCAACCTGGCAGAAGTGCTGACCCGCATGGGGGGAAAAATCGAGGGGCAGGGGACAGGAACGATCCGCGTCAGGGGAGTCGAAACTCTCCATAGCACGAACATCAAGATCATCCCGGACAGGATCGAAGCTTCCACCTATATCCTGGCAGGCGTCATCACCGGTGGGGATGTGACCGTAACGGAGATGGAACCCGAACACCTGGAGGCTCTTCTCGCCAAGCTTGAGGAAGCCGGAACCCGCCTGTCCATCCGTAAGGATTCCGTCCGGACCCTTCCAGGGGGTGCCCTGTCTGCGGTTTCACTCAAAACCCTGCCGTACCCGGGTTTTCCTACCGACCTCCAGCCGCAGATCATGGCCGCCCTATGCCTGGCAAAAGGAACGAGCGTGATCCAGGAGCGGGTTTTCGAGTCCCGGTTCCTTCACGTTAGCGAACTCAAGCGAATGGGCTGCCAGATCGAACTCCAGGGGGACACCGCCATCATCACTGGAATCGAAAAACTGACCGGAGCGGAAGTCAGGGCGACGGACCTGAGGGCCGGGGCCGCCCTTGTCCTGGCCGGTCTCGCCGCGAACGGCTATACTTGCATCTACCAAATGGGGCACATTCAGCGAGGCTATGAGAAGATGGTCGAGAAACTGAAAAGCCTCGGAGGCGAAGTCGAAATCGTCCCCTGCAACGAAAACGAGGGCCCAAAATTCTAGAGCCAAAAGGCGGGGAGGGGATCGTCATGTCCTGGAAAAGCCATATCGTCAGGAAATCCCTTGCGGGCGTCGAGCCATACCGGCCGGGAAAACCCATTTCGGAGGTACAGCGGGAGTTGGGACTTCAATCGGCGATCCGCCTTTGTTCCAACGAAAACCCCTGGCCTCTCCCGGAAAAGGTGCTAGAAGCCGTCCGAGCTTCGTCGGACGAAATTTGCCGTTATCCCGACCCCGCTTCTTACCGCCTGAAAAGGGCAATCGCCATGAAATGGGGCCGTTCTCCTTCGGAAGTCATTGTTGGAGCCGGCACCGAGGGGATCCTTTATTCCCTCTTCCAATCGATCATTGACGAAGGGGACGAAGTGGCGTACGCAGTTCCCACCTATCCGCTGTACGGCCTTGCGGCAGCTGCAGCCGGGGCGAAACGGGTCGAAATCAGGGCCGAGGGAAACGGGGAGAAGATCGGCATCGATCGGCTGATCGATGCCTGCGGTCCGAGGACGAAGGCTCTCGTGATCTGCAATCCCAACAACCCGACGGGGACCATCCTGAACCGGACGGACTTGACGGCTCTAGCCAGTTCCCTGAACGGCAGGGAAACGCTCCTCATCCTGGACGAAGCCTACGCGGAATACGTGGAGGACCCGAAATTCGCCTCCGGGATCGACCTCTTCGATCAACTGGGAAATGTCGTCATGATGAGGACCTTTTCAAAGATTTACGGGCTTGCGGCCTTGCGAGTCGGGTACGCGATCGCACCGAAACCCGTGGTTGAAACCTATCTAAAGGTCCGCAAGGTTTTCGAGGTCAACAGTATTGCCCAAAACGCCGCACTGGCCGCGCTTTCCGAAACCGCCTACATCCAGGAGGTCCGGGAAAAAACGCTGGCGGAACGCGAAAGGATGCACAACGCCTTACGCGACATGGGAATCCACGTGCAACCCACGCAAACGAACTTTCTCATCCTGGATTTCCAGAATGCCAAGACGGTCTATGAAAACCTCCTCATGGAAGGCATCATTGTTCGGCTCGGTGACGACCTTGGCTTTCCAGGACACTTGCGGGTCACGGTCGGTCTGCCCGAAGAAAACGACCGATTCCTCCAGAGTCTCGGAAAGGTGTTGAAGCGGATTGCCGGACGATGATGCCCCGCTTCTACCCGGTGTGAGAGTGCTGTCCTTTGTCGGAAGGGCTGGAACGGGAAAAAGCCAGCGTGCGCAGGTCCTGGCCAGGAACCTCGATATCGATTTCATCCTGGATGACGGGCTGGTGATCCGGAAAGGCCAAATCGTTTGCGGACGCAGCGCGAAAACGGAAAGAAACCAGGTTCGTGCCATCCGACGAGCCATGATGGAGTTCCCCGAGCACCGGCAGGAAGTCCGGCAGTTTTTCCAGCAGGCACAGCCGTGTACCGTAATGATCATCGCCACTTCCGAGGGAATGGCGGAACAGATTGCCGGAAGGCTTGGGCTGCCCAAGCCCGAAAGCGTAATACGGATTGAAGACGTGGCCACCCCGGAAGAAATCCGAAGGGCGAGACTGGAGAGGAAGGTCAAGGGACAGCACGTGATTCCCGTTTCCCAGGTCCAGGTTCGAAAGAACTTTGCCGGCAAGCTCGTCGGGAAGCTACGGGTTTTCTGGAAGGGGAAGGACAAGTACGAAGGGGAAAAAACGATCGTCAGGCCCCCTTTCAGCTTCATCGGAGCCTTGCGGATAGAACCGCAGGCGATCGAGGATTTGGTACGCCATGTCACCTTGCGGACACCTCAAGTCACAAGCGTGCAGGAAGTCAGGATCAAGCCGGGATCCGAGGGGGTGGCAATCCAACTGAAAATAGGCGTGACCCTGGGAGAGAGGAACCTGGTTGAGATTGCAAGGACCGTGAAGGCCAGAATCTCCTCCAGCGTGAGCTATTTCATGGGACTGGACGTCCGAGGGGTCGATGTCATCGTCGCAGAGGTGGATTTGCATGCAGGCGGGAAATAGTTCGATCTTTTGTCCCACTTCGGAGGAAATCGCCTCTCGCCGGGAGCTGTTGTGGTCCCGGCTGCAGGAGGAAGTGTCAAGCTGCAGGCTCTGCCCCCTGGCAGAAACGCGGAACCGGACCGTCTTCGGGGAGGGGCCCATGGGAACCTCGCTGATGTTTATCGGGGAAGGACCAGGAGCGGACGAAGACGAACAGGGCCTGCCCTTTGTGGGGAAAGCCGGGCAGCTTTTGACGACCATCCTTTCGGCTGCCGGGATCGACCGACGGGAGGTCTTCATCGGCAACGTCGTAAAGTGCAGGCCGCCCGGCAACCGTGTTCCCACCCTGGAAGAAATGATGGCTTGCGATACCTATTTACAGACGCAGATCGCCCTTGTTTCACCGAGGCTTCTCGTTTTGCTGGGCAGCACCCCCGCACGATGGATCCTGAAGACAACTGCACCGATCGGGGAATTGAGGGGGAAATGGTTCAACTGGAAAGGGATTGAGGTCTTTCCCATGTATCACCCGAGCTATCTCCTCCGGAACCAGTCCAGGGCCGTAGGAAGCCCCAAGGACCTGACCTGGAAGGACATCCGGGAGGTCAAGAGACGCTGGGACGAGGTCAGGTACGATGCTGGAATCGTCGACGGATCCCTTTGAAGCTCAAGTGAGTCGAACCCCCTCCCACGTCGCAATCATCATGGACGGGAACGGCCGTTGGGCGAAGAGGAGGGGCTTGCCCCGACTCGTTGGGCACCACGCAGGAGTCCGGGCCGTGGAACGGATCGTCAGGGCAGCAAATGACCTGGGGATCCGAACGCTTTCTCTTTATGCCTTTTCCAGCGAAAACTGGAAAAGGCCTGAAAGCGAAGTATCAGGCCTGATGGGTCTTTTCCGGCTTTATATCCGAACCAAGATCGGGGCTCTTCTAGCGGAAGGGGCCAGAATCCGGTTCGCAGGGAAAATCGAGGGGCTTCCCCCCGATGTACAGGCGATCGCCCGGGAAGCCGAGGAAAGGACCGCGTCCCAGAAAGGCCTTCAGCTGGTAATCTGCCTGAATTACGGCGGAAGACAGGAGATCCTTGACGCCGTCAACAGGGCGGCGGAAGCGGGTGAACCCCTCCCTCTGGACGAAAGCACCTTAAGGAAGTACCTTTATCTTCCGGATATCCCGGATCCGGACCTGATCATTCGAACAAGCGGGGAAATGCGGCTGAGCAATTTCTGGTTATGGCAGAGCGCTTACAGCGAGTTTTTCTTTACCGAAAAGCTCTGGCCCGATTTCGGTCCCGAGGATCTCGCACAGGCCCTGGAAGATTACTCTGGGAGGGAGAGGCGTTATGGATCCATCAAGCCGGACATTCGGCAGTGAGATCATCGTACGGGCATTGAGCGGGGCCTTTGTGGTCCTGGCCATTTTGGGGGGAATCCTCCTGGGGGGGATCTACTGGTCTTTCATCGTGACCCTGATCGCGATGATTTCCCTTTGGGAGTTCTACAATCTGCTCTCCGTGAAGGTCAAGGTTACCCGTGGACTCGGCTTCATTTCTGCTTTCCTGCTCATCACGGCGGCAACGATGAACTTCAGTTCTGCAGCCATTCTGGCCATCACCGCACTCATCCCCTTTCTCGTCCTTTGCATCGAAATCGTACGCCGCCAGGTTATTCAGATCAGCCACGCCATTCCGAACATGGGCGGGACGCTTGTCGGCCTGATCTTCATCGCACTCCCGTGGACGTTTCTCGTCCTCTTGAGGTCGGAGCCCTGGGGGACCATGCTCTTGATCACCCTTTTCGCCTGCACCTGGAGCTGCGACGTGACGGCTTACCTCGTGGGCGTTCGCTGGGGCAGGACATACCTCTGTGAAAACGTCAGTCCGAAAAAGACCTGGGAGGGGTTTGCGGCGGGTGTCGCCGGGAGCCTTTTCTGTGCCGGGCTGCTCGCATTCGCCTGGCAGTTTCCCCCTTTCCCGCTCCTCCTTTTGGGACTCCTCTGTGGGCTCGCGGGGCAGATCGGTGACCTCGGGGAATCGCTCCTGAAACGGGAAGCCGGGGTCAAGGACGCCGGGAAGCTGATCCCGGGGCACGGGGGAATGCTCGACCGTTTTGACAGCATCCTTGTCAATGCCACCCTTGCCTTTCTGATCTTCGAGGTGATTTGGCATTGACGTCGAACGGGGGGCTTCCGCGAGGGATCGCGGTGATCGGTGCGACAGGAAGTGTAGGAACGGCCGTACTTGACGTCTGCAGGGCCCACCCGGGCTGCTTCCCGGTGATCGCCCTGGCTGCATCCTCCAATGTTTCAAGGATGGCCGCCCTTGCAGCAGAGTTCAAGCCTCCTTTCCTGGCCATGTCGGATCCCGCGGCAGCCCGGGCACTGACCTCTCACGTGCCGCCAGCAACGAAGGTCCTTTCCGGGCCGAAAGCCCTGGAGGACCTCGTCCTTATGCCGGAAACAGGACATGCCGTCTTCGCTTCCTCTGGGACCGCTGCCATTTCCGCGCTCATGGCTTCATTGAAAAGCGGGAAGACAGTATCCCTTGCCAACAAGGAGAGCCTCGTGATCGCGGGCCCCTGGGTGATGCCCCTGGTTCGGGAAAGAGAACAGCTGAGGCCCTTGGACAGCGAGCACAACGCCGTCTGGCAGTGCCTGGCTGGAGAACGGGAAAACACGGTCACGGAAATCGTTTTGACGGCATCCGGGGGCCCCTTCCGCGACCTGGACATCCCTTCGCTTGAGAAGGTGACACCAGCAATGGCCCTCCGCCATCCCGTCTGGAAAATGGGAGCGAAGATCACCATCGATAGTGCCACCTTGATGAACAAGGGGCTTGAGATCCTGGAGGCCATGCATCTTTTCGGGCTGCCATCGGGAAAAGTTCGGGCAATGGTGCATCCGCAGTCCGTCGTCCACGGCATGGTGCGTTTTTGCGACGGATCCATGAAGTGGCTCCTGTCGAACCCCGATATGAGGATCCCGGCAGCGGTCTGCCTCGCCTTTCCGGACCGGGTCGAAATCGACGAGGAGACCGCAAGGCTTTCCCCTCTCGAAAGCCTGTCTCTATCCTTTGAAGAACCCGACCTGGGACGGTTCCCTTGCCTGGCCCTGGCAATCCAGGCTGCGCGGAGTGGAGGAGCCGCCCCGGCCATCCTGGTCGGAGCCGATGAAACCGCAGTTTCCGCATTCCTGCAGGGAAAGATCCCGTTTTTGGGGATCCCGAGGCTGATCGAGGCCGTTCTTGAGGATTTCGATGCTCAGTCTCCCCAATCTCCCGAAGAGGCAATCGCTATAATGGAATGGGCCAGGAGGAAAGCCGCCGAAATTCTTGGCCACCTTGATTCATTGAGGAGGTTGGCCCCTTGATCGTTAGCCTTTTTTCCTTTCTGCTGGTGATCTGCATCAGCGTCGTCATCCATGAGCTGGGGCATTTCCTTTTTTCCATCAAGTACGGGGTGAAGGTCTACGAGTTTGCGTTTGGGATGGGCCCCTCCCTTTTCCAGAAACGCCACGGCGAAACCCTGTATTCGGTCCGGGTTTTTCCCGTCGGCGGATTTGTGAGGCTGGCAGGGATGGAAGAGGAACAGGAGGGAGAGAGCGCCCCGCCCGAGAGGACCTACCCGGGCAAAACCCCATTCCAGCGGTTTGCCATCCTGGCCGGGGGACCGTTTTTCAACGTCCTCCTGGCCATCGTTCTGACGACAGTCCTGTTGACATTCCACGGGGTCCTCGATATCAGGACCGCTACGGTGGGATCAACCATCAGCGGATTCCCCGCGGAACGAATTGGCTTGGTTTCCGGAGACCGGATCGTTTCGATCAACGGAAAACCCGTGACAAGCTGGGATTCGATGTCTTCAACCATTCGGCAGGAAGCCCCGAAAGGCCCTCTTGCCCTGGAAGTCGAAAGAGAAGGAAGGATCCTGAGGTTCACCATCCAGGCTGAAAAAGACAGGCAGTCGGGCGCCCCGCTGCTTGGCATCCGGCCGAGGCAGGTTCGCTACCCGTTGCACGAATCGCTCTTCAGGTCCGTCGGAACGGCATGGGAAATGACCCTGTCAATCTTGCGAGGACTCTGGAGCTGGGCATTCGGGAGACAGAACGTGGAATTTGCAGGACCGGTCGGGATCGCTTCCATGGCGGGAGATGCCGCGAGGCAAGGATGGTGGTCTTTTCTTTCTTTCCTGGCGGTGATCAACCTGAACCTCGGGATCCTCAATCTTTTCCCTTTCCCGGCACTCGATGGCGGAAGGCTCTCTTTTCTCATCGGGGAGATACTGACGGGGCGCCGCCTTCCGCCCAAGTGGGAGAATCTCATCCACCTGGCGGGCTTTGCCCTGCTTCTTGCCCTGATCGTGTATGTCACCTGGAAGGATATCCTCCGCCTGACTCACCCCTAAGGCCGGGAAGAAGGGGAGGGGAGGCAAGACCGTGTCGGTTCGAAGCGTTTTCGTAGGGAGCCTTGGAATCGGTGGCCACAATCCCGTGCGCGTGGAAAGCATGCTCAAATCCCCCCTGGAAAACCTTCAGGCGTGCCGGGAGGAGCTTCTTGCGCTTGCTTCGGCGGGATGCGAAATGGTTCGGGTGGCATTTTCCGACCCCTCCGACGCCAAATCGCTCGAAACGCTTGTTTCGAATGCGGAAATCCCGCTCATGGCAGACATCCATTTCAATCCCGACCTGGCTGTCATGAGCCTGAAGGCCGGGGTACCTGCCATCCGGATCAACCCCGGAAACATGGGAAGCCCCAAACGCCTGGCTGAAATCGTTCATCTCGCCCGAGAGAGGAAGGCCGTGATCCGAATCGGGGCCAATGGCGGTTCCCTCTCCGGTACGCTGCTGGAGAAGGCAGGCGGCGACCGTTCGCTGGCCCTGGTCCTTGCCGTGGAAGTGCAGCTACGGTACCTCCTGGACCACGGGTTCGAAGACGTGATCCTTTCGGCAAAATCGACCTCGATCCCGGAAACGGTGAGGGCAAACGCCCTCCTAGCCGAGCGCTATCCTTATCCCCTGCACATCGGGATCACCGAGGCTGGGCCGGGGCTCGGCGGTATCGTCAAGAACGCGGCCGGCATCGGGATCCTCCTGAACCAGGGAATTGGAGACACGATCCGCGTAAGCCTGACGGCCCCCTCCCGAGAGGAAGTCGAAACGGGATATTCGATCCTGAATGCCCTCGGCATCCGGCGGAAAGGATTCGACCTGATTTCCTGCCCCACCTGCGGACGAAAGCGGATCGACGTCCAGGCCCTTGTCCGGAGGATCCTTCCCGCCCTCGCCGGCCTTCCTGACGGATTCAGCGTCGCCGTAATGGGCTGCGAGGTGAACGGGCCGAGAGAGGCGGCCACCGCCGACTTGGGCATTTCCGGGGCCCCAGACGGATTCATCCTTTTTTCGCATGGCAAGCCGATTGCGGTCGCGGGAACTGAAACCCTGGAGGAAACTCTCCGAGCGACTCTGGAAAAAATCTGCCCTAAGCAAAACTGAATCGGCATTTCTTCCTCTTTTCCCCTAAACAAATCCTATTTTTTCGCACTCCTGCTTTCTTTTTTTCCGCCTTTCAATTGACAGGGGAGGGGGGTCCGATATAATGGATTTCGCCCTTGTCCCGAACCCTCGGGACCATCCGCAACCAAGGAGGCCTATTGAGATGATTGAAACGCCAGACCTGTACACCCTTGTCGTGGGAAAAGGAGAAGGGGAGAAAAAACTGACCGCATTTGACGCAGCCCTTCTGGAAGCCGGGGTCGGCAATATGAACCTGCTTCGAGTTTCCAGCGTCCTTCCCCCCAGGTGCCAGTTCGTCCAGAAGATGGAGATGCCTTACGGCAGCCTTCTTCCCATCGCCTATGGCTCAATCTCGAGTGACGTTCCGGGCGAGCGGATCGCCGCCGCAATCGGGGTGGGAGTACCGGAAGATCCCGACAGCTTCGGCATGATCATGGAATATTCAGGGTTCTGCTCAGCCGACGAAGCTGCCCGCAAAGTCGAAGAAATGGTGAGGGAAGCGTTCGAAATGAGAAAGCTTGCGCTCAAGGAAGTGAAGGTCAAGGCTGTCGATCACGTCGTGGAGCAGTGCGGCAGCGTTTTTGCCGGCTGCCCCCTTTTCTACCGGAAGAAGGGAGAATAAAGATCCCATGGAGCCGATGGCGCGGCGGGAAACGGATCTCTGGTTCACCGAGTACCAGACCCCTGACATGCGGTTGGGACTTCGGATCAGCGAGATCCTTCTCAACGTCCAGACCCCCTACCAGCACCTTCTCGTCGTCAGGACGGAACAGTACGGCAACCTCATGGCTCTTGACGGAGCCATCATGATCACGGAAAAGGACGAGTTCACGTACCATGAGATGATGAGCCATGTCGCCCTTTGCTCCCATCCTTCCCCGCGGCGTGTCCTGGTCGTGGGAGGAGGGGACGGTGGAATCGTCCGGGAGCTCGTCCGCTACGACATCCTGGAAAAAATCACCCTGGTCGACATCGACGAACAGGTGATCGAAGCTTCCAGGCGGTTCTTCCCGTCGGTCAGCTGCGCTCTCGACCACCCGAAAGTCGAAGTCCGTCCCATGGATGCCCTGGTCTACATCAAGGATCACCGCGACGAGTTTGACGTGATCATCGTCGACAGCACGGATCCGGTGGACTTTGCAGCGGGGCTTTTCGAGGAGGCCTTCTTCCGTGACGTCCACAGCGCCCTCAAGGAAGACGGGATGGTAGTTTCCCAAACCGAATCTCCCATGGGGCATCCCGACATCCTCAGGACGGCTTTCATGGAGATGAAGAAGGTTTTCCCCCTCGTCGAGCTCGGCTGGGGAATCATGCCGACCTATCCCACGGGATCCTGGACCTACACGTTCGCCTCCAAGGTCCACGACCCCAGAAAAATCTTCCGCAAACCGCCCGAGGGAACCCGGTATTACTCTTCGAAAATCCACGAAGCCTGCTTCGCGCTGCCCCCGTTCCTGGAAAAAATTCTTCAGGAAGGACCGGAACAGGCGTGACCCGCTTTATTGCAAACTCAAGGAGCCTCCGGGAATCGAAGTGGGTCCTTCTCGGAATCCCCATGGATTTCACCGTTTCCCGCAAGTCGGGAAGCCGATTCGGCCCGGAGTCCATCCGGGCCGAATCGTATAACCTGGAAACCTACAGCCCCACGCAGGATCGGGATCTTGAGGAAGTGACCTTTTTCGATCTGGAGGATCTCCATTTCCCCTACGGGGATGTCCATCAGGCCCTGGATACAGCAGAGCGGGTGGCGCGGCACCTTTTGACCCTGGGAAAACGGATCGGCGGGCTGGGGGGCGAACACCTCGTCTCCCTCCCCTTGATCCGTGCCGCCGCTTCCTTCTGGCCCGAGCTGCGGGTTGTCCACCTGGACGCGCACGCGGATTTGAGGACAAGCCTGAGGGGGGGGACCCTGAGCCATTCGTCGGTGATGCGCCATGTGGCCAAGTCCTGCCTGAGTGAACCCGGCCGCCTCTATCAGTTCGGGATCCGATCCGGGTGCAGGGAGGAGATGGCTTGGGGGAAGGCCCATACCCGGATTCACCTCGGAGAGGTCCTTGAACCACTGGTGCGCTGCCTGGAGGAGCTCAAGCCGTGTCCGGTCTACCTTTCCATTGACATCGACGTCGTGGATCCTGCCGCCGCGCCGGGAACCGGGACTCCGGAGGCCGGCGGAATCACTTCACGGGAACTGCTGGAGGCGATCCACGCCATGAAGGGGCTCGACCTCGTCGGCTTCGACCTTGTCGAAGTGGCCCCGGACCTGGACGTGAACAACGTCACTTCCGCCCTTGCGGCCAAATGCGTTAGGGAAATCCTGCTCCAGTGGGGATGACCCCCTTTTTTGCCCGGCCCCATTGTGATATAAATATCCCATCCTGAACCATAGAGAATATCCGGTTCACTTTTAAGGAGGGGCTCATGGAAAACGGGACCAGCGGCTTCAGCGTGTCTTCAGAGGTAGGGCGCCTCAAGCGCGTGATGCTCCACCGGCCGGGCAAGGAACTTGAACGCCTGACGATCGACAACAAGGACGAGCTCCTTTTCGATGACATCCTTTGGGTCGAGGAGGCCCAGAAGGAGCATGACGCCTACGCCGACCTCCTGCGCGACAACGGCATCGAAGTTGTGTATTTCAGGAATTGCTTGGCCCACGTCCTGCGGGAGGAAGAGATTCGCTCCATGCTCCTGGACGAGGTGCTTGCCTGGGAAGCTCTCGATTATCCCCTCCTTTGCGGCCTGAAAACGGAAATGATGGGCGTCCCTTCACCCGAGCTGGCGGAAATCCTGACAGGCGGGTTGACGAAGTCGGAAGCCTGTGAGCTTTTGGGCAACTGCCAGAGCCTGGTTCTAAACACCCTCGCGGACCACGAGCTTCTGATCAGGCCTTTGCCGAACCTCTACTTCCAAAGGGACCCGTACTCCTTCGTGAAAAACGGAGTCATCATCAGCGTCATGAGTTTCGGTGCAAGGCAGCGCGAACCGATCTACGCCCGCTATATCTTCAAGTATCACCCCTATTTCAAGGACGTGAAGATCTTTTTCGGAGAGGAAAAGCTCGACGGGGTACCCTACTGCATCGAAGGCGGCGATTTCCACGTTCTTTCCGAAGACACGGTCGCCATCGGCATCAGCCAGAGGACGACCGCCGGATCGGTGCAAATCGTCGGCAGAAGGCTTGCAAAAGAAGCTGGAATCAGAACCGTTCTTGCGGTCGATATCCCAAAGCACCGGGCCTACATGCACCTGGATACGGTCTTCACCATGGTGGACTGGGATGCCTTCACGATTTTCCCAGGGGTCGCCAACCGAATCCGGGTCTGGGAGCTTTCGTACGATGAGGGTGGAAACCTGGTCCGGATCGAGGAAAGCCGAAATCTTGTCGAGATCCTCAAGAAGTCTCTCAAGCTAGACCGGGTCCGCCTGATCGAAACCGGCGGAGGAGATCCCGTGCTGGCTGCCAGGGACCAATGGAATGACGGAACGAACACGTTCAGCATCGCCCCCGGTGTCGTCGTGACCTACCGGAGGAACGTAGTGTCGAATACTGTTTTGCGCGAAAACGGGATCAAAGTCTATGAAATCCGGGGTGCGGAGTTGGGCCGGGGCAGAGGCGGCCCGCGCTGCATGAGCATGCCTCTCGAACGGGAACCGAAGCGTTGACCCCGGTTTCCTGGAGATGAATCCTGTCGTCCATCACAATCAAAGAGGAGGAAGAGTACCATGCCCGTTAACCTGAAAGGCCGCAGTTTTCTAACCCTCAAGGATTTCACCCCTGAAGAGATCGAGTACCTCCTGAAACTGTCCGCAGACCTGAAGATGAAAAAGCGGATGGGGATCCGGGGAAACCTGCTTGCCGGCAAAAACATCGCCCTGATCTTCGAAAAGCCCTCGACTCGTACCCGCTGTGCATTCACGGTCGCCTGCATCGACGAGGGAGCCCACCCCGAATACCTGGGGAAGAACGACATCCAGCTCGGCCACAAGGAAGACGTCAAGGACACGGCAAGGGTCCTTGGACGGATGTTCGACGGGATCGAGTTCCGTGGATTCAAGCAGAGCGTGGTCGAAGAACTGGCCCGTTACAGCGGGGTGCCGGTCTGGAACGGACTGACGGATACCTACCACCCCACCCAGATCCTTGCCGATTTTCTGACCATCCAGGAGAACTTCGGGCACCTGAAGGGAATCAAGCTCGTGTACTGCGGTGACGGCCGCAATAACATGGCAAACTCCCTGATGATCGGATCCGCGAAAATGGGGGTCAACTTCGTGATCGCCGCTCCGAAGTCTCTTTGGCCGGAATCGGACCTGGTGGAATATTGCAAGGGGATTGCGAAAGAAACCGGCTCAACAATCCAGTTTACGGAAAATGCCCTGGAAGCCGTCAAGGACGCCGATGCCATTTACACGGATGTCTGGGCTTCCATGGGAGAGGAAGACAAAATGGCGGAACGCGTCGCCCTGCTTTCCCCCTACCAGGTGAACTCCAAGCTGATGGCCGCCACCGGAAAGGAAAGCACGATCTTCCTCCACTGCCTCCCCGCCGTCAAGGGGAAAGAAGTGACCGAGGACGTTTTCGAATCCAGAAATTCGAAAGTTTTCGATGAGGCAGAGAACCGCCTCCACACGATCAAGGCGGTTATGGTCGCGACCCTGGCAAACTAGCCTGGCCGACTCCCTTCCACTCGACAAAGGAAGCTGGGGGGCCTCCTCTCAGGGGAGGCCCCTTTTTTTCGAACCGTCAAATCGGAGGCAACAGGCTTGGGACCCCGACCCGAATGCAGCCCAGGGAAGACGCCGCTTCCACAAAGCGGACGATTTCCTGGGTGGAGCCACGTAGCACGACCACTTCCATGCAAGTATCATGATCGATATGGACATGCGTGGTACAGACAATGGCTCCCATGAAATCGTGCTGCAGGCGCGTGATTTCGCTGCTGGCATCCCGGCTGTGATGGTCGTAGGAAAAGGTGAAGCTCCCATAGGCTTCTCCCTCCTGGACCTCCCAAAGGGTTTGCCCGATGTAGTCCCTAATGATCTGTCTCAGGGCATCCGACCGGCTTTTCAGCTTCTTTTTTTCGATCCAGCGGTCGAACTCGCTCACCAGGGGTTCCGGCATCGAAACACTGAAACGGACCAGTTTTTCGGCCAAATCGATTCACCTCCATTGCCCGGAAAGGGGGAAAGACAGGATGCGTCCGGTTCGTGTCGCAATCATCCAAACGGGAAGCAACCCGGATACACCGCTTGAACTTGCCTCCAGGGTGGAATCGCGCCTCCGAGAGCTTCCAGCCGACGTCTCGCTCGCCATCTTACCAGAACTCTGGAGCCTTTCGCACCTGGGCGAATCGCTCCCGGAAATGGCCCGCTTCAGCCCCTCCATCCTCGAGTCCCTGTCGAACCAGGCCCGCCGCCGGATCCATGCCATTCATTGCGGGAGCCTGCCCTGGCTGGAGCAGGGCTTCCTGTACAACCGCTCTTTTTTCATCGGTGAGGAGGGGAGGGTGATCGCCCGTTACGATCAAACCCACTTCCTGCCCTCGGTGAGAGAAGATTCCCCGTTTCGGGCCGGCAAGGCCCCCTCTCCCTTTCTCTGGAAAAGTGCCGTATGGGGAACGGCAATCGGCAGGGATCTCCTGTATCCCGAATTCATCCGCAGTCTCACCCTGGCTGGAGTCCGAATCCTTCTCGTTTCCGCGTCCTGGCCGAAAAACCGGCTTGCCGAATGGAGAGCGCTCCTGCTGGCCCGATCAATCGAGAACCAGGTTTTCACCTTGGGCTGCAACCGTCACGGGAATTCGATGGGGATCGGTCCGGACGGAACCCTTCTGGCCGAGGCCGGAGAAGGACAGGAGACGCTAATTTTCGAAATCGACCCGATGGAAACCGAGAGGGTCCGAAAAGCTTGCCCGCTCTCGGAAGGCCGGCGGCGGGACCTGTATTCCATCCTTTCCTCGATGGCCTGAGAACGCCTGAAGGGAAAGCGGGGGATATGCTAGAATGTGACTGGTTTTAACTTTCAAGATCAGGAGATAGGAGAAACATGCCCATCCTATACCGCGACCCGTCAATCCTGCTTGCATCCATCGAGAACTGGCTAGCCGAACAACTCCGCTCCGCGGGTGACAAAGGGGGTATCGTCGGCTTGAGCGGAGGCATCGATTCCGCCGTGGTCGCCGCGATTTTGAAGCGTGTCTGCGGAAACAGGATGCTTGCCGTTATCATGCCCTGCCACAGTCATCCGGAAGACCGCCTTCACGCAGCAATGGTGGCAGCCCATCTCCAGATCCCCCACTTGACCGTCGACCTGACGGAGACCTATGATGCCCTCATTTCGGCTCTGGGGGAAGGCGAAGGAAGCAGGATGGCACAGGCTAACCTGAAACCCAGGCTGAGAATGAGCACCCTCTATTTCCTGGCCCAGACACGAAACATGCTTGTCTGCGGTACCGGGAACAAAGTGGAATTGACCGTCGGATACTTTACGAAATACGGAGATTCCGGGGTGGACCTACTCCCCCTGGGAGACCTGCTGAAAGGCGAAGTCCGGCAATTGGCAGGACTTCTGGAGGTTCCCGCCCCCATCATCGACAAGCCGCCTTCGGCCGGCCTCTGGGAGGGGCAGACGGATGAGGGGGAAATGGGAGTGACCTACGATGAATTGGACCGTTTCCTGGCACTTGGGGAAGGATCGGACAAGGTTCGAAACTTCGTGGAACAATCACGTGCCCGCTCGGAGCACAAGAGAAGAACTCCTCCCATTTGTCGAATCAGCGAGACGAAACAAGCATGACGAAGAGGTGATCATCGATGTCAGGACATTCAAAGTGGGCAAACATCAAGCATAGGAAAGGAGCTCAGGACGCAAAGAAGGGTGCGATCTTCCAGAAGCTCGCCAAGTTCATCATCGTTGCGGCCCGCGAGGGCGGGGGAGACCCGAACGCCAACTTCCGCCTCAAGACCGCCATCGAAAAAGCCCGCGAATACAACATGCCGATGGACAACATCGAACGGGCGATCAAGCGGGGAACGGGCGAGATCGAAGGAGCGACCTACGAGGAAATCACGTACGAGGGGTTCGGCCCGGCGGGCGTTGCGATTCTCGTTGAAACGCTCACTGACAACCGCAATCGGACCAGTGCCGAAATGCGCTCCCTTTTTTCCCGCAACGGCGGCAACATGGGGGAAGCCGGCTCGGTAAGCTGGATGTTCGAAAGAAGGGGAGTCCTCAGCATCTCCGGGAAAGGCCTGGACGAGGAAAAGCTAATGGAAGCCTCCATCGAGGGCGGGGCGGATGACCTGGTACCGGACGGCGATGAGGGGTACACGGTCTACTGCGATCCCTCTGTTTTGTCCCAGGTCAAGGAGGCCTTGGCCGCGAAAGGCTATGCGGTTGCAAACGCGGAAGTCAGCATGGTCCCCAAGAGCTCCGTCGAAATCACGAAAAAGGAAGATGCCGCGAAAGTCCTGAAACTGGTGGAAATCCTTGAAGACCACGATGACGTCCAGAACGTCTACGGCAACTTCGACATCCCTGACGAGGTGATGGAGGCTATTGCTGGCTGATCGCCGTTCCATCCGCTGCCTGGGAATCGATCCGGGGATCGGGAGGATGGGCTTCGGGCTGGTCGTCCAGGACGGAAGTACGCTTACGGCCGTTGAATACGGTTGTATCGAAACGCCCGCCGGAGATCTCCTCCCTCAACGCTTGCTTTTTCTTTTCTCGTCTCTCGAGGAAATTTACCGCCGTCTTTCTCCGGATTTCCTTGCCGTTGAACGCCTGTATTTCGGGAGAAACACGACGACGGCCGAGGCCGTCTGGCAGGCTAGGGGGGTTGTGCTCCTGCTGGCCGCGCAGAAAGGAATGGAGCTTTTCCAACCCAAACCCGCGGAGGTGAAAATGGCGGTGGCGGGGAACGGCAACGCCACGAAGTCGCAAGTTCAGCGGATGGTCTGCGAGATCCTGCGCCTAAATGCACCCCCTCGCCCCGACGATGCCGCGGATGCGCTCGCGATCGCGATGACGGGACTGGCAATGAGAGCTGTCCAGACCAGGGTAAACACGGCAGGAGGTCAGGCCCCATGTTGAGAAGCCTTTTCGGGCAGGTGCTCCGGGTCGAAGACGAGGTTGTGGTCATCGACGTCAACGGTTTGGGGATCGAGGTCCATTGCAGCAGGAGAGCCATTGAATCCTGCGCGGAAGGGGAAATGGCCCGAATTCAGACCTTTCTCCTGGTCAACGAATCGGGGATTTCCCTTTTTGGCTTCGCGGACGACGAGGAACGGCGCCTTTTCCTCCAATTGCTTGCCGTGAAGGGAATCGGAGGCCGCATGGCGATGAGCCTGCTGCGGGCAGAATCCCCCGGAACGCTGATCAGGGCAATCCTCTCCTCAGACCTCGAGACGCTGACGAGGGTTCCCGGCGTTGGAAGAAAAACGGCCGAAAGGCTTTGCTTCGAGCTACGGGAGCGGCTCGCGAAAAGCTTCCCTTCCTTCACCTTCGAAGCGAAGGAAACCGCTTCTTCACCAGCAGGCAACGAAGTCATCGAAGCTTTGATCGGGCTCGGCTTTTCCAGGCACGAAGCCGCCGCTGCAGTACGCAACGCTCTAGCGCAAGCCGGCGACGGGGCTCGCGAAGAGGAGATCCTGGAATCCTCCTTGCGCCTTTTGAACCGCATCAGGGGTGAATACCGATGAACCAGGAAACGAACAGGATCGTCGAACCCCCCCGTATGTCCGGGGAAACGGAGCTTCTATCCTTACGGCCGCAAAGCCTGGAGGATTTTGTCGGGCAGAAGGCTCTCAGGGAGAAACTCCGGATCTATATCGACGCGGCCCGCATGAGAAAGGAACCCCTTGACCATCTCCTGTTCTTTGGCCCTCCGGGCCTCGGAAAAACGACGCTTGCCGGAATCATCGCCAACGAAATGTCCGGGAATTTGAAGGTCACGACCGGGCCCGCCCTTGAACGGGCAGGGGACCTAGCCGCTCTTCTTTCAAACATCCAGGCGGGGGACGTGCTTTTCATCGACGAAATCCACCGTCTTTCTCCCAATGTCGAGGAGATCCTGTATCCCTCCATGGAGGATTACTCGCTGGACATCATCGTTGGTAAAGGGCCGTTTGCCAGAAGCATCCGACTGAAACTCCCCCCCTTCACCCTGATCGGTGCGACCACCCGCCTGGGGCTTCTGACATCCCCACTGCGGGCTCGGTTCGGCATCGTGGAACAACTCGACCTTTACACCGTGGAGGAACTCTCCGAAATCGTAAGGCGAGGAGCAGCCCTGATGAGGATCGACATCGCCCCTCCGGCTGCGGATGTCATCGCGCAACGGTCAAGGGGCACACCAAGGGTGGCGATCCGGCTGCTCAAGAGGGTGCGGGACGTCGCCTCCGTCACCAACCATGCCCGGATCGACGCCGACCTGGCGAAAGACGCCCTTGAAATGCTGTCGATCGATCACTCAGGGCTGGACGAGGGAGACCGGAAACTGCTCCGTGCGCTCATCGAGCTTTTCTCCGGCGGTCCAGTCGGCTTGGCCACCCTGGCCGCGGCGCTCAACGAGGAGCAGCAAACGGTGGAGGATATTTACGAGCCTTTCCTGATCCGTAAAGGGCTGCTCGAACGAACGCCCAGAGGAAGAAGAGCAACCCCGGCTGCCTTTGAATATCTCGGAATCACCCCTCCTGCGGGATACGCCCGCCAAATGACCCTCCTGGAGGGAACCGAATGAACCTCTACGCCTTGGGGAAAGCCCTGGTTCAAATCGGACTGTTGATGGTTCTGCTTGGAGGACTTTTCCTGCTCGCAGGAAAAGTCGGACTCCCTTTCGGGAGGTTGCCCGGAGACCTCTCCTTTAGAGGGCGACATTTCATTTTCTTCGCGCCCATCGGCAGCATGATTCTGCTTAGCCTCGTCCTAACCCTGCTGCTAAACCTTTTTTTGAGGTGGTTCAAGTGAAAAGCCCCAGGCTTCGCGCCCATACCCTGGCTGCCGTCGCGGTCGCCGTTTTTCTCCTTCTCCTGCCTTTGCGCCTGGATGCTTCTTCCCGGCTGGTCCGAATCGGGTTGGAAACGGGGGTTCTTTCCGGAAGAATCGATGCCTCGGCTCCCATCCGCGTTTCTGACGCACGGGGCAGCTTTTTTGTCGCCGGAACCGCGGTAACCGTAGAATCGGTCGCCGGACGGCTCCTTGTCAACGGGAAACAGGTTTCAATTCCTGCCGACTTTGACAGCTCGCAGGGATTCCTCCGGTGGAACGGGAAACCCTATCGGGGAAGTCTGAGGCTCGTTCCCCACAGGAACGGCTTTTCGGTCATCAACGTCCTCGACGTGGAATCCTATCTTAGAGGTGTTCTCAAGATAGAGGTCAACCCCGATTGGCCGATGGAGGCCCTCAAGGCCCAGGCTGTCATTGCCCGCACGTATGCCCTGCGCCAGGCGGGCCGCCACGGGGCTGAGGGATTCGACCTCTGCACGACCACCCATTGCCAGGCGTACAGGGGAATGGCAGCGGAAAACCCCAAGCTCGACCGGGCCATTGCAGAAACCCGCGGGATCGTCGTGGTTTACGGTTCGGCCCTTGCCCAGACCTATTACTTCGCGGACGGCGCCGGCTGGACGGCCGACGTCTCAAGCGTTTGGGGCGGAGGAACCCCCTACCTGACCTGCCGGCCCGAACCCATTTCCTACGAAACGCCCCATTCACGCTGGAGGGCCTCCCTGACCCAAGAAGCTCTCCAGAAAATCATGAATGCTCTCAAGCAGCCGGTGGGATCCATCCTGGAAATCCGGGCACTTCAAAGGGATCCCGGGAACCGGGTCACGCTCCTCGAGGTGAAGGGCACCTCCGGAAGTACGACCGTCAAGGGGCACTCTTTCAGGATGGCGGCAGGAAGCAACCTGATCCGGAGCACGCTTTTCGACGTTGCCCCTGCTTTCGGCGCCAGTTCTTCGACCGACCCGGCCCCGAAGCGCCCGGCAGAGACGAAAAGCCCGACAGAGTCCCAAGAGGAAGACCCTCTCATCGTCCTGACTCGCCAGGGAGCGTTCACCAGCGATGAATTGATGGACATGCTCCTGCACCCGGAGAAAAAAAGCGATTATCTCAGGAAGGCGCTTTCGAAAGAGGAAAAGGGAGTTGCGATCTCTCTTCCAGCTCCCGTCCAGCCGGCCTCTCCCACCCGGTTTTCAGGGACAGTCCCTCCGGCCTTCGAGTTTCAAGGGAAGGGCTGGGGACACGGAGTCGGCCTCTCCCAATGGGGGGCCAAGGCCCTTGCCGAAAGCGGATGGAGCTTCGAAGCCATTCTGGGGCACTATTTCCCGGGGACCGCGCTTCGGGCGATCCCCTAACTAAGCGAAAACGGGCAAGCGCATGAAAACAAGCCTCCAGAAAAGGATGCCCAAGGACATCCAGCCCGACCTGCTTAAAACCGATTCCTACGATTACGACCTCCCCCCGGGTCAAATCGCCCAAATGCCGGCGGATCCGCGGGATTCTTCCCGTCTCCTTGTCCTGGATCGTTCGACGGGCTGCCTGCAGCACAGGATATTCCGAGAACTCCCCGAACTCCTCCGCTCGAACGACCTGCTCGTGTTGAACGACGCCCGGGTGATCCCTGCCCGGCTTCTCGGGCGGAAAATGGGCGGGTCGGCACGGTGCGAAATTTTCCTTTTGAGACCGGCTCACCCCGACTGGACAGAGTGGGAAGCCTTGGTCAAGCCGGGAAGGAAGCTTCCACCCGGAACGGCGGTCTTGCTGGATACAGAAACGGTCGTCAGGGTCGAGGAAAGGCTTCCCGAGGGCTTGCGCCGGATCCGCTTTCCCGGGGACCTCGACGTCCACGAACTGATCGAAAAGGCGGGGCTGGTCCCCCTCCCTCCTTACATCCAGAACGAAGCGATCGACCCGGAGCGGTACCAGACGGTTTACGCCAGCCGGGAAGGCGCCGTGGCTGCCCCCACAGCGGGCCTTCACTTCACTGAAAGCCTTCTGCAGAACATCCGCTCGCTGGGAGTCGAGATCCGGAACCTAACCCTTCACGTGGGAATCGGCACCTTCCGTCCGGTCAAAGAAGCGGATATCCGAAACCATCCCATGCACGAGGAATTTTTCGAAATCCCGGAGGAAACCGCCTGCAGCGTGAACGACGCGCTGCGAAACGGAAGGCGGATCGTGGCAGTCGGAACGACCGTGGTGAGGGCGCTGGAGGCTTCTTCACAAACGGGAGCGTGCCTACCCGGCCTCAACCGGACAAAGCTGTTCATCTATCCTGGCTACCGTTTCAAGGCGATCGGCGCCCTCATCACGAACTTTCACCTGCCGCGCAGCAGTCTCCTCATGCTGGTGAGCGCGTTCGCCGGGCATGAACCCATCATGAAAGCCTACCGAACGGCGGTCCGGGAAAAATACCGCTTTTTTTCTTTTGGGGACGCCATGTTCATCGAATAGATTTCGGTGTTCTGCCCCCCGATTTTCTCAACAAAATGGCAGGGTTGGAGTATATTGATGGGGAGAGAGGGGGGGGGGAACCATGTGGCTTTGGGGTTGTCTGGCTCCACATCCGCCCATCATCGTCCCGGCCGTTGGACAGGGGAGGGAGCGTGAAGCATCGAAAACCCTCCTGGGGATGAACACGCTGGCGGAAAAGGTGAAAAACGAAAGGCCCGATCTGCTCCTCATCCTGAGTCCTCACGCTCCGTTCGGAAACGGGCTGATGTTTGTCGATGCGGAAACATTCGAGGGAGGGCTCCGAAAATTCGGTGTTCCGCATCCTTTCTTCACGGCACCGGGAAATCACGAAGCCCTCCAGGAACTATGCGATTTCCTCGCGGATTCAATTCCACACAGCGTGTGGAGGACCACGAAGTTTGACCTCGATCATGCCTCAGTCGTTCCACTGACCTGGCTGCACGAATCCTGGGGGCAGCTGCCGCCGCTAGTCCTTGCGAACCCGATCGGCCTTGAACCTGAATCCGCCTACGAGCTGGGGAAAAAGCTTTCCCGTTTCAAGGATCCTCGATGCTGGGCACTGCTGGCAAGTGGAGACCTGTCTCACCGAGTCTGCCCAGGGGCTCCCGCTGGATACCATCCGGACGGGCGGCGCTTCGACGAGGTCGTCATGAAAGCACTGGGCAAAAGCGACGCTTCCCCGATCCTGGATCTCGATCCGGGTTTTATCGACCGGGCTGGAGAATGCGGCCTCAGGTCTGTCCTGGCCTTGCTCGGCCTCGCGGGAAACGGGCCGATCGAAGTCCTGTCCTACGAAGCCCCGTTCGGCGTCGGGTACGGAACCGCATACTGGAAAGGGACGGGAAAAAAATCCCCGTCTTCCCGGCTGAGCCTGCCGCTCCTAGCAAGGGAGGCGATCCGCTTTTTCCTTGAGACGGGAAAACGGCTGCCCGTGGAACAGGCAAGAAAAATCGTTCCCGACCCCTGGGAAGAGAAAAAAGCCTGCTTCGTTTCCCTGAAGGAAAGGCGGGATGGTTCGCTTCGGGGCTGCATCGGCACGCTCGAACCCACTTGCCCCTCACTCTGCGAAGAAACAATCCGGAACGCCATCGCAAGCGCCACCCAGGATCCTCGCTTCGAGCCCGTCAGCCTGCCGGAATTGCAGGATCTGGCCATTTCGATCGATGTGCTGGATCGCCCGGAGCCGGTTTCCGGACGGGAATCGCTCGATCCAAAGCGGTTTGGCGTGATCGTCGAAAAAGGAAACCGCCGCGGCGTGCTCCTGCCTGACCTGGAAGGGGTAGACACCGTCGAGGAGCAGCTTGCCATCGCCAGCCGGAAAGCAGGCCTTTCCGGACCTGAAGGAGCCAACCTCTGGCGATTTTCGGTCGAGCGGATTCGGGAGAATGAAGAAGAATGAGCCGGGCCGAGGAAGGGATTACCCCCGCACTCTGGTGGAATCGTGAAGACGGCGCCATCCGCTGCACCCTTTGTCCGCACCGGTGCCTGATCCAACCGGGTCAGAAAGGATTTTGCGGGGTCCGGCAGGCCTCTGCGGACGGAGAATTCCTCTTCGCCCTGAACGCCGGTTTAGCCGCCAGCCTCCACCTGGACCCCGTCGAAAAGAAACCGCTTTTCCACTGGTACCCGGGCAGCCGTATCCTATCCATTGGAACGGTTGGCTGCAATCTTGCATGCCCCTTCTGCCAGAACTGGGAACTGGCCCGTTGGAACCCGGAGGTCGGACTGACGGGAGTCACTCCGCAGGACCTCCTGAAATCCGCCAGGGAATCGGGAAGCAGGGGGGTGGCCTTCACCTACAACGAACCGCTCGTCTGGTACGAATTCCTGATCGAAGCCTCAAGGCTCCTTCGCAAGGAGGGATTCGACGTCGTTCTGGTAACGAACGGCACCATCAATCCCGAGCCCCTTGGGGAACTCCTGCCTTTCATTTCCGCAGCGAACGTGGATCTCAAGGCCTTTACGGAAACGGCCTACCGTAAGCTGGGCGGATTTCTCCAACCCGTCCTTGAGACGATCCGCTCCCTGAAAAAGGCAAGAGTTCATGTGGAACTCACGCACCTGCTCGTTCCGGGGATCAACCTCGAAAGGCCCTCCTTTGAAGCAATGGTCGACTGGATACGGGAGCTGGACGAAACGATCCCTCTCCACATTTCCCGGTATTTCCCGCGGTGGAAGTGGACCGAACCCGCAACCTCGCCGGCGGTCATGGAAGAGTTCAGGCAGACCGCGGCCGCCAGGCTTCCGTACGTTTACACGGGAAACGTGCCCGACCTCGGCATCACCCGTTGCAGGAAATGCGGACGTGACATCGTGGTACGCAATGGATATAATGTTGTGCAGCTTGAATTAGATCCATTCGGAAAGTGCCGGTTCTGTGGACAGGAGAACGGATTCGTCGTTCGCCGTTAAGATTCCAGAGTCGCAACAAACTGCGGAAGGAGGGGCTGATTTGGACGGAAAAGTGATCGCGCTGAACGGACACTCCCTTGCACTCGAAGACGTCGTCAAGGTTGCGAGGGAAGGATATGGAGTCGCCCTCGATCCCGCAGCGGTAACCTTCGTCGAGAGGGGAGGGCGCATCGTCAGGGAATGGGCCAGGGATGGGAAGGTGATCTACGGGATCACGACAGGTTTCGGCGACCTGGCTTCGGTCTCGATTCCACCCGATCAAAGCGAATTGCTGCAAAAAAACCTCCTCCTGAGCCATGCCTGCGGTGTCGGAGAACCTTTGCCGGAAGACGCAGTGCGGGCCATCATGCTGCTGCGGATCAACACCCTGACCCGAGGCTTCTCCGGCATCAGCCTCGAAACCCTGTCTCAACTCGTCAATTACCTCAATCTGGGAATCCACCCGGTGATTCCCAGCCAGGGATCCGTGGGAGCCAGCGGAGATCTCTGCCCTCTATCCCACCTTGCGATCACGCTGCTCGGTGAAGGCGAGGTGTTCTACGGGGGCCGCAGGATGCCTACGGCCAAGGCACTCCAGGAAACGGGCCTGAAGCCTGTTTCCCTGAAGCCCAAGGAAGGGCTGGCCCTGAACAACGGAACCGCCTTCATGGCGGGACTCGCAGCCTTGTCTGTCTACGATGCCACGCTGCTGCTCAAGGTTGCCGATATCGCCGCCGCGCTTTCCCTCGAAGCCCTCCACGGGGTTCCCTACGCTTTCGACCCAAGGACCCACGAGCTTCGGCCACACACGGGGCAGAAACTGGTGGCGGAGAATATCAGGACCTTGATCGACAAAAGCGAGATCATCGACCGATACAAAGGCGACCGAGTCCAGGACGCCTACTCCCTCCGCTGCGTTCCCCAGGTTCACGGAGCCAGCCGCGACGCGCTTGAATTCGTCCGTGGAAAGATCGACCTTGAGATCAACTCCGTGACCGACAACCCGATCATTTTCCCGACTGACGGAATCGCCATCAGCGGAGGTAACTTCCATGGGCAGCCCATTGCGCTGGCCATGGACTTTTTCGGAATCGCCGTTGCAGAACTGGCGGACATTTCGGAAAGAAGGGTTGCCCGGCTCGTGGATCACAAGCTTTCGGGGCTGCCGCCGTTCCTCGTTCCCGAAAGCGGTCTCAACAGCGGGTTCATGATCCCTCAGTACACCTGCGCTGCTCTTGTTTCCGAGAACAAGGTCCTGGCTCATCCGGCCTCCGTGGATTCGATCACCACTTCGGCCTGCCAGGAAGACCACGTTTCGATGGGAGCTCATGCGGCCCGGAAGGCAAGGACGATCCTGGAAAACACGTTCAATGTGCTTGCGATCGAAATCCTGACGGCAGCCCAGGGAATTGACTTCAGCCTGCCCCTCAAACCGGGGAACGGGACCGCTGCCGCATACGCGGCGGTTCGCGAGGCGGTTCCTTTCTACGAAAAGGACGCGTTCATGGAACCGCTGATCCGCGAGGTTCACCGGATCACGCGTTCCGGGAAAATCGTGAAGGAAGTCGAAGCCGCGGTCGGCCGACTGAACTGAAACGCAAGGGAAGGCGATCGCCATGCAGCTTTTCGTTGAACAAATGCTGAACGGCCTGGCCATCGGCGCGATCTACGCCCTGATCACTCTGGGGCTGGCGCTGGTGTACGGGATCCTCCGGATCCTGCACGTGGCTCACGCGGCCATCTATACCGTCGGGGCCTACGTCGGGCTTGCCATCTTCTCCGCGACCCACAGCATGCTCCTGTCGGCCGCAGGAGCCATGGTTTTCTGTGCAGGCTTGGGATTCCTGATCGAGCGTCTTGTCTACTTCCCGCTCTTGAAATACCCCCCCTACGTCCCCCTCATCGGGAGCATCGCCTGCCTCCTTGCCATCGAGGAGATCTGCCGCCTTGCAGCGGGCCCCTACATCCTCTCGTTTCCGGCCCAGTTGCCCTTCCCGAGCTTCAAGGTGGGCGGGATTGTGATCTCCTCGACCTTGACCGCGGTTTACTGCATCAGCGCAGGAGTCCTGCTCTTGCTCTGGTTCATCACGACACGCACCGAGCTCGGTTTGGCCATGCGGGCAACCTCGCAAGACATGGCGATTGCGAGTGCAATGGGAATCAACAGTCACCGCATCATCTCCCTGACCTTCATGATCGGGTCGGCGGTGGCCGCGATCGCGGGTATCCTCGTGGGCATCTATTACAACCAGGTCTACCCTTCCATGGGAGCGGTCCCCGCCTACAAAACCCTGGCCCTGATCGTCGTAGGGGGGCTCGGATCGGTTCCGGGGGCAGTCCTTGCCTCGATTCTCCTCGGCGTCGGAGAGACCCTGTTGATCGGCTACGCAGGCATCCCCCTGCCCAGGGACGCTTTGGCCTTCATCGCCATGATCGCCGTTCTTCTCTGGCGACCGCAGGGGCTTCTCGGCGGACGCGGGTAGGGGAGGGATCTGTCATGAGCGAGTATTCGATCACCATCGGAACCCTGATCGCCATCCAAGCCATCGTCGCATGCGGCTTGAACGTTATCGTCGGCTACGCGGGGCAAATCTCCCTGGGCCATGCCGCCTTTTTTGGAATCGGCGCCTACGCTTCGGCCCTGCTGACAACCGCAGGCGGGCTTTCCTTCTGGTCAGCGCTGCCGATCGTC
Source organism: Synergistota bacterium (assembly GCA_022839995.1). Taxonomy (GTDB): domain Bacteria; phylum Synergistota; class Synergistia; order Synergistales; family 79-D21; genus 79-D21. Next base: position 30,774 of record JALHIN010000020.1, read on the forward strand.
CTGGGAATCACAGGACTCATCGGGCTGTTCCTGGGACTGCCCAGCCTCCGCCTGAGAGAGGACTTTCTGGCAATAACCACCATCGGGATCAACTTCATCGTCGTTTCCATTTTTCAATACGTCCCCTTCTTCGGCGGAGCCCTTGGGATCGGGGGAATCCCGAGAATCGTCCTTTTCGGTGAAAGGCTCAGGGGCGTTTCGTTCTTCTTCCTGACCGGAGGCTTCCTCTCCATCACGCTGCTGATCTGCTGGCTCTTCACCCGAAGCTGGTCCGGCCTTGCCTGTTTCGCCCTCAGGGAGGACGAAACCGCAGCTTCCAGCATGGGAGTCTCCCCGGTACGGTTCAAGCTGACCGCGTTTATCCTGGGAACGGCAATTGCTGGTCTCGGCGGGGCCCTGTACGCCCATTTCATGCGTTTCATCAGCGCCACCGATTTTGGTTTCCCCATGTCCGTCATGATCCTGTCCATGATTGTCCTTGGAGGCATGGGAACCCTCTGGGGCCCCGTCCTCGGCGCACTCGTCCTGGGCATCCTTCCGGAGCTGTTCAGGCCCCTGACGGATTACCGGATGTTTCTTTACGCGGCTCTCCTGCTGCTGATGATCCGTTTCCAGCCCGGCGGGCTACTGGGGGAGAACAGCCTGGCCAGACGAACCTTTTCAAGGCTGAAGGGAGGGAAATCCTGATGGGCGACCCCCTTCTCAGCCTGCGGGAAATCTCCATGCACTTCGGGGGCTTGAAGGCGCTGGACAAGGTGTCGTTCGATCTGCATGAAGGAGAGATTCTTGGATTGATCGGCCCGAATGGCGCTGGCAAGACCACCTGCTTCAACACCGTTTCGGGGGTTTACCGCCCAACTTCCGGAGAAATCCGATTCCGCGGGAAACGGACAGACGGACTCCCTCCCCACCGAATGGCCGCCCTGGGAATCGGAAGAACCTTCCAGATCGTACGCCCCTTTCCGAACCTGTCGGTCCTGGAAAACGTAATCGTAGCCTTGGGTCTTCGCTGCTACGGAAGACTCCTTTCATCCTGCCGTCCCTGGAAAGGTCGCCGTGCACGGGAAGATGCGATGAAAATCCTTGCCCAAGTCGGCTTGGAAAGCCAGGCTCGGCAGAAGGCAGGGCTTCTGCCGCTGGGAAACCTGAGACGGCTTGAACTGGCAAGAGCCCTTGCCCTGAAACCGCAATTGCTGCTCTTGGATGAATCCTTCTCGGGGCTACGGCACGAAGAGATCGCTCAGCAGGAAGAACTGGTCCGGAAAACCAGGGAAAGCGGGATTTCCATCCTTCTCATCGAGCACAACATGCGGGTTGCCATGGGGTTGTGCGATCGCCTGGTGGTCCTCGACCACGGGGTGAAACTGGCCGAAGGGACCCCGGAAACCATCCGGAACGACCCCCAGGTCATCCGGGCCTACCTGGGCAAGGGAGGTAACGCCGATGCTTCTTGAAGTTCGGGATCTCCGGATCGCCTACGGCGACATCGAGGCCGTCCACGGGGTTTCCTTTTCGGTGGGGGAGGGGGAACTCGTTTCGATCATCGGTGCGAACGGTGCCGGCAAAAGCTCGATCCTGAACTCGCTCATGGGCCTGGTTCCTGCCCGCTTCGGGTCGGTCCGCTTCGACTCGAAGGAAATTTCCAGGATGCCCGCTCACGAACGGGCACGTGCAGGAATCCGCCTAGTGCCCGAACGGGCCAGGGTTTTCCCGCGGCTGACGGTCAGGGAGAACCTCAGGGTCGGGCTGTACGGCATCCACGACAGGAGCCGGGAGGAAAAGCAGCTGGAATGGCTTTACTCCCTTTTCCCGATCCTTGCGGAAAGGAGCAGCCAAAATGCAGCGACGCTCTCCGGGGGGGAGCAGCAGCAGCTCGCCATCGCAAGGGCCCTGGTTTCCGACCCCAAGCTCCTGCTGGTGGACGAGGTGTCCATGGGGCTCATGCCGAAGCTCGTCGACGAGGTGTTCAAGGTTCTGCAGGAGCTGAACCGGGAACGGGGTTTGACGATCCTGCTGGTAGAGCAGAACGCCCTTGCATCGCTAGAAATTTCGAGACGGTCCTATGTCCTCGAAACAGGGAAGATCCTGCTGGAAGGCGACTCGAGGGTGCTGAAGGACGATCCCAGGGTCCGCGAGGCTTACCTGGGCCTTTGAGGCCAGGGATAAAGGTTCAAATCCAATACGGGAGGTGTTGTGGAAATGCGTGGATGTCGGATTTTTACGGTTGTGCTGTTGATCCTTTGCCTGATGATCGGTGTCGCCTCTGCGGCGGAGACGATCAAGATCGGGATGCTCGCCCCATTGACGGGATTCGCCGCGGCAGACGGGGCAAGCGCCCTGAACTCGGTCAAAATCGCCGTCGACCAGGTCAACGGTCAGGGCGGGATCCTGGGGAAGAAGGTCCAGTTGATCGTCTACGACGACAGGGCCGACGCGAAAGAGGCAGTCGCCCTGGCCTACAAGCTCATCGAACAGGACAAGATCGCCGCTTTCGTCGCGGGTTCCTATAGCCTTCCTACCCGGGCGGTTGCCCCGATTTTCCAGGAGGAGAAGATCCCGCTTGTCGCAGCCTACGCCATCCACCCGGACGTAACGAAGGCAGGCGAGTACTGTTTCAGGAACGGGTTTCTGGGCACGGTGGAGGGAAAGGCAGCGGCCTATACCGCCCACAAGCTCCTGAACGCCAAGACGGTCGCGCTCCTGACCAGCGACAACGATTTCGGCCGGACCCTGGTGGAGGGGTTCAAGATGTACCAGGCCAAGTACGGCAAGAACATGAAAATCGTCTACGAGCAGGCCTACCCCTTCAGCGAAAAGGACTTCAAGCCTTACCTCTCGAAGATCAAGGAAGCCAACCCGGATGTGATCTTCGCCAGCGGCTACTATTTCCAGACCGGGCCGCTGCTCAAGCAGGCCCGGGAACTCGGGATCAAGTCGAAAATCCTTGGAGAGGAAGGAGCGGACTCTCCGAAACTGGCGGAAATCGCAGGAGAGGCAGCTGAAGGATTCTACATCGTCACCAACTTCGACCGGGACGACCCGCGGCCCGTCGTCCAGAACTTCCTCAAGGAATACAGGAAGCGCTACAAAATCGAGCCGGACATGGTCGGCGCCTCTGCCTACGATGCATTCATGATCATCGCGGACGCGATGAAAAAGACCAAGACCTATACGAACCCCACCGCGATCCGGATGGCCATTTCAAAGACGACCAATTTCGACGGGCTGACCGGGGTCATCAAGGGCTTTACCCATATCGGAGAGGTCGTGAAACCGGTCCAGGTCCAGGTTGTCAAGAACGGGCTTTTCAGGCGTTTCGGTGTGGTGGACGACCCAGAACTGATTCGCCCCTAGAAAGGACGACGGAAGAAACGAACGAGGGGTGCGCAGACACCCTGCGCATCCCTCGTTCACTGAAGGGAACAGGAAATTCCCTGGGAGGTGCAGAATCTCATGAGCATCAACAGTGAAATCGGCAAAGCCATGACGATCAGGCTGGACGGCCCCTTCCCGCCGGCCCCCTGCTTTGAACCCGGGATCCGCCGAGCCCCGAACCGGGGATACAGCCTGAACCGACAGGAAACGGAACTGGCGCTGAAAAAC
>JALHIN010000021.1:0-32666 GCA_022839995.1 Synergistota bacterium
TGAAGCGGTGTCGAAGGGGAAGGTCGTGCGGGTGATGGAGCCGTGGAAGGACAAGACGAAGGTTGTCCACGTGGCGGTGCCGAAGACGCTGGTGATGGATATCCGGGCCATCAGGGTGGTGAAGTAGCCATGGAAGACAAGACGAAGGACATCATCGTCTGCCGCTGCGAGGAAGTGACCATGGGCGAAGTTCGGGAGTGGATCGCGAAGGGGTACGACACCTTCGACGAGCTGAAGCGCCTGCTGCGGGTGGGGATGGGCCCCTGCCAGGGGCGCGGCTGCCGGGAGATCATCATGCGGGAGATCTCCAGGGCAAAAGGAATCCCCATGGCCCAGGTGGATCCCGGGACCTTCCGGCCTCCCGTCAAGCCCGTCAAGCTCGGCGTTCTCGCCAAGGGAGGAGACAACTGATGACCTGGAAGAATACGGCTGAAGCGGTTGTGGTCGGCGGAGGCATCAACGGTGTTTCTGTCGCCTACAACCTGGCGAAGCTCGGCATGAAGGACGTCGTCGTCCTGGAAAAGAATACCGTCTGCTCCGGATCGACGGGACGCTGCGGGGCGGGAATCCGGGCCCAGTGGGGAACGGAGATGAACTGCCGTTTCGGCCTGGCTTGCGTCGAGAAATTCGAGCAGCTTTCCGACGAACTCGGCATGGATGTCGGGTTAAACCAGAGCGGCTATCTCATGGTCGCCTACCACCAGTCCGAGTTCGAGCAGCTTCAGAAAAACGTTGCTCTCCAAAACTCCCTGGGCTACATGACGAAAATCGTCTCCCACGACGAAGCAAGGGAAATCTGCCCGGGAGTCGCCGTGGATGACGCCATCGGTTTCACCTTCAACCACCGGGACGGACACGCGGACCCGTTCCTGACGACCTTTGCCTACCAGGAAGCGGCCAAGAGGCTGGGTGTGACGTTCCACAAGCATACCGAGGTCACCGGGATCAAGGTCGCTTCCGGTAAGGTCACGGGGGTCGTCACGACCAAGGGAGAAATCGATGCACCGATCGTCATCAACGCCGCGGGGCCCTATGCCCAGTTTGTGGCAAAGATGGCCGGCGTAGAAATCCCGAACTACTCGGAGCGGCATGAGATCATCATCACCGAACCGGTGGAACCGGGGGTCTGCCCTCCGATGCTCATGAGCTTCTCCGGCAACTACTACCTCCAGCAGCGGCCGCACGGCTCCATTATCGGTGGATGCAGCCCCGAGGGGCACCCCGCCGACTTCAGCTGCGGCGCGACATGGGATTTCCTTGAACACATGTCGCGGGTTTTCACGAAACTCCTGCCGAGGGCGAAGGGGATCCGTGTGGTCCGGCAATGGTCGGGCTTGTACAACATGACCCCCGATCGCCAGCCCATCATCTGCGAAGCCGAAAACGTCAAGGGATTCTACCTGAGCTGCGGGTATTCGGGCCACGGGTTCATGTTCGGACCCGTTACCGGAGAAGCGCTCGCCCAGCACATCGTTCTCGGCAAATCGGACATCCCCATCGATATGCTCCATTACCGCCGTTTCGCCGAAGGCAAGCTGCTGATCGAGCCGGCAGTCGTTTAAGACATACCCGGGAAATTTACTCTGCTCGGGTTCGTTGAGGGGATAGCGTGGGCTATCCCCTCGATTTGTGAACAAATCGACTGATGGTTCGACAGAGATGATGCATTGTAAAGCAATATTCACAATAAAGAACTCTATTTAGGGTTGTTTATCGTTTTGCGGAATGTCATAATCGGAGGTGCGGGTTCCCACGACGGTGGGGCTCGGATTTGTTTTGCTGGGGGAGGGTGAACCGTTTGGCAAAGAAGTATGATGTCATCATCAACAAGGCCTGGTGCAAGGGCTGCGGTCTGTGCATCGCGATCTGCCCGAAAAAGGTCCTCGAGCTGGACGCGAAAGCCAAGTGCGAACCCGTCCGAATGGACGACTGCATTGGCTGCCGGCAGTGCGAGAACATCTGCCCGGATCTGGCCGTCACTGTAAAGGAGCGTGTGGAGAATGCCTAAGAAACTCGCTTTCTGGCAGGGGAACATGGCGGTCGCCATGGGCGGAATCGCAGCAGGCTGCCGCTTTTTTGGCGGCTATCCCATCACTCCGTCCTCCGAAATTGCCGAAGTGATGGCGGAAGAACTTCCGAAAATCAACGGCCGTTTCATCCAGATGGAGGACGAAATCGGCGGAATCGCCGCGACGATCGGTGCCTCGATTGCAGGCTACAAGGCCATGACCGCTACGTCCGGCCCCGGCTTCTCGCTCAAGCAGGAAAACCTCGGGCTGGCCTACATGGCCGAGATCCCAATCGTGGTGATCGACGTCATGCGCGGAGGCCCCTCAACCGGTTTGCCCACCCGCGTATCCCAGCAGGATGTCATGCAGGCGCGCTGGGGAACTCACGGCGACCACGGAACGATCGCTTACGCACCTTCATCCGTGCAGGAGTGTTTTGAGCTGACGATCGACGCTTTCAACATGGCCGAGCGTTTTCGGCAGCCGGTCCTCGTCATGAGTGACGAGGTCATCGGCCACATGCGCGAGAAAGTCGTCATTCCCGAACCGGGATCCTACCCGATCGTCGACAGGAAAAAACCGAAAGTTTCTCCTGAAACCTTCGTACCGTATCTCGCCGATGAAGAAGACGACGTCCCCCCGATGGCCTCGTTCGGTGATGGTTACCGTTGGCACGTCACGGGGCTGACCCACAACGACTACGGATTCCCCACCAACGAACCGGAAGAGATCGGGAAAAAGCACCTTCGACTCGTCAGGAAAGTCGAGCGCTTCCGTGACGAAATCGTCAGGTACGATCTCGAACAGACCGAGGACGCGGAGATCCTGGTCGTTTCCTATGGCTGTGTGGCTCGGTCCGCCGTCCGGGCGGTTCGCGAAGCAAGGGCAAAGGGAATCAAGGTCGGGCACTTCCGCCCGATCACCCTCTGGCCGTTCCCTGACAAGGAACTGGCCCGAGCGGCCGCCCAGGCAAAGAAGGTCATCGTCCCGGAACTCAACTGCGGACAGATGCTCTCGGAAGTGAAAATTGCCCTGGGGTGCAAGGCGGAGGTCATCCCCAGCAACCTGGTCAACGGAGAGATCCTGCGCCCGCATGAAATTCTCGCAACGATCGAGGAGGTGGCCTAACCATGCCACGCGAAGAAATCAAACCCTGGCTGCGGACGAGATTCTTCCCCCACATCTGGTGCCCGGGTTGCGGACACGGGATCATCCTGCATGCGATCCTTCGTTCCCTGGTCGACCTCGGCAAGACTCGCGAGGAGACGGTGATCGCTTCGGGGATCGGCTGCTCCAGCCGCATGCCCGGCTACATCAACGCCAACACCGTCCACACGACACACGGCCGTTCACTCGCTTTCGCAACCGGGATCAAGCTGGCAAGGCCCGAGCTGACCGTGATTGACGTGATGGGCGACGGCGACTGCACGGCCATCGGCGGCAACCATTTCATCCACGCCTGCCGGCGCAATATCGACATCACGGCAATCGTCATGAACAACAACATCTACGGAATGACGGGCGGACAGGCCTCGCCCACGACCCCTGTCGGGGCAAGGGCCACCACGGCCCCCTACGGAGCCATCGACACTCCCTTCGACATCTGCAGGCTTGCAGAAGGAGCCGGGGCCTCCTATGTCGCACGGGCCACCATCGCCCAGCCTGCCCTTTGCGAGCAATATATCAAGAAGGCCATCCAGAAAAAGGGCTTCTCGGTCGTGGAAATCATCACCCATTGCCACACCCAGTTCGGGCGCAAGAACAAGCGCCCAAACCCTGTCGACAACCTCATCTTCTTCCGCGAGAACTCTGTCCCCAAGGCAAAAGCCAAGGAAATGACGGAAGAGGAAAAGAAAGGCAAAATCATCATTGGAGAGTTTGTCGACCGGGAGGGCCAGGAATATACCGAGGCCTATCTCAAGCTGATCGAGCGGGTTAGGGGGTAGCCTTCATGAGCGAGCGTTTTGAAATTCGTTTTGCCGGTTCGGGCGGCCAGGGCGTTATTCTTGCGGCAGTCGTGACCGGAGAAGCCGCCGCCCTGTACGAAAACGTCTATGCTGTCCAGAGCCAGGCCTACGGTCCGGAGGCCCGCGGCGGCGCATCGAAGTCCGAGGTCGTCGTTTCCAAGGACGTGATCGACTATCCGAAAGCCACTCGTCCTGACCTCCAGGTGATCCTCACCCAGAAGGCCTGCGAAGAATACGCCCACGACACGAAGAAGGGCGGGACGATCATCCTGGACGATTTCTACGTTTCCGAACTCCCCCAGGTCGATGCGGACATCTACCTGCTCCCCATCGTGAGAACAGCCAAGGAAAAGCTCGGCAAGGAAATGGTCACCAACATGGTCGCGCTGGGCGCGACAGCAAGGATCCTCGAGCTGGCGAACGTCATCCAGCCCGATTCGGTCAAAAAAGCGATCCTCGCGAGAGTTCCCAAGGGAACCGAGAAGCTGAACGAACAAGCTTTCGAAGAAGGATACGCGATGATGAAGGAGAAAAAGTAACTGTCCCCTCGAACAACAGGACTGGCGGGGCGGCCTTCACGGGCCGCCCCTTTTATCGGGGAAAAAAGGAGAACGATGAAAACCGTACCTGACAAACTGATCCAGTTGACCATCGAAAAGCTCGATAGCCAGGGAGACGGTATCGCCCGAGACGGGCAAGGAAAAGTCGTCTTCGTTCCTGGAGCATTGCCGGCAGAAACCGTCCTGGCGAAAATTACGACGGAAAAGAAGGATTACTGCACATCGCGCCTCGTCCGGGTGCTTTCTCCTCACCCGGAACGGACTGATCCCGCTTGCCCTCTTCACGGCAAATGCGGCGGTTGCCAACTTCAGCATGCCTCCTATCCTTTCCAGCTCCGCCTGAAACTTCAGATGCTAACCGACGCCCTTTCGCGGACCGGCAAACAGGTCCCTTTGGAAGGCTTCGAACCAGTCCGGCCGAGCCCGCTCGCCCTGGGGTACCGCAACAAAATCTCCCTTCCCGTCTCAGGCGAGAAAACCCTGCTGGAAATCGGATACTTCAGGAAAGGCACACACAAGGTCGTCCCGGTGGAGAACTGTCCCGTCGCCATGAAGGGACTGAACGTCCTGCTCCCGGAAATCAACCGGGGACTCAGGCAGACGGGATTGTCTCCTTATGACGAGCGGACCGGAAGAGGTTCCCTGCGCCACGTCGTTCTTCGAGGAGGCCAGGAAACCGGGGAACTTCTCGCGGTACTCGTCGTGCGGGAATTTCCGGAGCCTTCGACCCTAGACAGCCTTACCGCCCTGGCGCGGCGAATCCGAAGGAGATGCCCGACTCTTTCGGGGTTCGTTCTGAACCTGAACCCTTCCCGCGGAAACGCAATTTTCGGGCCGATCACCCGAAGCCTTTCCGGACGTTCTTTCTTTTTCGAGCGTTTCGGCAACATGACTTTCAAGTTCGAAGCCACTTCTTTTTCCCAGGTCAACACGATGCAAGCCGTTCACCTTTACGAAACCGCAGCAGCAGAAGCCTGCCCGAACGGTTCGGAAAACGTCCTTGAGCTGTACGCCGGCGTCGGGACGCTGACATGCTTCATTGCCTCCCGCGCGTCCAGCGTTCTTGCGGTGGAGGAATGGAAACCCTCCGTCGAATGCCTCCGCGAGAACGCAAGGAGAAACGGTTTCTCCAACGTAAGGGCCGCGGAAGTTCCCGCCGAGCGGTTCGATTTCAATGCCGGGGAAAGGCCGCCCGACACGATCGTCTTGGATCCGCCGCGCTCCGGTTGCCACCCTGCCGTGCTCGAGGCCGTCTCCTGCCTGCGTGCGCCCCGCCTTGTCTACGTTTCCTGCAACCCGGCAACCCTGGGGCGCGACGTCCGGCTTCTTCATGAGAGCGCAGGCTACGAACTCCGTAAACTCGTTCCTTTCGACCTCTTTCCGCAGACCTCACACGTCGAATCGGTTGCCGTTCTGGAAAGACCAATTCGTTCTTGACAGGCTCTCGCTCCAAAACGCTATAATGTTCAGGCTCGAACTGGGGTGTAGCCAAGCGGCAAGGCAGCGGACTTTGGATCCGCCATCGCTGGTTCAAATCCAGCCACCCCAGCCATCGCATTTCTGGGGGGAAGGCTTCCTTCCTCCTTTTTGATTTTTCCACTTGAATTGCGGGTGGTCATGCCGGATGATTTTGACCGACCCGAACCAAAGGAGGAAAGCGCCCCATGTTCCATTCGGACGGAACCGGCGCACTTGTCCTTGCGGCCGGAAAAGGCACGCGAATGAAAAGCCAGGTTCCCAAAGTGCTTCACCAGATCCTCGAGGAACCCCTTCTCCGTTACCCCTTGGAGGCGCTGGCCGAAGCGGGGATCACCAAAACCGCTGTCGTCGTAGGACACGGGGCAGACGAGGTGACGCGTTACCTGCAGTCGGAGTGGCCGGAGGCCGTCCCTGTTTTGCAGGCGGAACAAAAAGGCACGGGACACGCGGTCCAGGCGGCCGGAAAATGGTGGAAGGCCCTTGAAACCCTGGTCGTCCTGCCGGGAGATGCCCCGCTGCTTACCCGCGAAGCCCTCGAGGCACTTTTGAGAAAACACGCTGGTGTCGGTGAGGCCGCGACCCTGTTGACCTTCAGGGCGGAAAACCCCACCGGGTACGGCCGGGTCATCCGGACCGACGGTTGCTGCCGGATCGTCGAAGAGAAGGACGCCTCTCCCGAAGAACTCGCGGTGAACGAGGTCAACAGCGGCATCTATGTGTTCAGCACCAAGGCCCTTTCCGGGGTCATCGACCGGCTGGAAAACCGCAACGCCCAGGGGGAATACTATCTCCCCGACGTCCTTCCGCTCCTGGCGGAATCGGGCCAACGCGTACAGGCACTTCTTTGGGAAAGTGGCGAAGATCTCTTCGGCATCAACGATCCCCTGCAGCTCGCGGAAGCCAACAGGGTAATGCGAGACCGCATCCTGATGCGCCACCTCCGCAACGGGATCCGGATCATGGATCCACAAACGACTTGGATCGGCCCCGGTGTGCTCCTGGAGCCCGATGTCCGAATCGAGGCAGACGTCCAGATCTGGGGGAAAACCGAGATCCGAAGCGGTGCGGTGGTCGGAAGCCATTCGATCCTCCGCAACGCGGTTGTCCGGGAAAACGCCCACCTCGTGGCATTCTGCTGCATCACGGACAGCGAAATCGGCCCGAAAGCCAAGGTCGGGCCTTTTGCCTGCCTTCGGGACAACAGCTGCCTAGAAAGCAGCGCCTTCGCTGGGAAATTCGTGGAAGTGAAGAATTCCCGCATCGGGGAAAACAGCAAGGTCCCGCACCTTTCCTACATCGGTGACGCGAAGATCGGAAAGCGCAGCAACATCGGTGCCGGGACGATCACCTGCAACTACGACGGTTCCCGGAAGAATCCGACCTGCATCGGAGACGATTGCTTCGTCGGAAGCGACACGATGCTGGTTGCGCCCGTCGTCCTGCACGACGAATGCTTCACCGCGGCGGGGTCGACAATCACGGAGGATGTCCCGAGCGGCGCCTTGGCCGTGGGCCGGGCCAGGCAAAGGAATATCGAGGGCTGGGCGCGCAGAAGGAAAACGGTTTCGCGGAAGGAGGAAGAAGGATGGTCACGCAATTGAGGCAGATGAAAATCTTCACCGGATCGGCTCACCCGGCTTTCGCGCAAAAGGTGGCCGATACGCTGGGGGTTCCCATGGCGTCCTCGAAGCTGTTCCGGTTTTCGGACGGCGAGATCGGGCTTTCCATCGAGGAAAGCGTGCGCGGAGCCGACGTCTACGTGGTGCAGCCCACTTCGGAGCCTGTGAACGAAAACCTGATGGAACTGTTGATCATGATCGATGCCCTTCGAAGGGCTTCGGCGTACCGGATCAACGTCGTCACGCCCTACTTCGGGTATGCGAGGCAGGACCGCAAAACGAAAGCCAGGGAACCCATCACGTCGAAGCTCGTTGCGAACCTCATTGAAAAAGCAGGGGCGGACCGGCTCGTCGTTGCGGATCTTCATGCAGGGCAAATCCAGGGATTCTTCGACCGGCCCGTCGACCATCTCACCGGCATTCCCCTTCTGGCTTCCTATTTCAAGGAAAACCTGAAAGAAGCCTTCGACCAGCAAAAAATCGTCGTGATTTCGCCCGATATCGGCGGGGTGGTCCGGGCCAGGCGCTTCGCGGTCAAGCTCAACGCCGACCTCGCGATCGTGGACAAGCGGCGTTCCCATGAAGTCGCAAACTTTTGCGAAGTGATGGAAATCATCGGAGATGTTCGAGGCAAGGTAGCGATCCTGGTGGACGATATCGTGGACACTGCCGGCACCATGGTCAATGCCGCCAGGGCGTTGCTGGAAAGAGGGGCAGAGAGGGTCTATGCCTGTGCGACGCACGGAGTCCTTTCCGGCAAAGCCATCGAAAACCTGAAAAATTCGCCGATCCACCAGCTCGTTCTGACCGACACGATTCCGTTGCCCGATGAGAAAAAGTTGGATAATATTACCGTGCTGTCCATCGCCCCCCTCTTTGCGGAGGCGATCAATCGCATCCACTCTGACCATTCGGTCAGCATACTTTTCTACTAGGCGGGTTCGGTTTTGGCCGAACCGGCATTCCGGGAGGAGGAAACATCATGTCCGAACTTTTGAAGGTAACCCTCGAGGCGAGGGAGAAAAGCGGCAAACAGGAAGCCTCTAAGCTTCGAGCGCAGGGATACGTCCCCGCCGTTTTTTACGGAAGGGGTTACCCCGATTCGGTCCCGGTCAAGGTCAAGAGCCGGGACATCCTTCCCGCACTGAACTCCGGGCACTGGGAAACCTACAGGCTGGAAGTCGCGCTTCCGGACGGGAAGACCGAAATGGCGCTAATGAGGGATGTCCAGAGGGATTTCCTCAACGGGAACCTCCTTCATGTCGATTTCTACCAGCTCGTTTCGGGGCAGAAGGTGCAGGTCAAGGTCCCCGTCGAAATCCTGAATCGCGAATCCTGCCCCGGGGTCAAGGCGGGAGGAATCCTCGAACAGCTTTTCCACGAAGTTGCGATCGAAGTCCTGCCTCGGGAAATCCCCGACGTCCTCACCGTTGACGTTCGCAATCTCGCCCTTGGCGAAGAAATCCGCCTGCGGGATCTTGTCCTGCCGGAATCGGCGGAACTGGTGGACGACGCGGACTTGCCCGTCGTGGTCGCTGCAGAGCCTCGAGCGGAGGAAACGGCCCCGGCGGAGGAAACGGAACGCAAGGAAGTCGAAGTCCTGGCAAAGGGCAAGGCCAAGAACCAGGAGGAGGCATAAGTCCTTTGAAGCTGGTCGCGGGACTGGGGAACCCCGGTCTCGAGTATGCCTGGACACGGCACAATCTCGGGTGGCTGGTGGCCGATCTGGTCATCAGCCGCCTGCGTCTGAAGGGTCCCTTGAACCGGTTCCACGGTCTCCTCTGGGGCCCCTGCCGAGTCGGAAGCGATTCCCTCTGCGTCCTCAAGCCGATGACCTACATGAACCTCAGCGGGAAATCCGTGCTTGCGGCAGTCAGGGACTTGAACCTCTCCCCGAAGGAGTGCCTGATCGTCGTCGACGACGTGGCTCTGCCTTTCGGCACGTTGCGGTTGCGCGCAAGCGGGTCGGCAGGCGGACACAACGGGATCGCATCCGTCCTCGGAGCCCTGCAGACCCTGGACGTGCCTAGGCTTCGTTGCGGAATCGGACGGCCGATCCAGGCGAAAGGCCTTGCCGACTACGTGACGGATCGGTTCGACGAAGAAGAGCAGGCCCGGCTGGATGCTTTCCTGGAAAAGGCGGCGGAAGCCGTGATGCTCTGGCTTCGGCTCGGCATCGACCGGGCCATGAATCGGGTCAATGCCGGCTGATCTGCAGAACTTGCCCCCCGGTTTCATCCGAAAGAAAGAATGGGGCCCCTGGCAGAACAAGGATCTCTCCCTGATTGCCGGTAGGGCAGCGGGACCTTGGCTTTTGAGGGATTTTCCCTTCCCTGCCCTCGTCATTCTCCCGGATCCGCGCAGGCAGGCGGAATTCCTTTCGGACCTGAAAACGCTGAGCGGGAAAAACGTGCCCCACGCGTTCCTGCCCGAGATTCCCCTGACAACGGCGGGCCTCCTGAACAGGGGAATCCGCATCCAGCGCGGAGAAGAACTTGCCCGATGGAAGTCGAGGGGCGGCATCCTTGTCTGCACACCGGGCTCCCTAATGGCCCCCCTGGCCCTGGCCGAAGGGAAGTTTCCCTTGCGCCTCGGAGAGCGGGTCGGCCGCCCGGCTCTGCTGGGCTGGCTTGCCTCATCGGGGTACGAGCGAGTGGAAACGGTTTGGGCCCCTGGACAATTCGTCGTGCGGGGCAGCATCCTGGATCTTTTCGACCCTTCGGTCAGAAGCCCCCTGCGAGTGGAATTCCTGGACGATTGCATCGAATCGCTGCGGTTTTTCAATCCGCAAACCCAGCGAAGCACAGGCCCTATCGAAGCCGTCGATATCTCCGCAGTCAGGGAGGGAAAGATCCCCCCTCTGGAAGAATTCTTCCCCGATTCGACCCGGGTCTTTCTCTTCGAGCCCGCGGAAACTGCCTCGCAGGCGGACCATTACAGGTGGGTCTGGGAAGGGTTGAGGGAAGAAACCGGCCTGGAGGAGCTTCCCGAGTGGGACGTTCTTTACCTTCGGCTTTCCCTTTTTCCCCTTCTCCGCCTCAAGGCTTCGACCGAGCGGGTTTCCGGGAAAATCGACCTCGCCCCCATCCCTTCCTTCCGAGGGCGTCTGCAGGCGCTTTCCGCAGCTCTCGCCGAATGGAACAACCTTGGGATGTCGGTTACCGTGCACACGACGGACTCCTCCCTTGCGAAACGGCTTACCGAGCAAGGCATCGGGGTGAAGGAAGCCGCACTGGGTTCCGGGTTCATCAGCCCATCGGAAAAAGTCGTGATCGTTTCGGATCCGGACATCAGCGGAATTTCTGCGGTCCCGCCGACCGAAGGGGTTCCCTTGCCGCCCCTCGAATGGAGCGAACGGCTTACTGTCGGGGAATGGGTCGTGCACGAGGATTACGGAATAGGCCGGTTCGTCGGCCTCGAAAGCGTACCGAACGCCCGCTCGGAAAAGCAGGAATACGTCGTGATCGAATATGCGGGGGGGCAGCGTCTTCTCGTGCCTCCCTTCCAGCTTTGGAAAGTCACCCCCTACCTTGCGCCGCGCGGGGCCGAACCGTCACCCGATTCGCTCAAATCCGTCCATTGGAAAAAAAGCCTGGCGCGGGTCCGCCGCAAGGTGCACGAAGCTGCCCTCGAACTACTCCAGACTTATGCGCTTCGCGAAGTTTCACCCGGTTTCGCCTTTTCAGGGGACGGACCTTTTTCCGCCGAGGCCGAGGAGTCGTTCCCCTTCGCCGAGACGGCGGACCAGTTGAGGGCAATCCAGGATATCAAGAGGGACATGGAAAAGCCCCACCCGATGGACCGGCTTCTCGTGGGAGACGTGGGCTTCGGGAAAACCGAAGTGGCCTTCAGGGCGGCGGTCAAGGCCGCGGAGTCGGGGAAACAGGTGGCGGTACTCGTTCCTACAACCCTGCTTGCCCAGCAGCATTACGAAACCTTTCTCTCGCGCATCGGGGAACTCCCCATCCGAGTGGAAGTCCTAAGCCGTTTTGTTCCACGGAGGACACAGCGGGAGATCATCCGCTCCGTCGCCGAAGGCCGAGTTGACATCCTGATCGGAACGCACCGGCTGGTGCAGAGGGATGTGAAGTTCAAGGACTTGGGGCTGGTCATCGTCGACGAAGAACATCGATTCGGGGTTCTCCACAAGGAGCATTCGAAAAAACTGAAGCCGGACGTCGACGTTCTCATGATGAGCGCGACGCCGATCCCGCGTACCCTTTTCCTCTCCCTCGGGGGCCTCCGCGACATCTCGGTCATCTCGACGCCTCCCCACCGGCGACACCCGGTGTTGACCGTCGTGAGCCCCTGGAGGGAAGACCTGCTCATTCGCGGAATCCTGAGGGAAAAGGCACGGGGCGGACAGACTTTCTTCGTTCATAACCGGATCGCCGACATCGAGGCACGGGCAGGAGTCCTCCGAACCCTCTTCCCTTCCCTGAAAATCGACATCGCCCACGGTCAGATGGGGGAGGATGCTCTTGAAAAGGCGATGCTACAATTCTATTCCGGGGAAACGGATATCCTTGTCTGCACGACCATCATCGAAAGCGGACTGGACATCCCGCGTGCGAACACCCTGGTCGTGGACGACGCCCACGAGCTGGGCCTGGCGCAGCTTTACCAGCTGAGAGGAAGGGTGGGCCGGCGGGAGGAACAAGCTTTCGCTTTTTTCTTCTACCCGCGGGAAATCCCTCTTTCGAGGGAAGCGCGTGAACGGCTCGAGGCAATCGGGGAACTCTCCGATCCGGGTTCCGGGTACGAACTCGCGCAACGGGACCTCGAAATCCGCGGAGGCGGTCAGGTCATTGGAACAGCCCAGCATGGACATGTCGAACGGGTCGGGTACCACCTCTATTGCCGCATGCTGGAAGACCAGGTTTCGATCCTGAGAGGGAAGGCCCTGGCCGGAACGCAAATCGAAATTCTGGCCCCCCTTCAGATCCCCCCCTCGTACATTCCCCAGCCGGGTGTCCGTATTGCCCTTTACAGGCGCCTTTTGCGAGAGCAAGATAGGAGCGAACTTTCAAGCCTGATGGACGAGGTGAGGGATCGGTTCGGCCCCCCGCCGCCCGCCGTCGAGGCCATTTTCGGGCTGGCCCTCCTCAAGAGAGCCGGGGAACGCCTCGGGATCGACTCGGTTCAGGTGACTTCGAAGGAAACGCTCCTGAAAGGCTCGTTGGCCGGAGTCCCTCCCCTGCTGCCGGATTCCGGGTGGAAACGGGGGAAAAATTGGGCGGTCGGCCCGGGTGGTTTCAGGGGAATCGCTTCTCTCGTCAAAATGGTTGACTGGGAGGGGCTTGCATCGTGACAAAGAGGAGGGTGAATTCGATGGAAGGCCGTCATGACGACCGTGACGGAGACTTTTCCCAGCTCGTCTCCATCATGGAAAAGCTGAGGGGCCCAGGCGGGTGCCCCTGGGATAAAGAGCAGGATTTCGGCACCCTCCGACGGTACATCGTCGAAGAAGCCTATGAACTCGTGGAAGCCATCGAAGACGGCGACGAAAGGGCGATCCTAGAGGAAAGCGGGGACCTTCTCCTTCAGGTCGTCTTCATCGCCCAGATCGCTTCCGAAAAAGGATCGTTCACGATTCGCGACGTTCTTCGGAAAATCTGCTCGAAGCTGATCCAGCGTCATCCCCATGTCTTCGGCGACCTGAATGTGGCGGATTCGGAGGAGGTCATGCGCAACTGGGAAGCGATCAAGACCGTGGAAAAAAAGAAGAACGGAAACGATTCTTCCATCCTTTCCGGAATCCCGAGGTCGATGCCTTCTCTGCTGAAAGCCTTTCGGATCCAGGAGCGGGCAGCCAAATTCGGTTTCGATTGGCCTGCAGGAGACACATCTCCGGTCCTTGGCAAAGTGAAGGAAGAACTCGCCGAGATCCAGGAAGCCCTTTCGTCCGGTCACGGCAGCCGCATCGGCGAGGAGATCGGGGACCTTCTCTTCGCAGCGGTCAACCTTTCACGACATTGCGGGGTCAACCCGGAAGAGGCCCTGCAGCAGGCCTCGAAAAAATTCGCGGAGCGGTTCCGGTTCGTGGAGAACTCTGTCGCGGAAAGCGGGAGGCCTTGGAAAGAATTCAGCCTTGACGAACTCGACGATTTTTGGGAAAAAGCTAAGCAATCCTGTTGACCCGAGAGGACAGGATGGAGGAGGGAAGGAGTCATGGAAAACAAACCGGACCGTCCGAATTTGAACGGTGAGCCTAGCCCGGTAACCCTGGAAAAGAACCCGTCCGCCACGGAACCGGCTACTCGTCCGGAGAGAAAAGTCAGGATCATGGAGACCGCCTTCCGGGACGCGCACCAGTCCATCATGGCAACGCGCCTTCGAACCGAGGACATGATCCCGGTCGCGGAACTGATGGACGAGGTCGGCTACGGAGCGATGGAAATCTGGGGCGGAGCCACCTTTGACACCTGCATGCGCTTTCTTGACGAGGATCCCTGGGAACGCCTCCGGGAACTGCGCAAGCGGTTCAAGAAAACAAAGCTCCAAATGCTTCTCAGGGGACAAAATCTTGTCGGCTACCGTCATTACGGGGATGACGCGGTGCGGGAATTCGTCAAGAGGGCCATCGGAAACGGGCTGGACATCATCCGGGTTTTCGATGCGCTGAACGACCTGCGGAACATGGAAATCGCCGCGGACCAGGTCAAGCGTGAAGGAGCCCACCTGCAGATGGCGCTTTCCTACACCATTTCACCCGTCCATACCCTGGAAAACTTTGCCGACATCGCCCACCAGATGCAGGAGATGGGGGCCGACTCGATCTGCATCAAGGACATGGCGGGCCTCATGAGTCCCGTCGACGCGTTTTCACTCGTCAAGGCGATCAAGGAGCGGACCGGCCTTCCGGTCCAGGTCCACAGCCACTACACCAGCGGCATGGCCGCGATGGCCTACCTCGCCGCCATCGAAGCGGGAGCGGATACCATCGATTGCGCCATCTCTCCGTTTGCGATGGGGACAAGCCAGCCCGCGACCGAAACGATGATCGCGGCCCTCCGGGGGGGACCCTACGACACCGGCATGACCCTCGAAAGCCTGCTTCCCGTTGCCCTGCACTTCAAGGAAGTCAAGGAAAAATACAGCAGCCTGGTGATGGGCATCGAGGGAGTCGACATCAACGTTTTGATCTACCAGATTCCAGGAGGGATGTATTCCAACCTGGTGAGCCAGCTCAAGGATCAGAAGGCCCTTCACCGCCTGGACGAGGTGTTGAAGGAAATCCCGAGGGTCCGCCGGGAAATGGGATATCCCCCCCTGGTAACGCCCACCAGCCAGCTCGTCGGGACCCAGGCGACGCTGAACGTCCTCATGGGGCGGTGGAAAGTCGTTCCCAAGGAAATCCGGCAATACCTGCTCGGGTACTACGGGCGTCCTCCTGCAGAAGTGGACCCCGAAATCCGCCGCCAGGTCATCGGCGAGGAAACCCCGATCTCCTGCAGGCCTGGCGAAGTCCTTCCTCCGGAGCTGGAAGAGGCTAAAAAAGCCATCGCTCCGTGGATCCTCCAGCCCGAGGATGTGTTAAGCTACGTTCTGTTTCCTGCCGTTGCCAGGGACTTCCTTGTCCGGAAGTTCGCGAAGGCGACGATGAGGGACGTCGGCCTTGAAAAACCGGTCGAAGAAGGAGTGTATCCGGTTTAGCCAGAAACCGGGAACAGGCCCTTGGAGCCCAATGACTAAACGGTTAGGGAGGAAACTGCCATGACAGCCACGGAACAAATCCTGAAAGTGATCGAAGAGGAAATCAAGCCGGCTCTCCAGTCGCACGGAGGAGACATCGAGTTCGTCGGTTTCGAAGAATCCGAGGGCAAGCTTTCGGTCCGCCTTGTCGGGGCTTGCGGCACCTGCCCCTTCGCCCAGGAAACGCTTCGAGTGCAGGTCGAGTCGGTCATCAAGTCGATCGTCCCGGCGGTCAAGTCCGTCGTCCGCGAGAACTAGGGGAGGAATCCTTCATCGACAAGGCGAGACAGGTCCACATTTCGGCAGACAGCGAGGAAACCCTGTCCCGGCTGCTGGGCCCCGGGGACGAGAACCTAAAGCTCATCGAACGACTGCTGGACGTCCGAATTTCGGCCAGGGGGCTGGACCTTTCGGTCAGCGGCCAGGAACCCGGCCCCGTCGAAAAGGCAGGAAAACTGGTCATCCAGCTCCTGGAGGTTTGCCGGAAGGGACATCCCGTCGGCTCCTCGGAAATCCGCTATGCTGCCGAAGCGATCGGAGAAAGGACGGATTTCAATCTCGCCTCCTTGTACGAGGACGTCATTTGCCTTACGACCCGAGGCAAACCGGTCAGGGCCAGGACTGAAGGCCAGAGGGCATACCTGGAGGCCATGAAGAAAAACGAACTGGTCTTTGCGATCGGGCCCGCCGGGACCGGAAAGACCTACCTTGCCGTGGCGCATGCCGTTGCAGCTCTCAAGGCGGGCCGCTTCAACAGGATCATCCTTGTGCGGCCTGCCGTGGAAGCCGGCGAAAAACTGGGGTTCCTCCCGGGAGACCTGATGGAAAAGGTCGAACCTTACCTACGGCCTCTGTATGACGCTTTTTTCGACCTCCTCCAGCCCGACCGGTTCCTCCGGTACATCGACAAAAGCGTCATTGAAATCGCTCCGCTTGCCTACATGAGGGGGCGTACGCTGAACGAGAGCTGCATCATCCTGGATGAGGCCCAGAACACCACTCCCGAGCAGATGAAGATGTTTCTCACCCGGATGGGCTTCGGGTCGCAGGTCATCGTAACGGGGGACATCACCCAGGTCGACCTGCCCTCCGGCAAGGAGTCCGGGTTGAAGGTCGTCGAACAGGTGCTTGGGGGCATTCCGGGAATCGCTTTCATCCGTTTCGGGCATGGAGACGTGGTGCGCCACGAACTGGTCCAGAGGATCGTGAGGGCTTATGAGTCCTACGAGCAGGGCAGGCAGGTCTAATTCATCGACCCTTCAACGGCTCAGGGAGATCGACCCCGGCTACTGGACCTTGAGGGCATCTCTCCTGGTCGTTGTTTTTTTCCTGGTCCTCCTCGGCTGGTGGCTTGGAGAAAGCCGCGGGGCGTACCGGCTGGGGGAACCTTCCCCCCGAACCTACATCGCGATCCTGGAAACCCGATACGTCGACGACGAAAACACGGAACGCCTTCGGCAGATTGCCGCACAAAAAATCGTTTCCGTCATGACAAGGGATACACATGCCGAGAGGCGAATCCGCGATTCCCTCGAGCAGCTATCCCGCTGGAACGCACTTGAAAGCCTTTCCCCCTCCCTGAGGGGACTGCTTTCCTCCATGACCCAGGAAAAGCGGACCCGAATGCTTCACCTGGCCAGGGAACTCGGGCTCTCGCTCCTCGAGACCCGGGATTGGGACAAGGATGTCCAGACGAAGCTCTGGGACCGGATCATCCGCCTGCCCATTTCGCGGCCCGACCAGAACACCGTCTTCCAGATCCTGGTGGAAATTTTCCAGGAACCTGCCAAGGTGGACGATGAAGCGACCGAGAAACTGAAACGGGAAACCGCCGCGAAAGTCGAACCCGTGGTGCGCACGGTTTACCCCGGCGATGTCATCGTATCCCGGGGCGAAGTCGTCACGCCGCAGAAATTCCGCTTGCTCGAGGCCCAGGGGTACCCGAAGGGAAACCTTCCGTACCGCTCCCTGGCCTTCATCCTGCTTTCGGTGTTCGTCTGGAGCTTCTGGCCGACCGTTTACGCCGCATGCCGGGAAATCCAGGTTTCCCAGCGGGACCTCGTCTACATCTTCTGCCTGCTGAGCATCGGTTGGGCCATCCAGGTCCTATCGGCTCTGTTCAAGGCCGATACGCTGGCGTTCCTGCCTCTCACCGGATGGCTCTACCTGACCCTTCCAACCCCGCTTGCCTTCCACGTCTCCCTCGGAGGAGCGGTCATCGGAGCCCTGCTTTCCTATTCGGGATCCATCGCCCAGCTGATCCTTTGGGCGCTTTCCGGAATCGCCGCGTCGATCACCGGCTACCTCGTCTTCCGAGGGTCGAACACCCGGCTCGACCTTTGGAAACAGCAGTGCTTGACGGGTTTATCGGCCGCCGTCGCTGCATCGTCGGTCCGCTGGTGGCTCGGCCTGCCGCTCGCAGGCCATGTGACGGGGGTCTACCTTCTTTCCGTTCTGGGCTGGGCAACCTTCACCGTGGCCTTGCTGCCGATGCTCGACACGATGTTCGACATCCTTTCCCCGCTTCGCCTGATGGACCTGAGCCACCCCTCGAACCCGCTACTGAAAAGGCTTCAGATGGAAGCCCCGGGAACCTACCACCACACGCTGATGGTCGGGACCCTTTGCGAGGCGGCTGCCGACGTCCTCGGACTCGATAGCCTTCTCGTCAAGGCCGGCGCCTATTTCCACGATATCGGGAAATTGAAGCGCCCGCAGTTTTTCGCTGAAAACCAGATGCCGGGGGAAAACCTGCACGATGACCTGAAGCCTTCGATGTCTGCCCTCGTGATTCTCTCCCACGTAAAGGACGGCCTGGATCTCGCGAGGCGCTACAACCTGCCGACCCGCATCCGTCAATTCATTGCCGAACATCACGGCACGACCTGCCTGACCTACTTTTACCGGAAGTCGAAGGCCAGGGGCGAAGACTTGCCCCGCGAGCAGTTCAGCTATCCGGGCCCGAAACCCTCCTCCAGGGAAACGGCCCTGGTCATGCTGGCGGACTCGGTTGAAGCGGCCGTTCGGGCTGCGGGCGGGACGATCAGGGGACTTCCCGAACTCAGGGAAACGGTAGAAGGAGTACTGGAATCGAAAATGCTGGACGGTCAGCTGGAGCTCGTCGATTTCACGCTGAAAGACCTCACCCTGATCAAGGAGAGCTTCATCCAGACGCTTCGCTCCATTTACCATAAACGGGACATCACCGGGACAAGGCCAATTTTTGAAGGAGAACAGGAAGGAAGTGAACCAGATGAAATTAGCGGTTCAGATTGACGACGAGGAAGGGCTGCTGGAAGAATTCGGCATAAAGGTGCCCGATTACGACGCACTCGAAGAAGTCTGGAGGGAATACCTGGAAGAAACGGACCCGGACCTTGCAGCATCCGAGATGGCGAGCGTCTCGCTGAAATTCTGCTCGACCCAGACCATGAAGGACCTGAACCGACGCTACCGGTTCCTGGATGAAACCACGGATGTCCTGTCTTTCCCCATGTGGGAACGGGGCGGGGAATTTACCCCTCCCAGGGGTTGGAGTGAAATTCCCCTCGGAGATATCGTGATTTGCCCGGAAGTCGTAAAATTGTCCTCGGACGGCGAAAATCGCGATGCCAGTGTCGATTTCCTTCGGGTCCTGATGCACGGCTTCCTTCACCTCCTGGCCTGGGATCACGACACCGAAGAAAAAGAGACAGCGATGTTCTCCGAGCAGGAAAATCTCTTGGAGCGCTACCTTCAGAAGGTATAATCGCGTTGCGGTTCAAGGAGGACTGATCGTCAGTTGGATACGGACATACCGAGTTTAATCAATCACATCCTGCTTCTCCTGCTGCTCCTTTTTCTTTCGGCGCTTTGCAGTTTCAGCGAAACGGCCATCACCTCCTCGGGAAAGGGCAAGTTGCTCGCCCTGCAGGAAAAGCACCCCAAGAGCCGAAAATCCCTGGGGTGGCTTATGTCGAACGTCCAATCCGTCCTGACCGTCACCCTGGTGTTGAACAACCTCGTCAACATCGCGGCAGCCGCCGTCGCAACCGCACTTGCGATCCAGCTTGCAGGCGGGCGGGGTCTGTGGCTTTCCGTCCTTGTCATGACCTCGCTGATCGTCGTTTTCAGCGAGATCCTCCCGAAAACGGTGGCCGTTGCGCGCCCGGAAGGGCTTCTTCTCAAGGTCATCGCACCGCTTCGCTTCATCAGCCGCCTGATGTTCCCCGTCAATGCGCTGATCCTCGCCATTGTCAGGGGGATCGGCAAACTGTTCGGAGTGGACCTTTCCTCGCAGCACCCGTTCGTCACACGGGAAGAAATCGAGCAAATGGTCACGATCGGCGGTGACACCGGCGCCCTGGAAGAGGAAGAACGCAAGATGATCCACGGGGTGATCGCCTTCGAGGAAACGCGCGCCCACGAAATCATGGTTCCGAGGATGGATGTCGTCTCCGTCCCGCACAATCTCACGATACAGGAAGCGGTCAAGGTTTTCCAGGAGCACGGACATTCCCGGCTGCCGATCCACAAGGGAAGTCTCGATCACGTGCTGGGCATCCTTTACGTCAAGGACCTCATCCCCGCCCTCGTTTCAGGGCAGGTCGACCTGCCCGTTTCGAAGCTCAAGAGAGATGCGATGTTCGTTCCTGAAACCATGAAGATCGCCCAGCTTTTCGGAATCATGAAGGGAAAGAGGGTTCACATGGCCGTCGTCGTGGACGAGTACGGCGGAACGGCGGGCATCCTTACCCTTGAGGACCTCCTCGAGGAGATCGTCGGGGAAATCCAGGACGAGTACGACGATGAAAACCCCGACATCGTGAAGGAAAGAGAAGGGACCTACCTGGTAAAGGGTCATGTCAACCTTGAGGACCTGAGCGAAGCCCTCGATTATCCCTTCGAGTCCGAGGACGTCTTCAGCGTGGCGGGCTTCATCCTTGCCCTCGCCGGCCGTTTCCCCGAGGAGGGACAGGTCCTGGAGTTCGGGCCGTGGAACATCGAAGTTCTCGAAGTAGAGGACCATCGGATCAAGCTGCTCCGGATCGACAGGCAGCGGGCGGGGGAGAGAAACGACGAGGGGCTCGGGGAATGAACGGTCGAACGGAAAACCGGCCTTCTTCGCAAGTGGACGCTGAAGCCCTGCTCGAAGCCGCAAGAGAGGGGCGTTGTCGCGCCTATGCCCCCTATTCCGGCTTTCGTGTCGGGGCAGCGGTGTTGACCGCCGATGGACGTGTCCATGTCGGCTGCAATGTTGAAAACGCAAGTTTCGGCCTTACCGTGTGCGCGGAAAGGATCGCACTTTTTTCAGCGTTATCGGCAGGAGCCGGGAAACCACTCGCGGTAGGGGTGGCCGGAAAGGACGGCATCCCTTGCTTCCCCTGCGGTGCCTGCCTGCAGGTCATGGCCGAGTTCAACCCGGAATTGGCGATCGTGCTCGACCAGGGCGGACGGCCTGTTGTCTACGGCCTGGCCGAGCTTTTGCCCCTTCGTTTCGAGCTCGAAAGGGATCCCGATGAATCCTGAAGAACACCGGGCCGGACTGGTCACCCTTGTCGGAAGGCCGAACGTCGGGAAATCTTCGCTGGTCAACGCGCTGGTGAGGGAGAAGGTCTGCATCGTATCCGACCGGCCGCAGACGACAAGAAACCGGATTCGCTGCATCGACTCCTCGGAAAGGGCCCAGATCGTTTTCGTCGATACCCCGGGAGTCTACCCGGCCAGGAACCGTCTCGGGGAATTCCTGCTGGAGGAAGCGAAAACATCCCTTGAATCCGTGGACCTGATCCTTTACGTCGTGGAAGCAGGCCCCTTTTCGCCCGAACCCGAAGAGGAGGCCCTGCTCGAATTGATCGGTTCCCTCGCGACCCCGCGGATCCTCGTTGCGAACAAAGCGGACCGGCTTCGCGAAGAAGTGCCCCTGGAAACCGTCCTGAAAGTCTATCTCGAAGCGCTGAACCCGCTGGCGTTGATCGCCGTTTCCGCAAAAACCGGCTTCAACGTCGAAACGCTCCGGGAAAGGATCGTTTCAGCCCTTCCCACGGGGCCGAGCCTCTTTCCCGAAGACATCCTCATGGATCACACGGAACGGTTTCTGGCCCAGGAATTGATCCGGGAACAGGTTTTCCGCCAGACCCGGGACGAAGTTCCGCACGGAGTAGCCGTGGAAATCGAAACCTTCAAAACGCCGTTCGAATACCCCGACCGCCAGAAAGCGCTGATCCAGGCCACCATCTATGTTGAGCGGCCTTCCCAGAAGGGAATCCTGATCGGCGCGGGAGGCAAAAAGCTCAAGGAAATCGGGCGCCTTGCCCGCCTTTCCCTGGAAGCCCAGCTTGGCTGCCCCGTCTTTCTCGAGCTTTGGGTCAAGGTCCTGCCTGACTGGCGCAAATCGCCGCTGCAGCTCAGGCGATTCGGCTACGGGCGGTGAAACGTTGCATCCCCTTCCATCCCTTCCCCAGGGCCATACCCGGCAGCTCGGGGTCGTGCTCAGGTCCGGGATCTCCGGAGAAGGCGGCAAAACTCTCCTTCTGCTTTTGAAGGAATGCGGCATGGTCTGGACAACGGCCCCCGGAGCCGCTTCGGGAAGAAGCCGCCTTTCCGGGGTGACCGAACCCCTCGTGTGGGGGTATTTTACGCTCTATCGCTCGCCTCGAAGGATATACGTCAGGGAAGTGGACGTCCGGGAGGATTTCTGGTCCCTCAGGCAGAACCGAGAAAAACTGCAGGCAGCGTTGGGGATCTGCGCGGATGCGGCCCGGTTCAGCCTTCCCGAAACCCCTCCGAATGAACTTCTTCCCATCCTATTTTGGACTCTCAAGGCCCTCGAGTCCGGAACCCAACCGGCCGCCGTGCGCCTGCGGTTCCTCTACCGGTGGGGCAGGGCCCTTGGGATCGCTCCCAGCCTCGACCGGTGCTCCGCCTGCGGGAAACCGGCCCGCCAGGGGCTTCTGACCCTTCAGGGGCTGGTCTGCGCCTCGTGTTCCCGGCCGATCCCGGCAAAGGACGGCCTGTTTTTGGGAGAAAAGGAATTGAACCGCTTGGAAAAGGCTGTTATGCTCTCAGGCAAAGCTTTCGGGAAAGAACCCTTCAGCCGGGAGGAAATACCGCTTTTCGGGAAGGTTGCGGCTCTTTTGACCCGGTTGATCGAAGGCAGTGTCTAGAATTCCAGGAGGTGGGCTAGGTGAATTTCCAGGAAGTGATCATGCGCCTGGAACGTTTCTGGGCAGAACAGGGGTGTGTCATCCAGCAACCCTATGATATCGAAGTTGGCGCGGGGACAATGAACCCCGCCACGACCCTCCGGTCCCTGGGTCCCGAGCCCTGGAGGGTGGCCTATGTCGAGCCTTCCAGGCGCCCGACGGACGGAAGGTATGGGGAGAACCCGAACCGCCTGCAGCATTACTACCAGTACCAGGTGATCATCAAGCCGGCTCCCGACGACATCCAGGAGATCTATCTCGACAGCCTCAGGGCCCTTGGGATCGATCCTGCCGATCATGACATCCGGTTCGTCGAGGACGACTGGGAATCCCCGACGATCGGAGCCTGGGGCCTCGGGTGGGAAGTCTGGCTAGACGGGATGGAAATCACCCAGTTCACCTATTTCCAGCAAGTGGGCGGAGTGGACATGAACCCGGTGCCTGCGGAAATCACCTATGGCCTGGAGCGGATCGCCATGTTCGTGCAGAAGATCGACAACGTGTACGACCTGAACTGGGTCGGTAAGATCCGCTACGGAGACATCCATCACCGCGGCGAAGTCGAATTTTCCACCTACAATTTCGACCTGGCCGACACCGGGATGCTTTTCATGCTGTTCAGCGCCTACGAAGCCGAGGCCGCCAGGATCCTCGACAAGGGCTTCGTCCTTCCCGCTTACGACTACGTTCTGAAATGTTCGCACACCTTCAACCTGCTGGATGCCCGTAACGCGATCAGCGTCACGGAACGGACGGGGTACATCGCGAGGGTCAGGGCGCTTGCGAGTCGTTGCTGCCAGGCTTTCGCCAGGCAGCGCGAAGAGATGGGATATCCCCTCTTGAAGAAATTCTCCAACTAGAGGAAGTGTGGAAGATGACCGAAAAAAGGGATTTTTTGCTGGAAATCGGCACGGAAGAAATTCCCGCAAGGTTCATGCCCTGGGCTCTTGAAGAAAGCCGCCGCCTCTTCGCGGAGTCCCTTGCGGATGCCCACATCGACCACGGTGAAATCACGACCCTGGGAACCCCTCGTCGGCTTGCCGTCTGGATCAAGGGCCTTTCATCGAAACAGGAGGACCGGATCGAGCAATACCGGGGGCCGCTCTGGGACCAGGCGTTCGACGCGGCCGGCAACCCCACGAAAGCCGCCCTGGGCTTCGCCCGAAGCAAGAATGTCCCGGTCGACGAACTGAAATCCACGATCGTCAACGGGCAGGAATATGTCCTCGCCGAAGTGCGTCACGAGGGGAAGGAGACGGTTTCCCTCCTCCCGGAAATCTGCGCCGGCATACTCCGGCGCCTGGTCTTCCCGAAGAACATGTACTGGGATGACCCCTCCATTCGTTACGCGAGACCGATTCGCTGGATCGTCGCTCTCTGGGGCGATTCCGTCCTGCCCTTCCGGTTCGGCCGTCTTGAAAGCGGAAGGATCACCCGAGGACACCGGTTCATGGGGGACCGCAACCTGGAGATCCCCTCCCCGAGGGAATACATGGACCTGCTGTTCGCCAATTTCGTCATCGTGGATCCCGCGAAAAGGCGCGAAAAGATGCTCAGTGCCATTTCCGCGATTGAAAAGCAAATCGGGGGGAAGGCCGACCTGGACCCTGAGCTCGTCGAGGAAAACCTGTTCCTCGTGGAATACCCCGTCCCATTTTCCGGGAGCTTCGATAGGGATTTCCTCGAAATCCCCGAGGAAGTCCTCACGACTTCGATGAAACACCACCAGAAATACTTCCCGGTCCGGGACCGGAACGGGAAGCTGCTGCCCAACTTCATCGGGATCAGCAACAACCAGGCCACCAGCATGAACGTCGTACGGGAAGGGAACGAGAGGGTCCTGAGGGCCCGCCTGTCCGACGCCAGCTTTTTCTGGCGGGAGGACCAGAAGGTTCCCCTCTCCGCGAGGGTGGAGGAGCTGAAATCCATCGTCTACCAGGAACGGCTCGGCACGGTCTACGAAAAAGCCATGCGCGTCCGGGAAGTTGCCCTGAAGCTTGCCGAACGGGTTCCCGCCCTCTTCCCCCTGCGGCCGGTCATCGACCGGGCAGGAATGCTGGCCAAGGCCGACCAGGTGACCAGCATGGTATACGAGTTCCCCGAACTCAAGGGCGTGATGGGACGGGAATACGCCTTGCGAAACGGGGAGGACCCGGAAGTTGCCCTGGCGATATACGAGCAGGTCCTGCCCCGGTTTGCGGGGGACGTCCTCCCGACCTCGCCCGCGGGAGCCGTCCTCGGCCTCGTCGACCGCGCAGACAGCCTCGTCGGATGCTTCAAGGTCGGCCTGGTCCCCACCGGCTCCCAGGATCCATACGCCCTGCGGCGGGCTGCCCGAAACATCAACGAAATCCTCTGGAACCTGGACCTGGACATCGACCTCCTTCCGGTCTTCGAAGACCTGGCCGTATCGCTGGATGCCCCGGGCGAAACCATGGAGGCGGTTCGGGACTTCTTCATTCAACGCCTCCAGGTCCAGCTTCGAGAAAAAGGATTTTCCCATGGGCTCGTGTGCCTGGGGGTACAATTGATGTGGAACCGACCCTGCCAGGTCCAGAAAATCCTGAACGGCTACGCTGCTGTCCAGGGCCAGGAATGGTTCAAGGGCCTGGTCACTGCCGCAGTCAGGGTGAAGAACATCCTTTCCAAGGCGGGGGCGTTCTCCCCGGAAATCCGGGAGGAGACCTTCACGCAGGAAGAGGAATCTTCCCTCTACCAGGCCGTCAGCAGCCTTGAGCCCCAGGTTGAGGAAGCACTTAAGCGGCAGGCCTGGAATGAGGTCACGGCCCTGCTGGCCCGGCTTGAACCTGCCATCACCCGGTTTTTCGACAAGGTCCTCGTCATGGACGAAAACTCTTCCGTGCGCGAAAACCGCCTAGCCCTTCTTTCGCGCTGCCAGGAACTGTTCATGTCGGTCGGGGACCTCGGCCTCCTGAAGGAATAGAGGGATCCAGGCCCCTCCTGGCGAAGGGAGATGACCTCCGGTCATGACGGTTGACGTTTTTGTGGTTTCGGATTTCACCGGTGAAACGGCGGAACACGTCGCCCGAGCTGCCTATAGCCAGTTCGGCGCAGACGCGGCGAGGCTTTCAAGGTTCCGTTACATCAGCACCGAAGAGAAGGCCGAGGATGTCCTCCAGGTCGCGCAGGAGAAGAACGCCCTCATCATCTGCACGATGGTGGACCACAAGCTGCGGAAGTATTTCGTCGAACGGGCAGCGGAAAGAAAAGTCGAGGTGGTCGATATCCTTGGCCCCATCCTGAAGGCCCTGGAATTGCGCCTGGAACGACCGCCCCTTGAGACTCCCGGGCTTCTCAGGCGGATGGACGAAGAATATTTCCGCAGGGTCAAGGCCATCGAGTTCTCGATCCGCTGCGACGACGGGCGCAGCCCGGACCTGCTGCCCGAGGCGGACCTCGTGATCATCGGGGTTTCCAGGACCAGCAAGACCCCCCTTTCCATGTACCTTGCCCACAAGGGGGTCATGGTGGCCAACATTCCGCTTGTTCCGGAAGCGACTCCGCCGGAGGAGCTTTTCAGGGTTTCACCCGAAAAAGTCATCGGGCTGATGGTCAAGCCCGAGCATCTCGTCCAGATCCGGAGAGAGCGCCTAAGGGTGCTGGGGCTTGACGCCGACGTCTCCACCTACGCGCAGTGGGAGCGTGTCGAGGAGGAACTCGGCTTCGCCAGGAACATCATGAGGAAGATCGGCTGCCGCTGTTTCGACGTCACCAACCGAGCCATCGAGGAAACTGCCCAGGAAATCCTGGACCAGATCCGGGCCTGAGACCCGATGTTTGAGAAGGAGGGGGGACAATGACCGTGAAAGGGAAAAAACTCCTTTACGACTTTTCCGAGGGCAGCGCGGACATGAAGGCTCTTTTGGGAGGCAAGGGAGCCAACCTTGCCCAGATGATGCGCATCGGACTCCCGGTTCCGCCTGGCTTCACCCTTACGACCGAAGCCTGCCTGCTTTACATGGAAGATCCGACCGGAACGATGGAGGCAATCTGGCCGGACGTGAAGATGGCCATGAAGGCCCTCGAGAAGAAAACGGGGAAGAACTTCGGGGGGCCCGGCACGCCCCTGCTGGTTTCGGTCCGCTCCGGGGCACCGGTCTCGATGCCGGGAATGATGGACACGATTCTCAACCTCGGGCTGAACGACGAAACCTGCTCCGCGCTGGCCGACACCTCCGGGGACCGCAGGTTTGCCCTGGACAGCTACCGGCGCTTTATACAGATGTTCTCGGATGTCGTCCTTGGAGTCCCGGCAGAGGAGTTCGAGCACGTCCTCACGCTGACCCGGCGCAAGCTCAACGTCCAGTACGACAACGAAATCCCTCCCGCCGAGATGGAAGAGGTCGTTTCCCAGTTCAAGAAGATCGTCCGGAAATCGACCGGAAAGGATTTCCCGAGCGACCCCTGGATCCAGCTCAAAGCGGCCACCGAGGCCGTTTTCCGCAGCTGGAACACCCCAAGGGCGGTCACGTACCGGAAAATCAACAACATCCCCGACAACCTTGGAACCGCGGTCAACATCGTCGCCATGGTGTTCGGCAACCTCGGGGACGATTGCGGAACCGGCGTCTGCTTTACGAGGAACCCCTCCACGGGTGAGAAGGGGCTTTTCGGGGAGTTTTTGATCAACGCCCAGGGAGAGGACGTCGTTGCCGGAATTCGGACCCCCGAGCCCATCCAGAAAATGGGAGAGAAGATGCCCGCCCTCTACCGCGAGCTTCTCGAAACGGCGGAAATTCTCGAAAAACACTACCAGGACATGCAGGACATCGAATTCACCGTCGAGCGCGGGAAGCTCTACATGCTGCAGACGCGAAACGGCAAGAGGACCGCGAAAGCCGCCGTCCAGGTTGCCGTGGACATGGCAAACGAAGGGCTCATCGACCGCAGAACGGCCGTTTCCAGGGTCAGCCCGGAGCAGGTCGAGCGGCTCCTCCACCGGCAGATCGACCCTTCCGTCCAGCTCGACATTCTTGCAAGGGGGCTCCCCGCTTCGCCTGGAGCGGCGGTCGGGCAGATCGTCTTCGATGCCGACGAAGCAGAAAAGATGGGAAACGAGGGCAAACCGGTGATCCTCGTCCGCCCCGAAACGACTCCGGACGACATTCACGGGCTTTTTGCGGCCCAGGGCGTCCTGACCAGCCGGGGAGGGATGACCAGCCACGCCGCGGTAGTCGCACGCGGGCTCGGCAAACCGTGCGTTTCGGGCTGCGAGGCACTCGGCATCGACCTCTCTTCCCAGCAGCTCACCGTAGAAGGTCGGACGTTGCGGAAGGGAGAATGGATCACGATCGACGGCTCCAGGGGGCTCGTCATACCGGGCAAGGTGGACCTGGTCCAGCCTTCTTTCACGGAGGATATCCGCACGTTGCTGGAGTGGGCCGACGAATTTGCCGCCCTTGAGGTCTGGGCGAACGCGGATACACCCGAAGATGCCGCACGCGCCCGGGGCTTCGGAGCGAAAGGGATCGGGCTTTGCCGGACGGAACACATGTTTATGGCCGCTGAGCGTCTCCCGATCATGCAGGAGATGATCATCGCTTCCACTCGGGAAGAACGCCTGGTGCCGCTCGAAAAACTCCAGGAAATGCAGAGGGAGGACTTCGAGGGGATCTTCGAAGCGATGGCCGGATACCCCGTGACGATCCGCCTGCTGGATCCACCGCTTCACGAATTCCTTCCCAAAGAACCCGAGATGAAGAAAGAACTCGAACTCCTCGCGAGCCAGGGAAAGGAAAACGGCCCGGAGGCCGAAGCCGTCCGGCTCAAACTCTCGAAGGCCGCCGCCCTACACGAGAACAACCCCATGCTGGGGTTCCGCGGATGCCGCCTGGGCATCGTCTATCCCGAAATCTATGAGATGCAGCTTCGGGCAATCTTCGAAGCCGCCTGCTCCCTGTCGCAGAAGGGCGTCAAGGTGATCCCCGACATCATGATGCCCCTCGTGGGAACCCGGGCGGAAATGTCCCGGCTTAGGGAGATGACCGAACGGATCGCCGAAGAGGAGATGGCGCGGTTCGGCTGCAGGGTTCACTACCTCGTCGGGACGATGATCGAAGTGCCGCGCGCGGCCCTGGTCGCCGACCAGCTCGCCGAATCCGCGGAGTTTTTCAGTTTCGGCACCAACGATTTGAGCCAGACGACGTTCGGGTATTCCCGCGATGACGCGGAAGGGAAATTCCTTGCCGAATACGTGAGACAGGGCATCCTGCCCGCGAATCCTTTCCATACCCTCGACCGGGAAGGAGTCGGACAGTTGATGTCCATTGCCGTCGAGAAAAGCCGACCGGTCAGGCCCGCCATCCAGATCGGGATTTGCGGGGAACACGGAGGAGAACCAACCAGCATCGCCTTCTGTCATTCTCTGGGTCTTCGTTACGTCAGCTGCTCACCGTTCCGGGTTCCCGTCGCCAGGCTTGCGGCCGCCCACAGCGCCCTGGGGCTGATCCGCTAGCGGAAAAGGCCGAGGGAGGGGACACGTCCTCTCCCTCGGGTGAAAGGGGAGATCGCCATCAACAGCCGGACGCGCTGGGAAGAAATCGAGAAAACGATCCTCGCTCCGGGGGCCTGCCTGAGCTCCGAAACAAAAGGCCGGCAGCGGGAGGAACGATTGTGCCCCCTGCGAACCTGCTTCCAGGTCGACCGTGACCGTATCGTCCATTCCAAGTCCTTTCGGAGGCTGAAACACAAAACGCAG
Organism: Synergistota bacterium; assembly: GCA_022839995.1. Classification (GTDB taxonomy): domain Bacteria; phylum Synergistota; class Synergistia; order Synergistales; family 79-D21; genus 79-D21. Next base: position 29,232 of record JALHIN010000021.1, read on the forward strand.
GTCCTCCTTCTCCCGGAAGGGGACCATTACCGGACACGTCTCACCCACACCCTTGAAGTCTCCCAGATCGCCCGGACGATTGCCCGCTGCCTCCGGCTCAACGAGGACCTCACGGAAGCCATCGCCCTCGGGCACGACCTGGGACATACGCCTTTCGGCCACATGGGAGAGCGGATCCTGGACAAAATCGCCCGTTCACACGGCAGGGAAGGATTTCACCATGCCAGCCAGAGCCTGAGGGTCGTCGAACGCCTGGAAAAAGAAGGGAAGGGACTGAACCTGACGGAAGAGGTCCGACAGGGCATCCTGCAGCATTCCAAGGGACAGGTGGACGTCAGGCTATCCTTTGGCCTGGACCGACCCTCGACGCTGGAAGCCTGGGTCGTTCGGATTTCCGACTCGATTGCCTATCTCAACCACGACCTCGACGACGCCATTCGGGCTGGATTCCTCACCGCCGCCGAAATCCCGGAGGTCGTCGTCGAGCGCCTGGGCAAGACCCACGGGGAAAGGATCGGAGCGCTCGTCGAGGATGTAGTGGCCTCCAGCTGGGGAACGGACACCATCTCCATGGGAGAAGGAGCCATGGAAGCCGTGGAGGCTCTCCGTGAAACCTTGTACCGGAAGGTGTATGCCTCTGGCAGGGTCCTCGCGGAGGAACCCAAGGTAGAACACGTTCTCCGCACGCTTTTCGAAGATCTTGTCAGGAAACCCGAAAAGGCCGCTGGGCTAGAAAGGATCGAGCCTGACCCGGTCGTCCGGGCTCTCGATTTCCTTTCCGGCATGACGGACCGCTATGCCCTCCAGTTTTTCGACGAAATCGCCAAACCTTCCCCCTGGCCCGCCTGAGCACCGGCTCAGTTCTTCAGGCCGTATTGCTTCAACAGTTCCTGGTATCTCCTTTCGACGTCGTTCGGGCTGCTTGGGTCTTTCCTGTAAGGCTTTTCGACGGGACTCGGCGGCTTTGGAGGCTGAGGTGAAGGGACTTTCAGGACCGGCGTCGGAACCGGCGACACCGCCGGCACCTCCGCGGGGCGCTCTCCCGTGGGAGTCGCGGCTGCAGAAATCCCAGGCGCCGGAGGCACCCCCTCGTCCATGGGAGAAAGCAAAAGCCGCGGAGCCATCGAATCCGCCCTCGCGGCCGCCAAGGCCCCTCCGTGCAGCGGGCAGGCAGCCTGCGGAGCCTCTCCTGCCGGGACGGGAATCGACACGGCCGGGCAGCCCGATGACGCCAAAAATCCCGTGTGCCGGCAAACCCGGACGATTTCCACACCCGCCTCAGCCGGAACCGTGAACTGCTTGGCGAGCTTCAGCCGGGAAGCCGCTTTCGACACAAACGCCCTCCAGACGGGAGAAGCGACGCGCCCCCCGGTCATGCGGTCTCCCAGCGGCTTGTGGTCATCGTTCCCGGCATAGACGACAACGACAAGCCCCGGGATCCCGCCGCAGAACCAGGCATCGCTCCAGTCGTTCGTCGTACCCGTCTTGCCGAAGGTCTCGTAGCCGGGGACTGCAGCCCCGCGCCCGGTGCCGGACCGGACAACCTCCTGGAGCATCGACCGAATCATGACGGCCACACGCGGGGAGATGCCGTCGGCAATTGCCGGCCCGTTTTTCTCCAAAACGGTGTCGCCGCTGTCCCGGACCTCACGAACCGCATAGGGGACGATCTTTTTTCCACCATTCTCGAAGCAGCTGTACGCAACCGCCATTTCCATCGGTGTCAGGCTCGTCGAACCTAGCGCCAGGGAAAGATCGTTCGGCAGGTGCGGAGTGGTGATACCCAGATCCCTGGCAATCTTGACGATCTTGTCGAGCCCCGTGAGGTGCGCCAGCTTGACTGCCGGGATGTTGTACGAATAGGTAAGGGCTTCTATGAGAGAGACCTCACCGTGATATTTCATGTCGTAGTTCTCCGGTTTCCACCCGTTCGGGAACAGCAGGGGAGAATCAATAAGGTGATCCACCGGCCGGTAGCCCGCATCCAGTGCCGCGGCATAAACAATGGGCTTGAAAGCCGATCCCGGCTGGCGAAAAGCCTGGACGGCCCGGTTGAACTTGCTCTTCTCGAAATCCTTTCCCCCAACCATCGCAAGGATTTCCCCCGTTTCGGGATCCAGGGCGATGATCGCTCCTTCGGAGGGGAGTTTCCTCACCGCCTCCTCGGCATCTTTCTGCAGGTCCACGTCGAGGGTTGTATAGATCCGCATGCCCCCCCGGTAAACGGCGTCGCTTCCGTACCTTGGGAGCAGCTGGGAAAAAAGGATATAGGAAACGAAGTAGGGAGCGTCCGAAAACGTCACGGAAGACCGGCGGACGGGTTTCAGGGAAAGCTTCGCGTCCAGCGCTTTCTGGGCTTCCTCCCTGGATATCCAGCCCTTGGAAACCATCTGCCCCAAGACGTATCCCTGCCGTGTTTTTGCCCTTGCGGGGTGGCGGATCGGGGTGTATGACTCGGGAGCGGCGATAAGTCCAGCGAGGACGGACGATTCCGACAGGTTCAGCTGGCTCGCGCTTTTCCCGAAATACGCTTCTGCAGCGGCTCCGATCCCGTAGGTCCCGTGCCCGAAGTAGATCGTGTTCAGGTACATCTCCAGGATCTGGTCCTTCGTGAAGGTCTTTTCCATGCGGAGGGCAAGGATCGCTTCCTTCACCTTCCGGGCAAGGGTACGTTCCCGGGTAAGGAAAAGGTTTCTCGCCAGCTGCTGCGTGATCGTACTTCCTCCCTGCCTGGTCGCCTGGTGGGTCAGGTCCTTGATGAGGGCCCGCAGGATCGAGGCCGGATCGATCCCCCGATGTCCGTAGAAATCCGCGTCTTCCGCTGCCAGGACCGCCTTGACCATGAGCGGGGAAATCCGGTCCAGCTTGACCCATTGCCGGTTCTCGTAGTAAAGGTTCGTGAGGACTTTCCCGTTGCGGTCGTAAACGACCGTCGCCAGGCTCGGGCGGTGGTTGACCATTTCTTCCGCGGTCGGGAGGGTTTTCGAGACTCCCCACACGTAGAGGGCTCCCCCAACCGACAGGACCGACAACGCCAGAAGCAGCAGCACCCCCATCAGGGCAGCCAGCCGTCCCAGGCAGCCTCCTTTGCGCCGTTTCATAGTCCCGTGCAGCATTCCCCTCATCGTTCTCACCCTTCGGTCTTCTTCGTTCATCCCCTGGGTTTTTCCCGGGTATTAAAGTTGAAGGTATTATAGCACTCGGAAATTCCCCGATACTTTTCGGCGCAGGGGGGTTGCATCCCCTGCGAAAGCGTGGTATATTCTCGTTCGCCGTCCTCCGGGGCGGCCGAACCTTGCCAACAGAATACAGCGCGTGACAATGTACGAGCCTATAGCAGGAAAGCCATGGAGAGTTTGATCCTGGCTCAGGACGAACGCTGGCGGCGTGCTTAACACATGCAAGTCGGACGGTCGGTACTGGAAGGTTCGCTGG
>JALHIN010000001.1:0-116684 GCA_022839995.1 Synergistota bacterium
ATCAAGCATCATGGTGTTTCCAGGACCTGGTTTCCGTTTTATCTCAAGGAACTGGAATTCCGATACAACAATCGAAGGACGGATATCTTCCCTGTTCTCGGTCAGTATGTCTGTGACTTTGTACCCTTTGTGCCAAATAGGGACTAATCACCAAAAGAAAAAAAGGCTATAATGCCCTCATCTTGAGGAAAGGGTGTCGATACCGGCGATGAAAAAGATTAAGCCGATCAAGAAACTGAAGCTGTATGGGTTCAACAATCTCACGAAAAGCCTCAGTTTCAATATGTACGATATCTGTTACGCCAAGCTCCCGCAACACCGGAAAGAATACATCGACTATATCGACGAAGAGTATAACGCCGAGCGGTTGACCGTGATCCTGAGCGAAGTTGCGAATATCATCGGCGCGAACATCCTGAACATCGCTCAGCAGGATTACGACCCGCAGGGCGCCAGCGTAACGATGCTGATTTCGGAAGAAAAGGTGGAATGCGGCCAGGCTTCCGAAGGCAGCGATCTCTGCTCGAGTGAAACCCCTGGACCGTTGCCGGACTCCGTCGTCGCTCACCTGGACAAGAGTCACATTACGGTGCACACCTATCCCGAGAGCCATCCTGACCAGGGGATCAGTACGTTCAGGGCGGACATCGACGTGTCGACCTGCGGCAAAATTTCACCCCTAAAGGCCTTGAATTTTCTCCTGCATTCCTTCAACCCGGATATTGCCGTGCTGGATTATCGCGTTAGGGGCTTCACGCGCGACATTAACGGCGAGAAATTCTTTATCGATCACAAAATCAACTCGATTCAGAATTTCATTGCCGACGACATGCGGGATCGGTACCAGATGATCGACGTGAACGTGTACCAGGAAAACCTTTTCATGACGAAGATGATCCTGAAAGAGTTCGACCTCGACAATTACCTCTTCGGGACTGGAAAGAAGAGCCTTCTTCCCGGCGAGAAGAAAAGGATCAAACAGGAATTGAAGCGTGAAATGGCCGAGATTTTTTCCGGCAGGAACATCCCGAAAGTTTAGGGGAGCCGAACCCTTGACAAGTTGGGTGGCATCGGATATAGTTTCACAGCCGATGGCGCCATCGGAGAACTCTATTATGTATTATCAGGAGGCAGCAAGCTTGAAAACGAACGGTACGGTAAAGTGGTTCAACGGCACGAAGGGCTACGGGTTCATCACGACTGATGAAGGCAAAGATGTTTTTGTCCACTTCAGCGCGATCAAGATGGAAGGCTTCAAGACCCTGGATGAGGGACAGCGAGTGACTCTCGAAGTGGTCGACGGAGCCAAAGGCCCTCAGGCCGCCAACGTAGAGAAGGCTTAACCCAGAGAGGACCGTCAGAAAGGGGAGTTGCTTCGGCAACTCCCCTTTTTTTATAAACAAAGAACTCCCTTCAGGAATAAACGTGCTTTCCCCGTTAGTCGAACTCGCCCTCCCGGAAGCAGACGAACCCTTAGCACCCCTGTTCTGGGGGAAGCCTGAAGCGCCAGGAAATCGGACTTTCCCAAAATTGATTGCCAGTAGGGAGCCAGGACGGTGTGCGCCGAGCCTGTTACCGGGTCTTCGTTGATCCCCTCCCAGGGACCGAAATACCTCGAGCAGAAATCATAGCCCTCGGGGCCAGGGGCGGTCACGATGACTCCCTGGGCTCCTTTTCGATCGCTTACGGCGAGGAGGGCGGTAAAGTCCGGCGAAACCGCCAGGATATCTTCGTAGGAACGCATCGGAATCAAAAGCATTTCGGCCTCCTCCGAGAGGAACGCTTTCTTGCAACCGTCTATACCAAGACCCAAGAGGATCCCCTCGGGGACGTCCGAGAGACGGGGCGGATTGGAGGGAAAGTCCAGGCTCCATCCATCCGAGGCCATGGAGGCAGCTAAACGCCCGCTTCGTGATTCAAAGTAGAGCGTTTCGCGGGAATTGCCGATCTCTGAAAAAAGGACGCAGGCAGCAGCCAGGGTTGCGTGTCCGCAAAGCGGAACCTCGGTCTTTGGAGTGAACCATCGGATCCGGTATTCCGAGGCTGTTTTGAAACTCCCGTTTAGCGGGATCGCAAAGGCAGTTTCGGATAGGTTCATTTCCGCGGCGATCTGCTGCATGAGTCTTGCCGGAAGGGGCGCGTCAAGGAGACAAACTGCGGCAGGGTTCCCGCAAAACAGCCGATCGGTAAAAGAATCGACCAGAAAGATCCGAATCCGTGCGTTTTTCCTCTTCATGGCCATTTCCCCTCCCTGTCGTTGCCTAAGATTCACTTCCTTCATTATTTCCCGAAGATCCCACTCTTTGCAAACGGGAAGTCTTTTGCTAGAATGCATCACGGTTTTCGAAACGTCCCGAGGAGGGCGTCCCGTTGCGTCATTCGATGCAGGAAGCCGAAGATCGCCGTTTCATGGAGATCGCCTTGAAGCTGGCAGGAATGGCGGCAAAGGCGGGGGAAGTACCCGTTGGGGCATTGGTGGTCCGTTCGGGACAAATCATCGGGACAGGACGCAACAGCAGGGAAGCCGGAAGGGACCCGACCCTTCACGCCGAGATTGCAGCCATACGGCAGGCTGCCGAGTTTCTCGGAGATTGGCGTCTAGCGGGGTGTACGCTATACGTGACCCTGGAACCTTGCCCGATGTGTGCAGGAGCGCTCCTTTACTCCCGCATTCGCCGCTTGGTGTTCGGCTGCTCGGACCCGAGGGCCGGTGCGTGCGGAACGCTCTACGACCTGACGCGAGATCCTCGATTCAACCATAAAGTTCTCGTGCGAAAGGGTATTTTGAGCGAAGAGTGTGCTAGAATCTTACGGGAATTCTTCCTGGAGCGACGAAAATCGCGGAGAGATGGCCGAGTGGTCGAAGGCGGTCGACTCGAAATCGACTAGGTGGTCTTGAAGCCGCCTCGTGGGTTCAAATCCCACTCTCTCCGCCAAAACACAAACGTTTGCGAGAATGCGGAGAGGTGGCTGAGTGGTCGAAGGCGCACGCCTGGAGAGCGTGTGGGCGGCCTAAACCCCGCCCCGAGGGTTCAAATCCCTCCCTCTCCGCCATTATTTTTGGAGGTCTCCGGCAGGAAACCCAGCCCCGTGCGGCGAAGGCCCGCAAACCCCGCCAGGTCCGGAAGGAAGCAACGGTAAGCGGATCCCATCGGGTGCCACGGCAAGTTGGGTTTCCTGCCGGAGACCTCAATGTTTCCCCGGTTTTTCGCCGAAAGAATCCGGGAAGGGGGCGGGAGGATGGAGGACGACTTCAGGGGAATGCTTAAGCCGGCCTTCGAATTGGGAGAGGGTCCCTTTTTGCTCGTTCCTGTTTTTCTTGTGCCGGTGGAGATCTTTTCCAGGGGGATGATGACTCGTACGAGCTATTCGTTTCATGTTGCGCTCGTCGATGCGGTGAACGGGCAGGTGACCCTCCTGCCTCAAAAGAGCGTATCCATCCTTGAAACGGAACCACCTCAGGGGAAAAGGCTGAATCCGAAGGTTAGGCGTCAGGAGGCGGTCGAACTGGCAGAGGAAGCCGGCCGGTCCATGGGTAAGGGAAAATGGACCGGGGCTTTCCGGTACAATTCCGTCATGGTAGATCAGGACCACGTAAGCTCGACCTGGAGAGTTTGGAAAGTCGAAGGCGATTCTCTGGTCGATTCGTTGACGGGCAGGCGGGAGAACCTCGGATTCCTGGTGGCAGCCCTCATTGGAGGAGAAACCGGGAATCCTCGGGGGCTTTCCGATGCTTAGGGTTCCTGTTTTTCCGAGCCCAGCGGTGCCAGGTCGAGCATCGCACCGATCAAGACTTCGAGTTCTTTCGTGTTTTCCAGGTTCTTTGTTGCGAGGCAGCGCTGAATGTAATTTTTAAGGATTTCGATGCATACCTGGTGCATCGCCTTCCTTGCTGCCGAAAGTTGAATAAGAACGTTGTGGCAAGGTTTGTTTTCGATGATCATCCGTTGAATTCCGCGGAGTTGCCCTTCCACCCTTTTCAGCCGGTTGAGCATGGCCTTTTGCTCTGGAGTGAGGTTTTCAAGTTGCTCAATCAGGGATTCCTTCGGCATGCTTTTCACCTTCCAGTCCGGGTATATCTTTTTAAGAAAAATACCGGGTATATGTTAACCTTTCTGAGCTTGATGGTCAAGAATAAGTTGTGATATACTGCCCGTTGGCCCGAAAATCGCACACGTTCCGACGGCTTGGAGGGTGCCCCTGCGGGTCTCCGGCTGGATGAAGGACGTGGAGGCTAAACCAGGACAGGGAGGGGAAAACATTGTCAGTCGTGAGTATCAAGCAGCTTCTGGAATGCGGTGTCCATTTCGGTCACCAGACCCGCCGGTGGAACCCGAAGATGAAGCCCTACATTTTCACGGAGAGGAATGGAGTTTACATCATCGATCTCCAGAAAACGGTCAAGGGGCTCGAAAAGGCCTACGATTTCATCCGAGAGGTGTCCAAATCCGGCGGAAGCGTTCTTTTTGTCGGTACGAAGAGGCAGGCACAGGAAATCGTTCGGGAAGAAGCACTCCGCTGCGGGCAGTTCTATATCAACCAGAGGTGGTTGGGAGGACTTTTGACGAACTTCCCGACGATCCGGAAACGAGTCAACCGGATGGTCGAGCTCCAGAAAATGGAAGAGGACGGAACCTTCGAAAAACTCCCGAAGAAGGAAGTCAGCGTCCTGAGGAAACAAAAAGACAAACTGGAAAAATACCTTATCGGAATTCGGGACATGAAGGATCTTCCGGATGCACTATTCATCATCGATCCGCGAAGGGAAACGATCGCCGTCCAGGAAGCCCGTAAGCTTGGAATCCCGGTTGCCTCGATCGTTGACACGAACTGTGACCCAGAAGTGATTGACTATCCGATTCCGGGTAATGACGACGCGATCCGCGCCATCAAGCTGATGTTCTCCCTGATGGCCAACGCGGTTATCGAAGGCCGCCAAGGTGTCGACGGCAGCCTCCTCCCGCAGGAGGAAGAAAGCGAAGAAAGCGAAGAAACGATCGAAGTCCGTGAAAAACTCCACGAAGCCTATGCGGAAGTGCAGGAAAAACTCGTGGAGTCGGAGATCGAAGATCGGAAAGGTTGGAAGGAGGCCTAGGTCGATGGCGGTCGATATGGATGCGGTAAAAGAGCTTAGGGCCCGCACCGGAGCGGGTGTTCTCGATTGCAAGAAAGCCCTGGCCGAATGCGGAGGAGATATTGAGAAGTCGGTCGACTTCCTGCGTGAAAAGGGGCTTGCCAAGGCAGCCAAGAAGATTGGCCGCACCGCCTCCCAGGGAATGGTTTTCAGCTACATCCATACAAACGGGAAAATCGGAGTCCTTCTCGAGCTGAATTGCGAAACCGACTTCGTCGCGAGGACCGACGAATTCCAGGTTCTTGGTCACGAGCTGGCCATGCAGGTGGCAGCTGCCATTCCGCAGTATGTTTCAATCGAAGATGTGGACGCCGACGCCCTGGAAAGGGAAAAGGAAATCTACCGGCATCAGGCGCTTGAAGAGGGCAAACCTGCCCACATCGTGGAGAAAATCGCTGAAGGCCGCGTGAAGAAATTCTACGAGGAAACCTGCCTTTTGGAGCAGGCGTACATACGGGATCCCGAAAAGCGGGTAAAAGACCTGGTCATGGAAGCGATTGCGAAGCTGGGCGAAAACATCGTGATTCGTCGCTTCGCAAGGTTTTCGATCGGGGAATAACGGGTGTTTCAAGGGCGAGGAATTTTTCCTCGCCCTTTTTTTGTCGAAGGAGGGAGTCTTTTGCCGCGATTTCGTCGTGTTCTCCTGAAGCTTTCCGGTGAGATCCTGGCCGGCTCCGCCGGTTTCGGGATCGACTACGTTTCCGTAAAGACCATTTGCGAACAGGTTGCATCGGTCACCAAAGCTGGTGTCGAAGTGGCGATGGTTGTTGGAGGAGGGAACATCTTCAGAGGGGTCGAGGCGGAAACCCAGGGTTATGACCGGGCACAGGCGGACGCAATGGGAATGCTTGCCACTGTCATCAATGCCCTTGCACTCCAGGATGCCCTTGAAAAAATGGGAGTGCCGACACGTGTCCAGACTGCCGTTGAAATGCGTCAGCTTGCAGAACCCTTTATCCGCAGGAGGGCCATCAGGCACCTGGAAAAGGGAAGGGTCGTCATCTTTGCTGCCGGGACGGGGTCTCCGTATTTTTCCACGGATACCGCAGCGGCCCTTCGTGCTGCCGAGATTGACGCAGAATGCCTGTTGAAAGGCACCAAAGTGGATGGTATATATGATAAGGATCCGAAAAAGGACGATTCTGCGACCTTCCTGCCGCATCTCACTTACCTTGATGCCCTGAGCCGGCAACTCAAGGTGATGGATGCAGCTGCGTTTTCCCTTTGCATGGAAAACAGGATTCCGATCATCGTTTTCAATATTCTCGAAGCGGGCAACCTGGAAAAGTTGTTGCTCGAAAACAGCCAGATTGGAACGATCGTATCCGCGAAGGAGAGTGGAGATTGATGCCGCAAACGGAAATGAAAACTCTCAGGCAAAAGATGGAAAAGGCGGTGGATTTCTTCCGTTCGGAACTTCTCGGAGTCCGGACAGGTCGGGCACACCCAGCCCTGGTTGAAGAGATTAAGGTTGATTACTACGGGACTCCGACCCCGATCAAACAATTGGCTACGGTCAATATCCCCGAAGCGCGGCAAATTGTAATCACACCGTGGGATAAAAGCGCAGGCAAGCTTATCGAAAAAGCGATCCAGGCTTCTTCCTTGGGAATTCACCCGAATAACGACGGGGAAAGCATCCGGCTTACATTGCCCGAACTCAACCGGGAAAGGCGGATCGAACTGACGAAAGTTGTCAGGAAATACGCGGAAGACGCAAAGGTTGCGGTTCGAAACCTGCGCAGGGACGCGATTGAAAACCTGAAAAAAATGGAAAAGGAAAGCCGAATCACCGAAGACGACCTGAAACGCCTCCAGAAGGAAGTTCAGGATATGACTGACGAATTCATCAAGAAACTGGAAAATGTCCTCGCCGAAAAAGAAAAGGAGATCATGGAACAATAGCGATTGAAAACGAAAGGCCTGTTGCCTTCGGGCAACAGGCCTTTTTTTCTGGACAAGGCCAAAGGACGAAGTTATGATGGAACCGCAAAGGCATAAAGGTTTATTCTTGGGTGGGAGGAATTCCGTGTGAAGGAACGCGTGGTAGTCGCACTCGGAGGCAATGCCATCTTGCAGAGGGGACAGAGGGGAACGGCTGCCGAACAGATGGAAAACATTCAAAGGACGGCGCGGGAAGTCGTAAAAATGATCCAGGCCGGGTACCAGGTGATCCTGACGCATGGAAACGGGCCGCAGGTCGGGACCATCCTCATCCAAAACGAACTGGGCGCACGGCAGGTGCCTGCCATGCCGATGGACATCTGCGGAGCGGAAAGCCAGGGATTCATTGGCTACCTTTTCTGCCAGGCGCTTGCTAACTGCGCCCGCAGGAAAAAGATCCCCTTGCCCAAACCGGTTTGCATCGTAACCCAGGTTCGAGTCGACCGCAACGATCCTGCTTTTCGAAACCCGACCAAACCCGTCGGGCCATTCTTTTCTGAAGAGGAAGCAAGGAAGCGGATGAACGAAAGGAAGGAAACCTGGGTTGAAGACGCCGGAAGGGGATGGAGGAGGGTTGTCCCCTCACCGGATCCCAAGGAGATCATCGAAAAGGACGCGGTAAGGACCCTCGTGGAGCAGGGATTCGTGGTCGTCGCCTCCGGGGGGGGCGGCATCCCGGTTGTCGAAGGAGAAGATGGCGGTCTCGTTGGGGTCGAGGCGGTCATTGACAAGGACCTGGCAGCCGAGAGGCTTGCCCAGGATGTCAAGGCCGATTTGTTGTTGATCCTGACCGACGTCTCCCAGGTCCTGGTCCGTTACCGTCAACCCGACGAGAAACCGATCGGTTCCATCAGGGCAAAAGAACTGGAGGTTTACCACCGGGAAGGTCATTTCAAGTCGGGAAGCATGGGGCCAAAGGTGGAAGCGACGCTCCGGTTTGTTCGAAACGGTGGGAAAAGGGCTGTCATTGCACGTCTCGACGAAGCCCTCGAAGCCTTGGAGGGGACCAGGGGGACTCAGGTCCACCCTTAACGATGTGGAAAGGAAGGGGCGGGCCTGGAAAAATCCCGGGCTGCCCCCTCCCTTTACGGTTTCTCTACAGTTCCGAAAGGAACCGGTGGAAACGGGACATCCCTTCCGTTATTTCCTCAACGGAGTTCGAGTAGGAGACCCGCAGAAAACCAGGAGCAAGGAAAGCGCTTCCGGGAACGGCGGCGACGTATTGGCTCTCCAGGAGGGCCTTGCAGAACGAAACGTCGTCAGAAAGAGCCTGTCCCCGGTAGCTTTTTCCGAGGCATTTTCCTGCATCGATGAACACATAGAAGGCCCCGTCCGGTTCGGTGACCGAGATGTGGGGCATTCCCTTCAGGGCATCGAGAATCAATGTCCTTCGCTCTTCAAAAGCTCTGCGCATGGATTCCACGTCCGCTTCCGAATTTTTGATTGCTCCGACGGAAGCCCATTGGGAAATGGATGTCGGGTTGGAAGTCAGGTGACCCTGGATTCCTCCCATTTTCTCGATCAGGGGTTTTGGGCCGAGAGCATATCCGATCCTCCAGCCGGTCATCGCATAGGCCTTGCTGACTCCATTGATCAGAAGAGTCGAGTCCCTTAACGAGGGGGCCACCGAAAGAAGGTTGGAATGGACTTCCTTACCGTAGACAAGGCGTTCATAGATTTCATCAAAAACGATCCAAAGCCCCCTTTCGCGAGCAACGGCAGCGATTTCTTCCAGCAGCGAGCGGGGATAAACGGCCCCGGTAGGGTTGTTTGGTGTGTTGACCAGGATGCCGACCGTGCGTGGGGTGATCGCAGTCTCGATTTGCTCACGAGTGGGGAGAAAATGGTTCTTAGAGGTGTCGAGGACAACGGGGCGACCGTCACAAAGGGAGATCTGCTCGACATAGCTCACCCAGGCAGGAGCAAAGAGGATGACTTCGTCGCCGGGATTCAGAAGGCATGCAAATGCCTCGTAAAGGAGCGGTTTTGCCCCGGCTCCCACAAGAATTTCATCCTGTCGGTATTCCAGTCCGAAACGCCGTACGTAATAGGATTGGATGGCTTCTTTCAGCTCGGGGATGCCGGAAGTGGGCGTATAATGAGTTTCCCCCCGGTTTATGGCGTCAATGGCGGCCTGCACGGCGGCCGGCGGGGAAGCGAAGTCCGGCTCACCTGCACCAAAGGAAATGACGGGTTTCCCCTCGCGCTTCAGTTGCTTCGCTTTCGCCACGACTTCGAGTGTAGCAGAAGGCGCAAGCTTTAAGGCTCGATCCGATAGGCGCATCGCCTCACGTCCCTTTCTTTTAGGTTTGCATTCCTTGAATCGAAATTTTAGCAGATTTGATGAAGAGTTGCGAAAAAACCAAAAAGAAGGCATAGCTCTAATACGACGGTCTTATAACGCTTCAGGGTGTACTATGAAGAAAGCCGGAAGGGGTGCTATAATCCTCTCAAGGCAACAGTTCGGACGTCGGAATGGAGGGGTGCCTATGAGCGTACGGTTTGTCTCGCGCAACGTTGAGCTCACTGAAGACCTGAAGGACTACATGGAAAAGAAACTTGGGAAACTTGAAAAATTCTTCGACAAGATTCTGGATTCGAAGGTTACCCTAAGCCATAGCAGGGGTATGTTCGTGGTCGAAATTACCTCGAATGTCAATGGTGTCGTGATGAGGGGCGAAGAATACGCGCCGGACCAGAGGAAGGCATTCGACGGAGCCATCCGGAACATTGAAACGCAGGTCAAAAAGCACAAGAACTTCCTGAAAGACCGTGCCTTCCTGAAGACCCATGACCTTTCCCCTGAGCTGGCCAGCCTGTACACGGCTGCAGAAGAGACCGTCCCGTCGATGAAGGAAGAGGAAATCGTGAAAACCAAGAAATTTCCCCTACGCCCAATGAGTCCTTCCGAGGCCACCCTTCAGATGGATCTACTCGGCCACAGCTTTTTTGTATTTCGTAACGCGGAAACGGGACAAACAAACGTTGTATACAGGAGGAAAGAGGGCGGATACGGTCTCCTGGAACCGGAAAGCTGAAACCGAAACGACCAGGGGCCCAAGGGGCCCCTTTTTTTCTGGACTCTGAAAAACAGGGAGAGTTGGGTAAATGCATGAAATGTCTCTCGTGGAAGCGCTCCTCGATTCTTTGCTCCCGCTTTGTGCCGAAAACGGATGGAAAAAGGTGGAGCGGATCCATTTGAAAATCGGAAGCCTCCGGCAGGTCATCCCAGAAGCGCTTGTGTTTTGTTTTAAAACGGCCTCTGCCGGTACTCCCCTTGCTGAAGCCGAAATCGAGATCGCAGAAATCGGAATCCGGCAGAAATGCGAACGATGCGGTTTAGAATGGGGAGGGGAGATCCCCCTAGGCCGGTGTGCCGCGTGCGGTTCAATTGAAATCACCACGACGGCTGGGTTCGAAATGGAAATCGATTCGCTGGAGGTTTGGGACAATGACGACGAAACGGATTAGCTTGATCCAGTCCGTGATGGCCGCCGACGAGCGGTTCGCATCCCGGATCCGTTCAATGATGGCTGAAAGGGGCATTCTTCTTCTGAACCTCATTGGCTCTCCTGGGGCGGGCAAGACGACCCTCCTCGAGGAAACCCTCAAAAGGTGCCGCTTTCGTGCCGCGGTCATAGAGGGAGATGTCGCGACAGCCCGTGACGCCGAAAGAATCGCTTCATGCGGGGTTCCCGTAATTCAGATCAACACGAGGGGCGGCTGCCACTTGGAAGCCAACCTGGTTTTACGTGCAATTGAAAACCTCGAACTGGAAAAAGTGGACGTCCTTTTCATCGAAAACGTCGGCAATCTCGTTTGCCCTGCAGAATTCGACCTCGGGGAAGACTTGAAAATCGCCGTCTGCAGCATGGCGGAAGGTGCCGACAAGCCGCTGAAATACCCGCACCTGTTCCATACCTGCGGGGCGGTCGTCCTGACGAAGAAGGACCTTTTTCCCTACATCCGTTTCGACCGGGATCTTTTCTGGAAGGATGTCGAAACGTTAAACGCCAGGGCGGAAAAATTCGAGGTCGACAATCTTTCTGGCGATGGAATCGCTGCCTGGCTTGACAGAGTGGAAACATGGCTGAGACAAAAACGAGAACCGAAAAGAGCCTGACGGGGTTGAACCCGAAGCAGCTCGAGGCGGTCGAGTACTGCGGCGGCCCCCTTCTCCTCCTTGCAGGAGCAGGAAGCGGGAAAACGAGGGTTCTCGCCTGCAAGGCCGCGTACCTTGTTTCCAAGGTCGGCATACCGGCCAGCCGAATCCTTGCGGTGACCTTTACGAACAAGGCGGCCAACGAGATGAGGGAGCGGGTTCGAACCCTTCTCGGAACGGATGCGAAGGGGCTCCAGGCATGCACCTTTCATTCCTACGGCCTTCGTTTCCTTCAGAGACACTCGAATGCCCTTCCGAAAGTCGGAAGGCGGAGGGATTTTGTCGTTTTCGACCGTACGGATTGCCGGTCTGTACTGAAAAGAATCCTGGAAAAAATGAATCTCGACCAGGAACGAATCGAGATCTCATGGGTGCTGGATCAGCTCTCCAGGAGAAAGTCCCTGGACGCAAGCGGAGCAGAAGGATTCGAGGACAGGCTGGTCGAAATCGAAAAAGCCTATGAAGCCGTTCTGGAGGAACAGAATGCCGTCGATTTTGACGACCTGCTGAGGCTTCCGCTGGAAATGCTGAAGGATCCTGAAATCCTGGCGAAAGAGCGTGCGGCGCTGGATTGGGTCCTCGTTGACGAATACCAGGATGTAAACCGGCCCCAGTACAACCTCCTCCGCAAACTCGTGGGCGAATCCGGCCGGATCATGGTGGTAGGCGATCCCGACCAGTCGATATACGGGTGGCGCGGTGCCGATATGCAACTAATCCTGAATTTCGAAAGAGATTTCCCCGGGGCGAAAACGGTAGTCCTGGATCAGAACTACCGTTCTACGGCACAAATCCTTAGGGCTTCGAACGGCCTGATCACGAACAACCTGAAACGGAAACCCAAGAACCTTTGGACGGACCGCGACCGGGGGGAACCCGTGAGGATCCACTTGCACGGCGATGAAAAACAGGAGGCGGCCTTCCTTCTCTCGGAAATCGAGTCCCTATGCAGGAAAGGGTACCGATACGGCCAAATTGCCCTTCTCTACAGGGTCAACGCACTCAGCCGAACCTATGAGCAGGCTTTTCTTTCCCGCGGGATCCCCTACAAGGTTGTCAGGGGGACAGCCTTTTACGAAAGGAAAGAAGTCAAGGACGTCCTGTCTTTCATGAGGTTGGCCCTCAACCCGACGGATATGGTCTCGCTCCAACGAATCGGGAACATCCCTCCCAGGGGGTTGGGCAAAAAAGGGCTCCAGCAATTGGGGGAATCCTTGCTGGTGAATCCCCTCATGGATTCGAGGGAAAAGTGGAAATGCATCGCGGAAGGCCGAGCCGGCCTTTCTGGGAAAACCGCGGCTTCCTGCATGTCCCTCGGAGTTCAGATGGTGGGAATCCTGGATCGTTCCGACAACTTTGCTGCGGCTTTGCGGTTTATCTGGGAAGATTCCGGTTACGGCGATCATTTGGCGAAGACCGATCCGCAGGGCTTCGAAGATCGGCGGGACAATGTGATGGAGCTGCTGTCGATTGCCTCGAAGCAGGAAGGGAACCTGGCGGAAATTCTTGCCGAAATCTCCCTTTTCACGGATCTTGAAAAAATGGACGACACCGCGGATGCCGTGAGCCTTCTGACGCTCCACGCGGCGAAGGGACTCGAATTCCCGGTTGTTTTCATGGTTGGTTTGGAGGAGGGCGTATTTCCCCATTGCCGGTGTTTTGAAGAAGGGGAGGGCGTCGAGGAAGAGAGAAGGCTTTGCTACGTCGGCATGACACGGGCCGAAGAGAGGCTCTACTTGACTGCAGCAGAAAGCCGAGTCCTCTTCGGGACGGTCCAGAAGAACGGCTTTTCACGGTTCCTTTGGGAGATCCCCCAGGATTCGGTGAAGATCTCGGAAAGTATCCGTCAGGAGGAGAGGAGAATTCCCTATGCTGGTCGTGGGGCTTACGGGAGACGTTGGGGCTGGTAAATCGACCGTGGCCGAGGCATGGAAGAAGCAGGGGGCCTTTCTGATCGACAGCGACGAAGTGGTGCGCTCCCTCTGGTCGACGGAACGCCTCCGTGCTGAAGCGATGAAACGCTTCGGGGAAAAGGTGCTCCATTCGAAAGACGGTTCGGTGGACCTCTCGGCGATTGCGGATGCGGTCTTTACTAAAGAAGAAGACTACCGGTGGGTTTGCAAACTGCTCCATCCGCTTGTGTTGGAAAAAATCGCAGGGATGCTCGTAGGGAAAAGCGGTTGGATCGTAGTCGAACTGCCGCTGCTGTTTGAAGCGGGGAGGCCTCCTTGGATCGATCTCGTGGTTTTCGTGGAAGCTCCAAGGGAAATCCGCATTGAAAGGACGATACGCCGGGGGTGGAATAATGGAGAGCTGGAACGGAGGGAAAAGTGGCTCTTGCCGTCCTCCTTCAAAGCCGAGCAATCCGACATCGTTCTGAAAAACGATGGAGAGCTGGAAAACTTCCTCGAAAGAGTCCAAAAGATGGGGCATACCTTGAAACAGTTCGCAATGGCGGAGGGGGAGCCTTTTTCCTCCATTGAACGGAAAATTCGGCTGCTGGAGGCGTTACGTTGAGGATCATCACGAGCCATATCGGTGCCGATTTTGATTCCTTTTCCAGCATGGTGGCCGCATCCAAGCTTTACGAAGATTCGACCCTCTGTTTCTCTGGTGCGGCTTGCAGAAACCTCAGGGAATTCCTGAAAAGGTTTGGCAACCGGTGGAAAGTCCTGACGCCGAGGAGGATCAACTTCGACGAGATCGACCACCTTGTGGTGGTCGATGCACGGTCCCGGTCCAGGATAGGCCCGTTCGGTTCCCTCTGTGGAAAGGAGGGCGTCCTCATCCATGTTTATGACCATCACCCTCCAGTCAGCGACGAAATCCCTGCCAAGAAGGCCCTCATCGAACCGGTCGGTTCGACCACAACGTTGCTCGTCGAGAAACTGATTGCCTTGAACATACCGATCCAGCCTTTCGAGGCGACGCTCTTTTCGATGGGGATCTACGAGGACACGGGAGCGCTTACTTTCGGTTCGACGACGAGCCGGGATTTTCACGCTGCGGAAAAACTGCGGGAAATGGGAGCCGACCTGACGATTGTTCCCCTGCACATCGAGATGAACCTGAACGCCGGTGAACGGAAGTTGCTGGATAACCTCATCGAGAATGCCCGCACCCGCTTTATCGGAGGAGCAAAAATCGTCCTATCGGAAACATCCAGCGAGGTTTACGTTGAGGGAATCTCGCTCTTTGTCCACCGGCTGCGGGATTTTTTCGATGCCGATGTTGCCCTGGCGGTCGTTTACATGGAAAACCGCACGTACATCGTGGCAAGGGGAAGGCCCGAGCTGATCGATGTTGCCAAATTCCTGGAACCCTGGGGAGGAGGAGGCCATGCCCAGGCGGCTTCCGTCACTATCCCCGGCAGCCAAAGGAAAGGGATCCTGGAACAGCTGGAAAGGAAGCTGGAAGAAAGCATCCGGCCCCTTGTCCAGGTCCGCGATGTCATGAGCAGTCCGGTGATGGCAGTTGAACCCGGGCTGGCGATCGATGACGCGTACCGCCTGATGATCCGTTACGGGCATGCCGCTTTGCCCGTTGTGGACGAAAAAGGGATTTCCGGAATCATCACGAGAAAGGACCTCGACAAGGCAGAACTCCACGGACTTGGAAACGTTCCGGTATCGGACTTCATGACGGAGGGGGTCATCACGGTCCCTCCTGAAGCATCGGTTTCCGAGGCACACCGAATGATGGTCCTTTACAACATCGGGCGGCTGCCGGTTGTCGATATCAACGGCAAACTTCTCGGGATCGTAACTCGGACGGATCTGCTCCGAGCCCTTTTCCCCTACTCTCTTGCACCGGAGGATCAGGCGGGTGAGATCTCCCGCCCCTGGACGGAAGACGTTGGCGAACTCATGTCACAGGAACTTGTTCCATGGGTCCAGATCCTCCTGCGAAGGTTGGGTGAACGGGCCGAAACCTTGGGGATGAAGGCACACGTGGTCGGAGGATTTGTCCGTGATCTCTTGCTCGGGCGCCAAAATCTCGATCTTGACATGGTGATCGAAGGAGATGCCGTCGAGTTTGCCCGGTCCTGGGAGAGGGACGGTTGCCGAATCGCAATTCACCAAAGGTTCAAAACCGGAACGATCGTTTTCCCTGGGGGGCGGAAGGTCGACGTGGCAACAGCAAGAAGGGAATTTTACGAATTCCCCGTAGCACAGCCGGAAGTCACTACGGATTCCCTGAAACACGATCTTTTCAGGCGGGATTACACCGTCAACGCCATGGCGATCACGGTAAACCCGGGTGAATGGGGGAAGCTCCACGATTATTTCGGAGGGCGGAGGGATCTTCAGAAGAAGACCCTGAACGTCCTTCATAACTTGAGCTTCGTGGAAGATCCGACGAGGGTGCTTCGAGGGGTCCGCCTGGAACAGAGGCTTCATTTTCGAATCGGGCCGACGACACTTCGTTTGCTGGAAAGTTGCATCAGGGGAGGACTGGTCGCCAGGTTGTCGGGGGTACGCCTCAGAAGCGAGCTTGAGCTGATCCTCACGGAGAAGGAACCTTTTCCCATCGTGAAAAGGCTTTCTGAACTGGGGTTTTGGCAAAATCTCGCACCTGGCTTGAAGATTGGCCAGGAATGCCGAAAGGCCTTCCTCAGGCTCTCCTTTTTCCTGATAAGGATGGGCCGCGATTTACCGGATTTCGGGAAGACGGAATGGCTGGCCTTCCTTTGTGCCCTTCTGCTCGAATCCGACCCGCAGGCGGCTGAAGCCTCGATAACCCGGCTCCATCTCGGGCAGGAGGAAGGACGCATCGTGAGGGAGGGGCTGGAAGGGCTAAGGACCATCGAGCAGGTGCTCGGCGGAAGGCAGGAAAAGAAGAATTCGGAAATCGTGAAAGCCCTTGAAAATGTTTCGTTTACCGTTATCCTGTTTTGGGCGGCAGCAACCAGCCGTTGGAGAGTGAGGCGGAGGCTTCTTGTCTACCTCCTGCGCCTGCACCGGATCAGGTCCATGCTTACGGGCCGTGATTTGATCGACCTCGGTTTTCGCAAGGGGCCACTGGTTGGCGAAGTTTTGGAAGGGCTTAAATTCGCCAGGCTAGAGGGAGAGGTCGAAACGCGCGAGGAAGAGGTCGAATGGGTCCTGAACCATTTCCCCCCTGGAAAGTGCGGTGATCCCGATGTTCACGATGCCAAGACTCGCTGAACTGGTTCTAAGCATCCCTGCAGTGCTTTGGGCAATTACGTTTCACGAGTTTTGCCACGGCTATGCGGCCTACAGGCTTGGGGATCCGACCGCGATGCAAAGCGGCCGGCTGACCTTGAACCCCCTGGCCCACCTTGACCCACTCGGAGCTCTCATGCTCCTCATCGCCCGCTTCGGATGGGCCAGGCCTGTACCGATCGACCCGCGGTATTTCAGGAATCCCGCCAGGGATATGGTTCTCGTTTCCCTGGCCGGGGCGGCGGGGAACCTGGCAACCGCCTTCGGTGTCGGGCTCCTGATGAGGATTTTGCCGAACTGGGTCCTGATGAACGCTGCGGCTTTGAATTTCCTGGTTCTCATGGTGTTTATCAACCTTGGGCTGGCGGTGTTTAACCTGCTGCCCATTCCGCCCCTGGACGGCTCGAAGATCCTGTATGTGTTTCTTCCGCCTCGATGGATGAAGGGCTTTTACTTTCTCGAACAATACGGGATGCTGATCCTGATGATCCTCGTCATTTTTGGAACCGTACAGAGGGTGATGAGCCCGATTGTGCTGTTCATCGCCTCACTCGCCTTGCCCGGGTGGTTTCCCCTATGAGCGCTTGGAAAATACTCCTGACCAACGACGACGGGATATATGCGCCGGGTATCATCGAGTTGGCAAATACCTTGCGGGGCGCCGGGTACGAGGTGACCGTCGTGGCGCCGGACCGGGAAAGGAGCAGCGTCGGACATGCGCTGACGCTGAATCGCCCGATCCGACTCTGGGAGGCAGATAAGGGAGGATACGAACGTGGAGTCCGACTCTTCAGCTGCGACGGAACTCCCTCAGATTGCGTCGTGCTGGGGGTCGAAACCGTTGCTGCGGATGTCTCCCTGGTCATTTCCGGCATCAACCGGGGCCCGAACCTAGGGGATGACCTGACCTATTCCGGAACGGTCTCTGCTGCAATGGAAGGATTGATTCTTGGGAAGGGAGCCATGGCGGTTTCCTTGAACTGCCAACGCTCGGAGTTGGTTCACCATTATGAAACCGCATCCGGGGTGGTCCTGGAAGTTCTGGATTGGCTTTCCACCCACGAGCTTTCAAAAGAAGTCCTTTTAAATATCAACGTTCCGAACCTGGAAAAGGGAAAAATCGCTGGATTCGAAATCACTCGGAAGGGCTTGAGAATCTACGAGGGGAAAGTCACCGAGTTTCGCAGTCCCCATGGAATCCTGTCCTACTGGATCGCCGGAAGACCGGAAGATGAGATGAAGGAAGGAACCGACGTCTATGCAGTCGCCCATGGAAGGGTTTCGATCACACCAATTCACCTGGACATGACGCATTTCCCCTCCATCGAGAGGCTCCGCCAGGATGGATTGGAATCCCTTCGGCTCTAGGGCCGGGAAGTTGACAAAAAACTGGGTGGTTAGTATAATCTCCGCAATTTGAAAAGAACTAGGAAAGGAGAAACGCTGGATGCTTCGGATTTTCGAAAGGCGAGCGAGACGCATAAGACCGGCCTGCTTCATCGACAAGCTGTGTTGGGCGATGAAGGGAAACGCTGGCTGCAGACTCGTCGACAGAGATGAAGTGCCCGAGGCTGAAAGCGCTTCTCGAAGGAGAGCAGTCAAGTAGAACCCCCGAGCCCGCTCCGAAGAAAGGCAACGCCAAGTAGGAGCGCGACTTGCCCCCGATAGAGGGCAGAAAGAGGCGGACCGTCAATGACGGCCGCAAACAGGGTGGCACCGCGGGCATGTTGCTCGTCCCTCCAGTGAGGGACGAGCTTTTTTTATACCAAAGTAAGGAGGAAGAACGATGGGTTACAAGGGAAAGGTCGTGTTGGCGTACAGTGGTGGCCTGGATACGTCCGTGGCGATTTTGTGGCTAAAGGAGCAGGGATACGATGTCGTCACGATGACTGCCGACGTCGGCCAGGCGGTCGATCTGGCCGCGACGAAGGAAAAGGCCCTCAAAACCGGTGCGTGCAACGCGTACGTAATGGACCTCAAAGAGGAGTTTGTCGAAAATTTCGTTTGGCCGAGCCTGAAAGCCAACGCGATGTACCAGGGTACCTATCCTCTGAATTCCGCCCTTTCCAGGCCCTTGATTTCCAAGTATCTCGCCTGGGTTGCCGAAATGGAGGGGGCTGTGGCTGTGGCGCACGGTTGCACGGGGAAAGGGCAGGACCAGGTCCGAATCGAGGTCTGCACGACCGCTTTGAATCCGAAACTGGAGTGCATTGCACCCGTTCGGGACTGGCAGTTTACCCGGGAGGCGGAAATCGATTTCGCCATCGAGAACGGAATCGAGGTTTCGCTGACGAAACAAAGCCCTTACAGCATCGACGAAAACATGTGGGGACGTTCGATTGAATGCGGCGCACTCGAAGATCCCTGGAACGAACCGCCTTCCGACGCCTTCAAACTCACGGTGGACCCCTGGAATGCGCCCGATGAGCCCGAAACGATCGAGATCACGTTCGAGAAAGGGATTCCGGTCGCCTTGAACGGAAAAACCATGGGCGGGGTAGAACTCATCCTTGCCTTGAACAAGATTGCTGGGGCTCACGGTGTGGGACGGGTCGACATGATCGAGGATCGACTTGTCGGGTTCAAGAGCCGCGAGGTATACGAATGCCCGGCTGCAATCACCCTTCTTCAGGCGCATAAGGCCCTGGAAACCCTGACCCTGAGCAAGGATCTCCTAACTACCAAGAAAGAACTCGAGACGAAATACGCTGAATTGACCTACGTGGGATATTGGTTCTCACCGCTCAAGGAAGCCCTCGACGTCTTTTTCGACCACACCCAGCAATCCGTTTCGGGAGTCGTAAGGGTCAAGCTTTTCAAGGGACAGGCGATCGTCGTGGGAATGAAGTCCGATTGCTCCATTTACAAGCACAATCTGGCGACTTACTCCGAGGGCGATGCTTTCGATCACAAGGCGGCCGTCGGATTTATCAAGATCTGGGGACTGCCGATCAAAACCTGGAGGCAGGCTCACCCGGTAGAAAAAGCGGTCAACCCGGTAGAAGCCGAGGCCGTTTGAAAAGGACGAAACGAAACGGGGGGCAGGGAGTTTCCCTGCCCCCCGTTTCGTTTCTGCGGAGTGGTAGGATAAAAAGAAGACCGGGAAAGGGAGGGAATCCTCGATGAATCTGCGCACGCCTTTTCTCAGGCAACTTGCCCTGCAGGCAGCTCTGGAGTCGTTGAAGGAATGTGCCCCGGAACGACTGACGAAGTCCTGCCTGGAAAAGATGAACCGGGAAGGCCTTCTGCAGGGGTTCATGGCGGGAAACTCCAAGATCTTTCTTCTAGCGATTGGAAAAGCTTCCCTTCCAATGACCCGGGCGGTCGGGGAAACGTTCGGCTGGGAACGCCTGAAGGGATTGGTCGTAACAAAGAAACTCGACTCGGAAATCCCCCCTGGAACCGGTCTGAAGGTGATCGAGGCAGGACATCCGTTGTCGAACGCCAACTCCCTGGTTGCAGGAGAAACGGCATTAAGGGAAATGAGGGGGTTGTCCCCGGAAAACCCTGCACTTTTTCTCGTTTCGGGGGGAGCTTCTTCTCTCTTCGAGTCCCTGGTTGACGGCATCACCCTTGAAGACTTGCGCAACCTCACTCAAAAACTCCTTTGTTCGGGCATTTCGATCGAAGAGATTAACGCCGTCAGGTCTGCGCTTTCAAGGGTCAAGGGGGGAAAGCTGCTTCGGGAGGCGGGTGACAGAGAATGCCTTTCCCTTGTCCTTTCAGATGTTGTCGGGGATCGACCGGAAACGGTCGGTTCGGGTCCAACGGTCTGGAACGGTGGGAACGAAACCGAAAAGGCCCGCCGAATTTTGAAGGAGGCCGGGCTATGGGAGGAACTCCCCGTTTCCGTAAAAGAAACGCTTGCACTGGATGCCAGGAATCCATCGGTGGGGAAACCGCCTTCCCGCGACAGGACCGTGCTGGTTGGGAGCAACCGGACTCTTTGCCTGTCCGTTGCCGGCAAACTCCGCTCAAGGGGTCTTTCCGTTCTTGACCTCGGTTCAAGCCTGACCGGTGAAGCGAAAGAACTCGGAAACCGTTTGGCTCGGCTTGCAAAAGACATACAGGAATCGGGTAACCCGGTTTCCGCTCCGGCAGCCGTTGTCTCCGGCGGCGAAGCGGTCGTGACTTTCGAGTCTGCGTGTTCGGGCGTTGGCGGGCCCAACCAGGAAGTTGCCCTTTCTTTCGCGATCGAGGCTGCCGGTTTTTCCGAAACGGTCCTGCTCTCAATGGATACAGATGGAATCGATGGCTGCTCGGATTCGGCAGGAGGACTGGTAGATGGCAAGACGGCCGAAAGAATCGAGCGTGCGGGACTCAACCCCCGCCGTGAACTCGAAAACCACAATGCGTCGCTCGCCCTTCGGGCTTCATCGGATTTCGTGATTACCGGCGAAACGATGAACAACCTGAATGACTTGAGGATCTTACTGGTCGGAATGCCAAACTGCTGAATGCCGCGAAAGGGGATAGGTCATGAAACCAAGGGTTTTTGTCTCACGGTCCATTCCGGATTCAGGACTTTCTCTTCTCGAGAAAAAGGTTGCCTTAAAGATCTGGGAAAAGGAGCAACCACCGCAGAAAGAAGATTTTCTTCGGGAAGCCGGTCTCAGCGACGGGATGATCGTAATCCCCGGCGATCCGATCGACAGGGAGGTGCTTTCCGCAGGCCGTTCCCTGAAGGTCATCAGCTGCTACGCAGTGGGGTATGATTCGATCGACGTGGAAGCAGCGACCGAACTGGGGATCCTAGTTACAAACACGCCCGATGTGCTGACGGAGGCAACCGCAGACATGGCTTTTGGCCTCCTTCTGGCCTCCGCGCGAAGAATTGCTGAAGGAGACCGGCTCGTGCGTTGCGGGGAATGGAAGCATTGGGGACCCAGGTTCATGCTCGGGAAAGACGTGTCCGGTTCTACCCTCGGGATCGTAGGGATGGGAAGGATTGGACAGGCGGTTGCAAAAAGGGCGAGGGCTTTCGACATGGAGATTGTCTATACTTCCCGCCGCCGGTGTGAAGTCGCCGAAAAGGAATTCAAAGCTCGATTCCTCGAGTTGGAAGCGCTTTTGCTCGTTTCGGATTTTGTTTCCCTCCATTGTCCCCTGACGCCCGGAACGAAGAATTTGATCGGTGAGAGGCAGCTCCGTTCCATGAAACCGACTTCAATCCTGATCAACACGAGTCGCGGGCCTGTAGTTTCAGAAACGGACCTGGTACGGGCATTACGAGAGAACTGGATTGCCGGAGCGGCCCTGGATGTTTTCGAAACGGAACCGCTTCCGGCGGAGCACCCTTTCATGAAACTTGACAACGTTTTACTTTGCCCGCACCTTGGGAGCGCGACCGTCAAAACGAGAGAAAGAATGTCGACCCTGGCCGCGGAGAACCTGCTGGCAGCCCTTGAAGGAAGAAAGCCTGCCCACCTTGTCAATCCCCAGGCACATGGGAGGAAATGAGTTTTGCCATGCTGGAAACGCTGGACATGGAATCCCGGCTGGGGCAAAAAGAGTATGAAAAGGAAGCCGCCGGCCTGCAACGCCAACTCGCTTCCTTGCAACGTGGCCTGAGAGACAAATCGATCCCGCTTTTTGTGCTCGTTGAAGGATGGGAAGCTTCGGGTAAAGGGTTCGTCATCAACGAAATGATCCGCTCGCTGGATCCCAGGGGATTCGTTGTCAAAGATGAGGCCGAGCCGGACCCGCTTGCCCAACTGTATCCTCCCTTCTGGCGGTTCTGGAGGATGGTGCCGGAAAGGGGAAAAATCGTTTTTTTGAACCGGAGCTGGTACCGGGAACTTTTCAAGGACAACCGCGCATCTGATCCGAAAGAGAAAGAGCGCTTTTTAAAAAGGTTTTCAGATTTCGAGGAAAATCTGATTTCGGAAGGAATACGGGTGCTGAAGATTTTCCTGCATATCAGTCAGGATGAACAAAAGAAGCGCATCAAGAGTCTCCTGAAAAACCCCTCGACACGATGGCGGGTTTCCGAACGGGATCTCGAGGAAAACCGTAATTTTCAGAAGGCTCTCGAGGCCTGGGAGGAAATCCTTCACAAATCGGTCACGCCTCGTGCACCCTGGGTCTGCATCCCGGCAAACGATCCTCGTTTTGCAGCGAAAGCGGGTCTTGAAACGCTACGGGATTTTCTTGACAGTTGCCAAAACCCCTGGCCCTTGTCCTCAGGCTCTCCCTTCTTTTTCCCAGGCACCGACGGAAGCATTCTACAAAGGATCGACCTGGACCGGAGTCTTTCTCCGGAAGAGTACGTAGAGAAGATCAAGAACTTGCAAGAGTTGCTTCTCGAAAGGCAATACGACCTGTACAGGAAGGGGAAATCGCTCGTCGTCCTGTTCGAGGGATGGGATGCCGCGGGAAAGGGGGGAGCGATCAAAAGGCTGACGCAAGGACTTGATCCGCGCGGTTATGTCG
The DNA here is from genome assembly GCA_022839995.1 of Synergistota bacterium. Taxonomy (GTDB): domain Bacteria; phylum Synergistota; class Synergistia; order Synergistales; family 79-D21; genus 79-D21. The sequence goes on from JALHIN010000001.1 coordinate 22,859, forward strand.
TCCACCCGATCGGTGCCCCGAATGAATGGGAAAAAGAACACCCTTATCTCTGGAGGTTCTGGACCCGCCTGCCTTCCAGGGGACACATCGGGATTTTCGACCGCAGCTGGTACGGCAGGGTCCTCGTGGAGAGAGTCGAAGGCTATTGCTCGGAAGCGGAGTGGTCCCGGGCCTATTCAGAAATCAACAACATGGAGTCGGAATGGATCGAACACGGTTATGGCCTCGTGAAATTCTGGATTCAGATCTCACCGGAAGAACAATTGAAAAGATTCCGGGAAAGAGAAGCGGACGAGGAGAAGAAATGGAAACTTACTCCTGAAGACTGGCGAAACCGGCAAAAATGGGCGGAGTACGAAAAAGCTGCGGACGAGATGATCCTAAGGACAAGCACTCCCGGGGCACCGTGGACGCTTGTTGAGGGCAACGATAAGCGTTTCGCCCGAGTGAAGGTCGTCCAGACCGTCCTCTCCGCAATGGAAAGGCTGCTTTGAAGATGAAAGAAGGAGGGGCCGTTCTTGACGTTCCTGGAACTGGTGAAAAAAAGACGAAGCACGCGAAAATTCAGGAGTGCTCCCGTTGAGCGGGAGAAGATTGAACGTTGCCTTGAAGCGGCAAGGCTGGCTCCATCAGCCTGCAACGGCCAACCCTGGCGCTTTTTGGTGGTCGAATCGGCCCCGCTGAGACAGGTCCTCGCAGAAGCGGCTTTTTCCGGCATCCATTCGATGAACGCTTTTGCAAAGGAGGCCCCGATCCTCGTTGCTGTCGTTACCCTTCCGACACGGACCGCAGCGTCGTTTGCAGGCCTGTTGAGAAGGTTTTCCTACCCGCTGATCGATATCGGAATCGCCTGTGAACATTTTGTTTTGCAGGCGACCGAAGAAGGACTGGACACTTGCTGGCTGGGGTGGTTCAATGAGCGTGAGGTTAAAAAAATATTGAAGATCCAAAAGGGGGAACGGGTTCACGTGCTCTTGGCAGTTGGGTGCGGCAGCGACTGGCACATCGAAGAGAAGAAACGGAAACCGTTCGATGAGGTAGCAGAATTTCGCTGAAACTCCGGAACCACCGGCACGCTTCCCACTATCAAACTGAATAAGGAGGGCTAGCATGAGAGAAAGGCTGAGGCTTGAAACGGAAACCCTCGAGGAAATCAACCGATACCTTCTCGACGCCGATAATCCGTTGGTCAACGGAATCCTGAGAGTCATCGGCAAGTATGGAACTCCTGATCAGATCAATGCAAAAGCGATGGAAGCCCGAAAGCTTCCGAACCTTATGGATCGGCTCAGGAAAATGAGGTCTCCCTATGTGGAAGAATTGGATTGGCTCCTTTCGGAAAGAGAAAGGGGAGCGTTCGTCAGGATTTCGGAATTTCGGGATCGGGTGCTTTGCGGTGCGCCGTCCAAGCCTGAATTTGCAGAAGATCGTGCAGTCACCCTGGAGATCAGTGCGCTGCAATATTTTCCTTGGCTGGTTGAGGAAGCGAAACGGGCAATCGACAAGCGGGAACTGATGCCCGGGAGATACATCCGGGTACGGAAGATGCAGGAACAGGAAAACGATCAAGGCGACCTCCTCGCGGTGGCTGCGGCGATGCAAATCATCGGAGCGTCCTACGTCGAAACGCTCGACACGAAAGGAACTGACGGTTCAAACGTTCACCTGGGAGGCCCGGAAACCCTGACGGGATACTTCGGCGGCATCGGACAACCGAACGGACATCCTCTCCTGTGGCTCGACGAGTACCTTTACTATTACACGACCTATGGTATCCAGCAGGTCCTCAACATCAACCCAGGCACCGTCCTGGTCGGCTATATCGCCCATAAGCTCGGGATTGACATGGAATTCAAGATCTCCGTATTCATGGGGAACGATAACCCGTATTCCGTACTCTGGACCCTCCTTACGGCACGCCTCTTCAGCAGGCCTGATGGATCGACACCTCTCGTCGGGTTCAATGTGAGCAATTCGATCGATGTCGACTCGCTAATTGCCTCAGCGGAGGTTCGTCAAAAGCTGGGTCTGGAAAACGCTGTTCGCATCGAACATCACGTTACCGAAACCTACCGGAGCATCGTCAGGCAACCGTACTGCCGGAGAGACGACCTACTCGAAGTGGCCGATAAGGTTCCAAATCTCTCTGCAAAGCACGAAGGAGGGGATGAAGAGGACGAGAAACTCCGCCACCATCCATCAGATATTTTGGATTACTTCAAGTCGAAGAAGGAAATCTGCGAATCGGGAGAAATGGATCTATTACTGGCTAACTACCTCGATAAGCACGCTGCCGTGAACCGAACTGCGGAAGCCTTGACACGGAGAGGGCTTTCCTTTGTCGCGGCCAGGCTGCTTCATCGAAGGTAGAAAACGGAGCGAGGAGGCTGGATAGCCCCGCCTCGCTCCGTTTTCTAAAAAGTCAGAAGGCTTCGGGAGGGGCTACGGGGAGCCCCTCCATCTCTTTCCGATCTTCCCTTGTCTTGAACACGGCGGCTTTGTTGAGAGATCCAAGTCGTTCCGCCAGGGATGTGTCATCGAGCGCGAGGATCCGAACCGCCAGGATGGCTGCGTTTTTCCCTGCATCGATCCCGACCGCGCCGACGGGAACGCCGGGGGGCATCTGCGTCACCGCGAGAAGCGCATCGTTCCCCCCCAGCGTGCCCGAGGAGACGGGAACACCGATGACGGGAAGGCTTGTGTGTGCGGCAAGAACCCCTGGAAGTGCAGCGGAAAGGCCTGCGATTCCGATCAGGACCTTCAGGCCCCTGGATGCCGCTTTTTTCGCATACGCGACAGCGTCTTCAGGCGTCCGATGGGCAGATGCGACGGTGATCTCGAATGGAACTCCGACTTCGACCAAGGTTTCGGCAACCTTCTTTCCCACAAAAAGGTCCGATTTCGATCCGAGTACAATTCCGACAAGAGGGCCGGCCATGCGCTTCTCCTCCTTTTCTTGCTAGCAGGCTCCCCAAGGAGGGGAACTCGCTTTCGCAGAAATGTCCGTACGAAAATAGGCGTCCGTAAAGGCAATCTTTGCGGCCGCGCAATACGCTTTTTCGCGAGCCGCACCGAGGGTTTCCGCCAGTCCGACGACCGTTAGAACCCGCCCCCCCGATGTTACGAGCCCGGCTTCCGGATCAAGGGTTGTCCCGGCCTGAAAGACAATCACTCCTTCTTCTTTTTCTGCTTCTTCGATGCCGAGGATTCGATAGCCTTTCCTGTATTCACCGGGGTAGCCTCCCGAAGCGAGCACGACCCCGACCGCGGTTTTACGGGCCTGGCTCCACTGGACCCGATGAAGCCGTTTTTCACAGGCGGCCTCGACGACCTCTGCCCAGTCTCCGGGGAAGGCGGCGAGGACGACCTGGGCTTCTGGATCACCCAACCGGACGTTGTACTCGAGGACCCTGCAGTTTCGCCTGTTGTCGACCATCAGTCCCGCATAGATGATTCCGCAGAAATCGATCCCCTCTGAAGAAAGTCCTCGCACGGTCGGTTCGAGAATCTGCCTTTGAATCTGATCGAGTAGATCCGCGTCTGCCCAGGGGACCGGGCAATACGCCCCCATGCCTCCTGTGTTGGGGCCTCGGTCGCCGTCGAAAATCCGCTTGTGATCCTGGCTGGAAGGAAGCTGGCGTACCGTCCTTCCGTCGGTGACCGCAAGAATCGTGATTTCGGTCCCAGGCAGGAAATCTTCGATTACGACCGTTTTCCCGGCCTCATTGAGCTCCGCTTCGACAAGCAGGCGGCGGCAAATTCCAAGGGCCTCTTCCATCGTATCGGGAAGAAACGCCCCTTTTCCGGCAGCGAGGCCGTCTGCCTTGACCACGTAAGGGGGATTCCTCTTCCGAAGAGCCGCTTCCGCTTGTTCCATATCGGAAACGATGTCAAAAGGGGCAGTCGGGATTCCGTGACGTTTCATGAACTGCTTCGCAAACGCCTTGCTGCCCTCCAGCATCGCACCGTTTCTTCCAGGCCCGAACACGGTGATTCCCGCTTTTCTAAGGGAATCCGCCACTCCGGCAACAAGAGGCGCTTCGGGACCTGCGAACACACAATCGACACTGGTTTCGCGGGCGATTTGAAGGACTGCGGCGGAATCGCAGGGATCGATGGAAAAACAGGTTCCGAATCGGGCGATGCCCGGATTTCCCGGTGCAGCAAAGAGCGCCTCGACTTTCGGCGACTTGTTCAGGGCCCAGGCGATAGCGTGTTCCCGAGCTCCACCGCCAAGAAGAAGTATCTTCATTGGGTCTCTCACTCCTTCCCCTTAATGTCGAAAGGTCCTCCTGCCGGAGATGAAGAGGGAGATGCCTTTTGACTTTGCGGATTCGAAGACTTCCTGATCCCGAATCGAACCGCCGGGCTGGATGATCGCGGAGATGCCCGCGGCGGCAGCGAGCTCGATGCTGTCGGGGAAGGGGAAAAATGCGTCGCTGGCAAGGACGGCCCCGCGTGCACCTTCTCCGGCTTTGGCGAGGGCCCACTGGACGGCATCGACCCGGCTCGTGAACCCGCGGCCGATTCCAAGCGTGCTTCCCCCGGAAGCTACGACGATCGCGTTGCTTTTGCTCAGTGCGGTGCATTTCCAGGCAAAGAGGAGGTCTGGCCACAAATCCCTTCTTGGCGTTCCGATCCATTGCCCTTCCATTTCGGCCGGCAATGGCGGCAAAGCGTCTTCCTGGACGAGGACGCCGCTCCAGGTTCCGGTGAACTGGAAGGGGCTTACGCGCCCGCCGTTCCATTGGATCACCCGTAAACCGGGACGCTGGGAAGAAAGAAAATCCAGGACATCCGGCGCAAAGGAAGGGGCAACGAGCACTTCCGTGAAATTGGCGGCGATCCTTTCAGCGGTCTTCATGTCAAGTTCACGCGTCAGTCCGACGATACCTCCGAATGCGGAAACCGGGTCGCATTGAACGGCATTCAGGTAGGCTTGTTCCAGGTCGGAGTGGATGGAAATCCCCGAGGGGGTGGTGTGCTTGATGACGATGGCCGCAGGGTCGGCCTGGAAAAGGGCACAACCCCGAAGGGCCGCATCCAGGTCCAAGATGTTGTTGTACGACATCTCCTTGCCCGAAAGCTGTTTCCAGGGAAGATCCGACAGGGGGGGTAGCGCCAGCGTGGCCTCCTGGTGCGGGTTTTCTCCGTAGCGAAGCTTCAAGGAAGGCTTCAGGACGAGGGGGATCGTTTCGTCCAGCCGCTGGGCCTTGCCGACTTCCTTGGAGATGCCGTGAAAAATCGTTGCATCGTAGGAAGCCGTCATGGCGAAACCCTTTAGAGCAAGCTCCTGGCGGGTCTTCAGGGAGACGTTCCCTTCGTTTTCCAGTTGTTCGAGTGCCCTTGAATAATCGGACGGATCCGTGAGCAGAACGACCTGATGGTAGTTTTTGGCCGCAGCACGGATCAGGGTCACTCCGCCTATGTCGATGTTTTCGAGGAGGGTTTCAAGGTCGGCACCCTTTCGTGAAACGGCTTCAAATGGGTAAAGGTTGCAGACGACCATATCGATCAAGGGGATCCCGAACCGTTCAACGTCGTTCAGGTCTTCCTCGAAGTGGCGCCTCGCAAGGATTCCGCCGAAAATCGAAGGATGGAGTGTTTTCACTCTTCCGCCCAGCATGTGGGGATACCCGGTCAGGTCCGCCACTTCCTTTATGCTCAAACCCGCTTCACGGAGAACCGTTGCTGTGCCGGAACTGGAAACGATCTCCCATCCGGCCCTGGAAAGACCCTTTGCCAGGTCAACGACGCCTTCTTTGTTCCAAACTGAAATAAGGACTCTTTTCTCGCTCATCCTTCGGATCTCCTTTCGGCAACTCTGATTTTTCCCTTGAATAGCCCTCTCAGGGTGCTCCAGTAAAGGCGGTGCTCCACCTCGTGTATCCGTGCCTCTAGGGATTCAAGGGTTTCTCCCTCCCTGATCCTGACCGCCCTCTGGGCCAGGATGGTTCCGTGGTCAACCTGTTCGTCGACGAGGTGAACGGTCACGCCGGTAATTTTCACGCCATACCGCCAGGCTTGGCCGATCGCATCCAGTCCCGGAAATGCCGGGAGCAGGGAAGGGTGAATGTTGACGATCCTGCCCGGGTAGGCTGAAACAAAGCCGGTCGACAGGACCTTCATGAAACCGGCGAGGAGGATCCAGTCGACACCGCGAGAATCCAGGCACCGGTGCAGGGCATCCTCGAAAGCCTCCCTGCCCATTGACCGGTAGGGGAAAGCGATTGTTTCGACCCCGAGTTCTCCGGCTGCTTTTAGGCCTGCCGCGCCGGGATTGTCGGTCGCGACGAGGACGACCTCTCCAGGAAGGTCTCCTGACCGGAACCTTTGGAGTAAAGCCAGCATGTTCGTCCCCTTCCCGGAAATCAGGATGGCGATCCTTGGTTTCATTCGATTTCTCCGATCAGGAGGGGAGACTCCCCGATCGTTTCCAGAGAGGCGAGCAATTGTTCCAGGTCACCCGGAGAAACGATAAAAACGTAACCGATCCCCAGATTGAACACCCTTCTCATTTCCTCTTCAGGGACTCCCTTTTCCTGGATGAGTGAGAAGACCTTACCGTAAGACCAGGTTCCGTAATCGATTCGTAGCCTGCACCCGGGCGGGAGGACCCTGGAGACGTTTTCTTCCAGGCCACCTCCGGTGATGTGTGCCATCCCCTTCACGACCCCGGTCGAAGCTCCCTGTAGGGCGGCTCTGACGTAAAGACGGGTCGGGGCCAGGAGCATCTTCCAGAGGGGTTCTTCACACCCTGCAGGAGTGGAAAGGAGGCTCTCGCTTCCCTCTACTTCCAGCAAGGCTTTCCGTACAAGGGAAAACCCGTTGCTGTGAAGACCGGAACTCGCCAGGCCGACCACCAGGTCTTTCGGGCGGATCGATTTCCCGTCGACTAGGGCGGACTCACGGACGACACCGACTGCAAAACCGGCAAGATCGAATCCGTCGGGGGGGTAGACTCCGGGCATTTCCGCCGTTTCTCCCCCGAGCAGGGCGCACCCCGACTCGACACAAGCCGACTGGATCGAGTTCAGGATCGGTTCGAACCGTTCAACGTCAAGCCTGCCGCAGGCGATGTAGTCCAGGAAAAACAAGGGGCGCGCCCCGCAGGTGACGAGATCGTTCACGCTCATGGCAACAAGGTCTTGCCCCAGAAATTCCAAGTGTCCGCAGGACCTTGCGATCTCGATTTTCGTTCCTACCCCGTCGCAACAGGCGGCGAGAAGGGTTTCACCGTCGAGGCGATAGAGACCGCTGAACCCCCCGATCCCGCCGACGACGTTCGGATTCGGAGCCTGGCCGGTGATGGCCTTGATCTTCTGAACAAAGAGGTTGCCCCGATCGATGCTGACTCCCGAAGCGTCATAGGTCAGACCCATCTTCGTCCCCTCCCTGGAGATAATCCCCTGTAAAACAGGCGGTGCAGAGTTCGCACCGCGGTTTCCCGATCGCAGACACGAGATCCTCCGCCGACATGTAAAGCAGGGAATCCGCTCCGACCATTTTTTCAAGGCTCGGCAAATCCAGTTGGGCAGCTGCCAGTTCTTCGCACGTCGGGGTATCGATTCCATAATAGCAGGGGAACCGGACAGGAGGGGATGCAATTCGCAAATGGACTGCGGAAGCCCCGTTTTCCCGCATCATGTTGACGATCCGGCGAGCTGTGGTCCCCCGAACGATCGAATCATCCACGACGACAACCTCACGGTCTTTCAGCAATTCGCGTATCGGGTTCAGCTTGATTCTGACCCCGAGGTTCCGGACTAGATCCGTTGGCTGGATGAAGGTCCTTCCAACGTATCGGTTCCTGACAACCGCAATTTCGAACGGTTTTCCCGAAGCTTCCGAGTACCCCAGGGCCGCCAGCGTTCCGCTGTCCGGCATGCCGGTGACGAAATCGGCGGAAGGGGACGGAGCCCCGGCTGCCAGTCTTTCCCCTAGAGCCTTCCTGACCTTGTAGACAGACCTGCCGTCAATGACGCTGTCCGGGCGGGCGAAATAGACGTATTCGAAGGAACAGGCATAGTGCCTTGTGGTGCGCACCGGAATTCGCAACGATTTGATTCCGGTTGAATCGATCATGACGATCTCACCCGGTTCGACGTCCCGGATGAACTGTGCCCCGACAATGTCAAGCGCACAGGTTTCCGAGGCGATGTAGGTCACGTCACCCCTTTTTCCCAGCACGAGAGGCCGGAACCCCCAGGGATCCCTCGCTCCAATGAGTCGCTTTCCCAGCAGAACGGAAAGACTGTAGGCCCCCCTGAGACGCCTGAGCGAATCGACGAGTGCATCGAGGGGCGGCTTGTGGGATTGATGCGCCATGAGGTGAATGATAACCTCGGTATCCGTCGTGGATTGGAAGATCGCCCCCCGGTTTTCCAGGTACCGGCGGATTCCATCGGCGTTCGTGAGATTCCCGTTATGGGCGATCGCGATGGGGCCGCGGGCATATTTCGCTGCCAGCGGTTGTGCGTTCGCAAGGAGGGATTCGCCGGTGGTGGAGTAGCGAACGTGCCCGATCGCACATCCTGCCTGGATGGACGCCAGTTTTTTCTGGTCCAGGGCAATGTGGACGAGGCCCATGCCTTTCAGGCTGTGGATGTTCTCTTCGCCGTTGATCCAGGAAATGCCCGCAGATTCCTGCCCCCGATGCTGCAGGGCATAGAGTCCGAGGTAGACGTCTTCCAGAACCGAGCTGCCGGAAGGGGAGAAGGCACCGAAAACACCGCACATGGTTTAGGCCCCTTTCCAAGCGTTTGCAAGAATCTGCAGGGGGATGGGATCGGATTGCGGCAGGCACAGGGCGTCTCCCCCGACCAGCCCGATTTGCCGGATAGGAAACCCTTTCCAAGTTCGCGTGAACTCGGGAACGTTCCTGGCCGGAACCGCATAAAGGGCTCGAGCTCCGCCTTCCGCAAAAAACACTGCCACGGGATGAGTGGGAAATTCCAGGGAGATCCTGGCTCCGATCCCCGAGGCGATCGACTCTTTCCCCAGCGCGATTGCCAATCCTCCTCCCAGCAAGGGGATTGCGCTGTCTGCAAGTTTTTTTGCCGCAGTCATGACTGCCCTTTCCATGAAATCGGCCTCCATCTGGGGGGAAGGCGGGAGGGGACGGCCGGACAAGTGCTTCAGAAAGAACTTCTGGAAATGGGAACCGGGGATGGATGCGTTTTCCATTCCCACCAGGAAGAGAAAGTCGCCTTTTTTCCAGTTTCCGGGAAGAAGCGGCGAACAGGAAGCCTCGATGATTCCAACCGAACACACGAGCGGAGTAGGCGGAATGGATCGGCCTGCGGTTTCGTTGTAGAGACTGACGTTTCCTGAAACGACCGGGCAGGACAGGTCCCTGCAGCAATCTGCAAGTCCCTTGACCGCTTCCGAAAATTCCCAGAACTGCTCGGGGTTTTCGGGAGAAGGAAAGTTCAGGCAGTTGGTCATCCCAAGGTGTTTTGCCCCGCTTACCCAAAGCGGGCGCAGTGAACGGGCCATCGTTTCATAGCCTCCCCTGTAGGGGTCAAGGCTACAGATCCAGGGCAGCGCCTCCATGGAAATCGCAACCAGATTCCCATTTTCCTTGATCCGAAGGATGCTGACGGGTGCACCGGGCCCCTGTACGGTATTCACCTGGACCATGCTGTCGTATTGCCTTGTAATCCAGGCTTTTTCCTTCAGGGAAGGGGAGGCTATAAGGCTAAGCAACGGTCGCGAAAGGTCTTCGGAAAATCCGGTAGTGGGAAAATCGAAGGACTGGCGTTGATCCAGGTCCCTCGGGCGTTCGGCAGGCCAGCTGATTTCGGGGTACCCCCCACCGATCAGGGAGGCGGGAAGATCCGCGAAAACTTCGCCTCCCTTTCGGAGGATGAAGCGGTTTCCTTCGATCGTTTCGCCGATGACGGCGCAATCCAGGTCCCATTTCTTCCCAAGGGCCAGGACAGCCTCGAGGTTTTCCGGCCGAACGATCAGGAGCATTCGTTCCTGGGACTCCGATAGGGCGATCTCCCAGGCAACCATGTCCTCTTCGCGCAGGGGAACCCGATCCAGGTCGAGGATCATCCCGACGCCGCTTTTTGCCGCGATCTCGCTGGCAGAGGAGGTGATCCCGGCTGCACCCATGTCCTGCATAGTCGTCACGAGACCGTTTTCCAGGGCCTCCAGGCAGGCTTCGATCAAGAGCTTTTCCACGAAAGGGTCTCCAATCTGGACCTGCGGCCTGCTGGCTTTGGTGTCTTCACCCAGTTCCACGGACGCGAATGCCGCCCCTCCGATTCCGTCGCGGCCCGTCTTCGAACCTAGGAGGACGACCCAGTTGCCGGGTTCGGCGGTTTGCGAGCTCACGATAGAGCCGGAAGCAACCAGGCCGATGCAAAACGCGTTCAGGAGAGGGTTGTCCTCGTACCGTTCATCGTACAGGGTCTTACCCCCGATTGTCGGAACCCCCACGCAGTTCCCGTAGCCTCCAACGCCCTTGACGATTCCGTTTGAAAGACGGCATGTTTTTGCGGAATCGGGATTTCCGAAAAACAGGCCGTCAAGCGAGGCGATCGGCCGTGCTCCCATGGCAAGGATGTCCCGTATGATCCCCCCGACCCCGGTCGCTGCTCCCTGGTAGGGTTCCACGGCTGAAGGGTGGTTGTGGCTTTCGACTTTGAAGGCCAACCCCCACCCGTTTCCCGCATCGACGACGCCCGCGTTTTCGCCGACCCCTTTCAAAACCCGCTCCCCCTCTTTCGGGAAGAGCTTCAGGAGCGGCCTCGAGGACTTGTACGAGCAATGTTCGGACCACATGACTCCGAAGATCCGCAGTTCGGTTTCGTTGGGTTCGCGGCCGAGTTCCCGCAGGATAATCTCATATTCGTGAGAACGAAGGCCTGCTTTTTGAAAATCCATTTACTTCGAGCCTCCCTCAAGCCAGGACTTGATGGAATTCCACATGCGAAGGCCGTCCGTTCCTCCGAGAATTCGTTCACTCGCCCGTTCAGGATGCGGCATGAGTCCAAGGACGTTTCCGTGCCTGTTCACGATCCCGGCGATTCCGTTCAACGAGCCGTTGGGGCTTTGCCGGATTCCGGCCGATCCATCCGCGGAAGCGTAACGGAACACGACCTGGCGGTTTTCTTCCAGCTCTTGCAACTCCTTCTCGGGCAGGAAGAAGAGGCCCTCATGGTGAGCGATGGGAAACTGGACGAGAGCTCCCTCCCGGTACGCGTTCGTGAACGGGGTGTCTGTCCTTTCGACACGAAGGAGGCACGGGCTGCAGATAAATTCGAGGGTACTGTTCGAGAGAAGAGCTCCCGGCAAAAGGCCCGCTTCCGTGAGGACCTGGAAGCCGTTACAAATGCCGAGAACCAGTCTGCCCTGCAGTGCATGCTCACGGACGGCACGAATGATGGGTGAGCGCGCAGCCATGGCGCCACAGCGGAGATAATCCCCGTAGGAAAACCCTCCCGGTAAAACCACCAGCTCGGTCCCTTCTGGTAGAACCGTTTCCTTGTGCCAAACGGGGGTTGCCGGAATCCCCGCAATCGTTCCGAGTGCGTGCAGGACGTCTCGGTCGCAGTTGCTGCCCGGAAAAACGACCACGGATGCGTTCATCCAATTGCCTCCAGGGAAACCGAACTCGTTTCGATTAGCGGGTTGACCAGCAACTCCTCGCACATCGATTCCACGTATTGATTTGCCTCTGCGGGCGATTCCGCGGAAAGGACGATTACGATCGATTTCCCGATTCGCACTTCCTCGACGCTTTCGAAACCAAGGTTTTTCAGGCTCATCCGCACTGCTTTCCCTTGGGTGTCGAGGACGCCTTCTTTCAGAGAAACAAGGATACGTGCGCGAAACTTCATTTCTTACTCCTCCTTCCCGCTTAACCTCTTCCAGATTTCCCGGTAAGCTCCGAGGACATCTCCAAGATCCTTTCGAAAACGGTCTTTATCGAGGCTCTTCCCAGTCTCGGAATCCCAGAAACGGCAGGTGTCGGGAGAGATTTCGTCCGCGAGGAGGACATTGCCGCTCGAATCGCGTCCGAATTCCAGCTTGAAATCCACGAGGACAATTCCTATCGAGCGGAAGAGATCCTGAAGGATTTCGTTGACCGCCAGGCTTGTCCGCCTGACGGAATCGATCTCCTCCTGGTTTGCCCAGCCGAAAAGGAGTGCGTGATCCTCGGTGATCAAGGGATCTCCAAGGGCGTCGTCCTTCAGGTAGAACTCCACAAGCGGGCGAGGCAGCTTCATTCCTTCGGGGACCCCAAGCCTCTTGCAGAGTGTTCCTGTCGTGATATTGCGGACCACCACTTCGATGGGAAGGATCTGAACCTTCTTGACCAGTTGATGGGTTTCATCCAGCCTTTCAAGGAAATGGGACGGGATTCCCTTTTCGGACAGGTAGTTGAAAAGCCAGGCGCTGATAAGGGTGTTGTAGCGTCCCTTCCCCTCCATTTCTGCCTTTTTTTGAGCGTTGAACGCAGTGAGGCTGTTCTTGTACTCGATGAGGAGAACGTCCGGATCGCTGGTCTCGTACATCTTTTTGGCTTTCCCTTCGTAAAGCAACTTGCCGGCTTCCATTTTCTTTTCCTCCCCAAGAATAAGGTACTGACATTATCGAACGAATACCGATATAAATCAACCCCTTACGGAAAGAAAGGGGCCCGGAAGTCCTTTATATAAGGTTTAGTGGCGCAGGGGAGGAGGGTAGAGTAAACTATTCCTTCATAACGGCAGGAATGGAGGAGTCCATCGATGGTAACGAGCATGACGGGTTTTGGAAGATCCTCTGAAAAATGTGCGGCGGGGCATTTTGTTGCAGAAATCTCAAGCGTCAATCACCGTTTTTTGGAAATTTCGGTTAGGCTTCCAAAGGAACTCTTGAGCTACGAAGCGGTGGTCCAGCAGAAGATCCGCGAAAAGGCCCGGCGCGGGAAAGTCCAGGTCCGTTTCGAAATTGCCTGGGCCCCGGAATATCGACTCCAGGAACTGAGGGAGGAAGTCCTGGAATCCTACCTGAAACGATTGGACGACTTTTACCGCAAGCATGGAAGAGAGGAAAAGGTCGATCCCGCCGTCCTTCTCTCGCTCCCCGGTGTCTTTGAGGCGCCTGCCCAGGATGAAGAATTCTGGCGAGAAGAAGTGGGGAAGACCGTAGAATCCGTATTGGAAAAGGCTATGGAAAGCTGGATCGGAATGAGGCTGCAGGAAGGAAATCACTTGGAGAAATCCATCCTTGAGAATTTGGAGGCGCTGGAAATTTTGTCCGTCGAGATCGGCGCTGCAGCCGAAACCGCTAAGGGCGAAGCAGTGGAAAATCTGAGGAAAAGAATTCAGGAAGTTTTGTCCCTATCGGAGGAAGCGGTTCGCGAGCAGCGCCTCGCACAGGAAATCGTTCTCCTGTCGGACCGATGGGACGTTTCCGAAGAAGTGACGCGTTTGAGGAGCCACCTGCAGAAATTCAGGGAATCCCTGCATTCCGGTGAGGCTGTCGGACGCAAGCTCGACTTTCTTGCGCAGGAAATCCACCGTGAATTGAACACCCTTGATTCAAAGGTTTCCGCGGCCAACGTCCGCTGGATGGCCGTAGAAGGCCGCACCACGCTGGAAAAAATCCGGGAGCAGATTCAAAATATCGAATGAAAGTCCCGTACGGAACGGGAAATGAATAGGAAAGGCCCCAATTCGGAGGAAAACGATGAAGCGAAACCGAATACGAAATTTTTGCATCATTGCCCACGTCGACCACGGGAAATCGACCTTGGCGGACCGACTCCTGGAATTTACGGGGACCGTTGATCCGCGGACGATGCGGGCGCAATACCTTGATACGCTGGAGCTGGAAAGGGAACGGGGAATCACCATCAAATCCGTTCCCGTACGGATGAATTACAGGAGCGCCGACGGGACAGAGTATATCCTGAATCTCATCGATACCCCGGGACATGTCGACTTCAGCTACGAAGTCTCCCGTTCGCTGGCGGCCTGCGAAGGCGCTTTGCTCGTCGTCGACGCCGCGCAGGGCGTTGAAGCCCAAACGGTCGCGAATGCCTACATGGCAGCGGAACAGGGACTGGAACTCATCCCGGTCGTCAATAAGATCGACCTGCCATCCGCCCAGCCCGAAGAGGCAAAACGGGAATTGGAGGAGATCATCGGAGTCGATGCCCATGACGCAATCCTTTCGAGCGCGAAGGAAGGGAGAGGGATCGAAGAAATCCTGGCGCGCATCGTCAGGGACATCCCCGTTCCCCAGGGAGATCCCGATGCACCGCTTCAGGCCTTGGTTTTTGATTCGGTCTACGACAATTACCGTGGCGTGATCTGCTATATCCGTGTCGTCAACGGTCGCTTGAAGGCCGGCCAATCGATCCGTTTCATGGCGACCGGTCGAGAGTGCCAAGCGGAGGAGATCGGAGTTTTCAAGCCCGGCATGACCCCCGTGGACAAGCTCGAAGCCGGAGAAGTCGGCTATTTGGCCGCAAGCATCAAGACGATCCACGAAGCCCAGGTCGGTGACACCGTAACGGACAGCAACTCTCCGGCAAGCGAGGCGTTGCCGGGATACAAGAAGGTCAAGCCGGTCGTTTTTTGCGGTTTTTACCCGGTCGTGAACGAAGATTACCCCCAGCTACGGGATGCCCTCGAAAAATTGCAGCTCAATGATTCTGCGATCCAGTTCGAGCCGGAGACGTCGTCTGCCCTTGGTTTTGGTTTCAGATGCGGATTTCTTGGCCTTCTTCACATGGATATCGCCAGGGAAAGGCTGATGAGGGAGTTCAATGTAGAACTCGTCGCCACCGCACCCAACGTCATCTACCAAATTGTCCGAACGGACGGTGAAATCCTGGAAGCCCATCGTCCTTCGGATTTTCCCGATGCGGGACAAATCGAGGAGATTCGGGAACCTTACATTCGCCTGACGGTATTCGTCCCTTCCGAATTTGTCGGGAAAGTGATGCAACTCTGCCAGGACAAAAGAGGGATATTCCATGCGATGGACTATATTACGCCGGAAAGACTCCGTCTTTCCTACATCCTCCCGCTGGCGGAGTTCATCGTTGATTTCCACGACAAGCTGAAGTCCACAACACGCGGGTATGCCTCCCTCGACTACGAGCATGTGGGTTTCCGTGCCTCGGAACTGGTCAAGGTCGACGTTCTCGTAAACCAGGAGCCGGTCGACGCCTTCTCTTTCATTTGTCACAAAGACGCGGCCTACCACATGGGGCAAGCGGTCGTCAGAAAACTGAAAGACCTGATTCCCCGGCAACTTTTCGAAGTCCCGATTCAGGCAGCCATCGGGAAAAAGGTGATCGTGCGCCAGAATGTAAAGCCTTTGCGGAAGGACGTGCTGGCAAAATGCTACGGCGGGGACATCACGCGGAAAAGGAAACTCCTGGAGAAACAGAAGGAAGGCAAGAAAAAAATGAAGCAGATCGGCCGCGTCTCGATTCCCCAGGAGGCTTTCCTGGCCTACCTGAACATCGGCAAGGAGGAAGAGGATTAGAAATCGGGCTCTCCTGCTACCTGCATGTTCCATTTTGCAGGAGAAAGTGCAGGTATTGCGCCTTCTACAGCGAAGGAGCAGACCGAGAAAAGATAGGCCAATACCTTGAAACCCTTCGGAGAGAGCTCGTTGCCTGGAAGGCGGTTTTCGGCGGGCGACCGCAGGTCGACACGCTTTACATCGGGGGCGGTACTCCAACGTGTCTCGAGCCGGGTGATTGGAACACCCTGGTCGAAATCCTCGAAAGCGGGCTTTCCTTCGCCGAGGGAGCCGAGGTCAGCGTTGAAGCCAACCCGGATTCACTGGGGAAGGACCATCTTCGCCTCTGGGCATCCTGGAGAATCAACCGGGTCAGCCTTGGCATCCAGAGCTTCTCTCCCGACATCCTGAAATGGCTCGGGCGGTTGCATGACGAAAAACAGGCGATCGAGGCCCTGGAACGATGTGCGGAAAGCGGCTTTTCCCTCAGCGGGGACCTGATCTTCGGAATACCGGGGCAAAACCTGCGCTTGTGGCAAAAAGACCTGCGGATCCTGACCGGTTTTGTGAACCACCTTTCCATTTATCAGTTGACTGCGGAACCGGGAACGCCCCTTGCCGAAGACGACGTCACCACCCAGTCGGAAGCGTATCCACTTTATCGCTTTGCGCAATGGGACCTTTCCCGCCGAGGGTTTCTGCAATACGAAGTCGCCAGCTTCGCCAAGCCCGGTTGCTGGTGCAGGCATAACCTTGCATACTGGAAGCAGGCCAACGTTCTGGGACTCGGGCCCTCTGCATGGGGATACATTGACGGTCTGAGATACCGGAACGTTGCTCCGCTGGCGAAGTATTTGCACCACGAAGGACTTCCCTGGGAATGGACCGAGCGGCTCACCGAGGAAAAGAGGGCCCGGGAAGCGGCAATTCTAGCCCTTCGGACGCGCTGGGGAATCCGCTGGAAAATTTTCAGGAGGCGTTTTGGGGAAGAAAATTCGAAGAAGATCGGCAAAACCCTATCCGGACTACCGGCCGAGCTTTTCGTGAAAAGGAACGGATGTACCGCACTTTCCGGGAAAGGCTTCCGAGTTGGCAACGCGATTTGGGAACGCCTCGTTTAGGGAGGGATGAAACTGGACACCGTTTTCTTTACCGTTCCGGACGAGATCGCGGACGACCTGACGGAGCGAATCCTGAGCCTGGCTGCTTCGCCTCTGAAGTACGCCGTGCCGGGTTTCGAGACGCCCGTGGATTCCTCCTTGCTCTCGGGGCTTTCCTTCCTGGAAAACCAGATGGAGGGGCGTCGCGAAAAAGGACCTGCCGTTGCCGTACGCCTTTATGAAACGGCAGGAATAACGGGCCGAAAAATGCTCCTTGTAGGAGAAAACCTCACCAAACTCCTGCCGGAACTCGTGGAAATCGTCCGCGCCGCTGATGTCGGAGCACAGCACCAGGCTTCCGCGAATTTGGCCTTGGAGCCCGGGAAGGAGGAATGGTCCCTTGTCGGGATGGCTTTCGAAGGATGGATTCTGCTCTTCGATCCGGATGGGGAAGAAGTCCAGAAATCGCAAACCAACGAAAACACGATGATTTTAAGCCTTCCCGCTCCTTCCGGCTGCCCTCTGGAGACCCTTTCTCCAAAAGTCACGACGTTCGAAGCGATGGCAATCCTGATCCGGCACCTGCTCCTTCTCCTGAGCGACGAGGCCTGTTCCCGATACAGCCCGACGGAGCCTTGAACGTTTAAACTGTAGACGTGAAAAACAAAAGAAAAGAGGTCGGTGATATGGACGCGAGGATCAAGGAACTGCTCCGACGAATTCCCTCCATGGAAATCCTTCTTTCTGAAGCCTGGATCGCTCCGTTCGAGAAGCAGATCGGCCGGCAGGCCGTGAAGAATGTGTTTTCAGACATCATAGGTGAGTTGAGAAAAGCACTTCTTGAAGGATCCCAGTGCAGCATTGACCTGGAACGTATCCGTAGAACCGCCAGGGAACGGATCGAGAAAGCGGCCTCGAAAAGCCTGGTCCGGGTCGTCAATGCCACCGGCGTTGTCATCCACACGAATCTCGGGAGATCCTGCCTCTGCGAGTCTGCGGTCAACGCTGTACTGGAATGTGCTTCTTCCTATAGCACGCTGGAATTCGATTGTTCATCCGGAGAACGGGGGCACCGCAACGACCACGTGGAGTGGCTGCTCACCCAGTTGACCGGTGCCGATGCGGCCCTTGTCGTCAACAACAATGCCGGTGCGGTGATCCTGTGCCTTTCCGCCCTCTCTTCGGGGAAGGATTCGATCGTTTCAAGGGGCGAGCTCGTTGAGATCGGCGGTTCTTTCAGGATCCCCGAGATCATGTCGGCTTCCGGTGCGCGGCTGGTTGAAGTGGGGACGACAAACCGTACGCACCTTCGGGATTACGAGGCGGCCATCACCGAAAACACCGCCATGCTGCTCAAGGTCCATCCTTCCAATTTCCGGATCATCGGATTCCATTCGGAGGTCCCCCGCACGGACTTGGCCTCACTCGCAAGGGAGAAGGATTTGGTGTTCATGGAAGACCTTGGGAGCGGTTTCCTGCTGGATCCAGAAGCCTTCGGCCTTAAAGGAGAAACTTCAGTCAGGGAATGCATCCTGGCGGGAGTTGACCTGGTGACCTTCTCGGGTGACAAGATGCTGGGCGGTCCCCAGGCCGGCATCATCGCAGGCCGTTCACAGCTGATCGAGAGGCTGAAACGGCATCCCCTCATGAGGGCCCTTAGACCCGACAAAATGACCCTTGCTGCCCTGGAAGCCACTTTGCGGGAATTCCTGTCCGGGAATGCGGAAGCGATCCCGACGATCGAAATGATCTCCGCAGACAGGAACTCGATCCTGCAAAAGTCACGCCGGCTCTGCCGGTACTTGAGGAACCGCTGTCCTTCTTTCGCCTTTTCCACTGTTCCTGTCCTTGATGCGGTCGGGGGGGGAAGCTACCCGGAAATCCCGCTTGAAGGATTTGGTGTTTCCGTCGTTCACCCGGAAATTTCCGCAAGCGAACTGCAGGAAAAGCTCCGCAATTCCGAAGTTCCGGTCATTGCGGCAGTCAAGGACGGTGCGTTACGAATCCACGCTAGAACGTTGAGAGACGGGGACTTTGAACGGATTTGCGGCGCCCTGGCCAAGATCGCTGCAGAATGGGAGGCAAAGGAGCATGGCGCGTCATGAAATCCCGCTTGTTTTCGGCACTGCAGGACACATCGATCATGGAAAAACAACCCTGGTCAGGGCTTTGACAGGAATCGACTGCGATCGCCTGGAGGAGGAGAAAAAAAG
The DNA here is from genome assembly GCA_022839995.1 of Synergistota bacterium. Lineage (GTDB taxonomy): Bacteria > Synergistota > Synergistia > Synergistales > 79-D21 > 79-D21. The sequence goes on from JALHIN010000001.1 coordinate 41,652, forward strand.
GGGCATCACGATCGAGCTTGGGTTTGCTCCTTTGGAGCTTCCTGATCGGACAACGGTCAGCATCGTCGACGTGCCGGGCCACGAGCGTTTCATCAGGCAGATGGTAGCAGGGGTTGCCGGCATCGACGCGGTTCTTTTTGTCGTGGCCGCGGACGAGGGAGTGATGCCGCAGACTCGTGAACACCTGGAGATCCTCCAGCTGTTGGGGATCGAGAACGGTCTTGTGGTCCTGACGAAAATCGATCGCGTCGATCCGGAATTCCTTGAATTGGCCCTGGAAGACGTACAAACCCTCCTGCGGGGCACCTTTTTGGAAAATTCCCCGATCGTTCCCGTGTCCGCCGTGAATGGGAAAGGCATCGACCGATTGCTTGAGGAAATCCAGAAATTATCCCGATCTTTGAAACCCCGGTCCAGCGAAGGAGCTTTTTTCCTTCCCGTTGACCGGGTTTTTCCGATTTCGGGTTTCGGCACCGTGGTCACCGGAACGACCTATAGCGGAGAAGTCAGGGTGGGGGAAGAAGTCCAGCTTCTTCCATCTGGAAAGATAGCACGAGTTCGGAGCCTGGAGGTTCACGATTCTCCGGTAGAAGCTGCCTTTGCCGGGCAAAGGACGGCAGTCAACCTGTCAGGAGTCTCCTTTAAGGAAGTTCACCGTGGAGATGTCCTATGTACTCCTTCCCTTTTCAAGCCGACGCAATGTCTTGACGTCGTGCTGAAGACCCTGAAAGGAAACAGGGAGCCGATCAAGCATTGGCAACGTGTCCGACTTCATATCGGAACTTGTGACCTTCTTTGCCGTGTTTCCTTCTTCGATCCTTCGGCAAGAATCCCTGCAGGCGAAGAAAGCCTGGTCCAGCTCGTCCTGGAAGAACCGATCTCGGCCGCTTATGGACAGAGTTTCGTGATCCGTTCCTACAGCCCCCTTGAAACCATCGGGGGAGGGCGTGTCCTCTTCCCCTACGGGTGGAAACCTCGGAACCGCGAGAGAAAGGAAAGCTACACCGAGATGATCCGACAGCTTTCTTCTCTAGAGGGACTTTCGGCGAGGCTGCGGGCAATCCTGGGTGAAATCGGGATTGCATCACTCGAGAAGGCTTCTGAAATGGCCCAGGTTCCCGTTTCCCGGCTGAAGGAGATCCTTTCGGACCCAGGCCTGAAAGATGCGATCGTTCCGCTTTCCTCAGGTTTGACGTGGCTGGTTTCCACGCGGCGCATGAAAGCGGAATGGGCCGGCCTTTCCGAGCGGTTAGTCCAATTTCACGAACAGGAACCCCACCTTGCGGGGATGGCGTTCGAAGAAACCCTCTCCCGTCTCTTCAAAGGGGAAGACCCGAGACTTGCAAAAGCCTCCTTGCACTACTTCGCGGAAATGGGCCTTCTGCGTCTTTCGGACAACCGCGTTGCGTTGTCGGGGTTCATTCAACAGGATGCCTCCCGGTATGAGAAGGAGACTGCGCGCATCCTCTCGCTTTGCCGTAAAAGAGGGTTCGAGTTGCCCACTCTTGAAGAAGCCTTTCTCGAAACGGGCCTGGACCGGAAGGATTTTTCCAACCTGATTCGCCAGCTCCGGGAAAACGAACTTCTGCACGTGATCGGAGGAGACCTTGTCCTCTCCCGTGAGATCATGGAAAAGGGGATCGAAATCCTCCGGAACTGTGGAGACGGTGTGACTCTTGCCGCTTTCCGGGATCTCTCCGGAACATCCAGGAAATATGCCCTTCCCTTCTTGGAGTACATGGATTCGATTGGTGTAACCAGGAGAGTCGGGGAGAAACGAATTCTTCGGCAAACGAGGTCTTGAGCTGAAGGCTTCGGTGAATTCCTTGTTTTTCCCCTAATTGTGTGGTAAAATGCAACAAAATGCTCCTGGGAGTGAAGTCGATGAGCGGTGACCTTTGTAGGATTCGTGCCCAGGTAGCGGTTCACAAGGGAGAAAAGGTTCGCTACCGGGCGACAAAAGGAAGGCGAAAGGTCGAGGAAAGGCAGGGAATCATCCTTGAAACCTATCCCAACCTGTTTACCATGTACGTAGAATCCCAGCAAAGCACGGTTTCCTTCAGCTACGTCGAGCTTTTGACAAAAGAGGTCGAGTTGGAAATCCTGCCCGGACACGAAAAGCTTTTCTAGGAAACCCAGGAAAAGGCCTCGGCAACCTGCCGGGGCCTTTTTTCAGTGTCCGTTTTCGGAAAAGGAGGAGTCTCCCTGGAATATCTTCTTACGTCCCCGTTGAAATTGAATTTGACGCTCCGCATCACTGGACGGAATGAAAATGGACTCCACGAGCTGCAATCGGTTTTTTACCGGATGAAAGGGCCGGAAACCCTTCTACTCCGGTACCCTTCACCCATCTTAAGGGATCGGATCACCGTTTACAATTCTGTCATTAAGGATGAAAATATTATCCACAAAGCCTTGAAATTCCTTCGAGAGGCCGGGCTCGTTCCATTGCCGACGGAAATTGAACTTTTCAAGGCGATTCCTCCCGGAACGGGTCTTGGGGCAGGAAGTGGCAATGCTGCTGCATTGGTCGAATGGGCAGGGCGGACTTTCGGAAAACCGAAACGGGTTGGTTTCGAGAAGAAGATCGGCGCGGATGTCCCGTTTTTGTGCGGTTCGAGCGACCTTTCACGGGTAGGAGGAATCGGGGAGCGGCTCGAACCGATTTTGCAAGTTCTTCGGTTTTCTGTTTTCGTACTGATTCCACTCTGGCGATCGGAGACTAGGCAGGCCTACCGCGAAATCGATGGTAGGTCGTCCGGAAGGTGGATGCAGGAAGAGATGGCCCTCGAGGAAAGTCAAAGGGTTTTGTCAGATCTCGCTTCCGGTCGCAGGGTGGGCTTGCTGCCGAACGATTTTCTGCCCATACTCCTTGAAAGGCACGACGAGTATCGGGAGATTTTCGGCCTTGCAGAAAGGACCGGAGCCTTGGCCTGGGGCCTTTCAGGAAGCGGTAGTGCCGTATTTGCGCTCTTCCCCGCGGGGATGGACAGTGAGGGGTGCGGCGAGATCCTGGCGCGAGCCAAAGGGGTCGAAAGAATCCTCTATTGGGAGTGATGACGGTGAAAATCCAGAGAACAGAAAGACTCGTTAGGATCGCCTCCCGTTTCCTTCTTTTCCCCTCCCGCTTGATCTCGATGACACAAATGGCAGAAGCATTCAAGGTATCGAAAACCGTCATCAGCGACGATGTCTCCATCATCAATTCTTCACTGACGGAAGAGGGAATCGGTACGATTACGGTGGACAGGGGCCGAACAGGAGGAGCTTCCTTTCTCCCAGCCTTGTCCCCGGGAAAAAGGAAAGAAATCCTCGAAACGGTTGCCAGACTCCTTTCCGACAGAGATCGGGTTTTGCCTGGAGGATTGATTTATTACGGGGATATCCTCTTCGATCCGATGTACGCCTTCAGCCTGGGGATGTCCTTGGCTTCGGACTTCCTTGAATGCGAAGCCGATGTTGTCATGACGTCAGAAGTCAAGGGGATCCCGCTTGCGCTTTTTACAGCTCACTGCCTGGGACTTCCCCTCGCGGTCTGCCGCTTCCGCAACAGGGCCTCTGACGGACCGGCGGTTGCCGTTCATTACCCGACAGGCACGGGCGACGTCCAGGCAATGTACCTGGGAACCCGGCAACTTCAAAAAGGGAAAAGGGTCCTTATCATAGACGACTACATGCGGGGAGGAAGCACGGCTGCAGGGATGCTCCTGATGGCCAAGGAGTTCAAGGCGGAAGTCGTGGGAACGGGCGTTTTCATCGCCTCCGGTGAGCCGGCAAAAAAAGCGGTTGCCGACTACCGAGCCCTGCTTCGTCTTGAAAAATCCAGTGACGGGAGTCCCCTGGTTTCGATCGTAGGCTAAATGGTTGTTTGACGCCCCATCCCAGCTGCGTTAAAATCGTTTTCGCGAAGGAGGTGACCCCTTTTTATGCACGTTAAGGTCAACCAGGAAGAATGTATCGGTTGCGGTGTCTGCTCACAGATTTGCCCGGAAGTGTTCGAGCTGGACGAGGACGCAGGCAAGGCAAAAGTGATCCGGGCTGAAGGAGCCGAGTGCGCCCAGGAAGCTGCCGACAGTTGCCCGGTCGGCTGTATCACCGTGAACGAGTAAGACCGTATTGGGCCCATAGCTCAATTGGTTAGAGCCACCGGCTCATAACCGGAAGGTTCCTGGTTCGATTCCAGGTGGGCCCACCAGCGAGGGAAATAAAAAGCCACCGGCTGGTGGCTTTTCGTTTTGCAAGGGAGGCTTGGCAATGAAGCTCCTCGAGCTTGCGAACCGGCTTGACCGGCTGATTCCCCCTGAATGGGCGGAGGGTTGGGACAATCCCGGGCTATTGTCGGGAAACCCCGAATGGGAAATCGGAAAAATCGCCGTCAGCCTAAACCCGACACCAGTTTCGATCCGAAGAGCTTCCGAAATCGGGGCAAACTTGCTTGTAACGCATCACCCGGCCTTGATCCAGCCGACACCGAGAGTTCTACCGGAAACGGTTTCCGGAGCTTCGCTTTTCGATTCCATCACGCTGGGCATTGCCCTCTACGCCGTTCATACGAACTGGGACAACGCCCCGAGAGGTGTCAATCGTATCCTGGCCGAAAAGGCCGGGCTTGCGGAAGTTGTTCCCCTCCTCCCAGGCCAGAACGGTGCCTGGGGAGCCGGAGCCATCGGGGAATTGAAGGAGCCCATCCGGTTGGACGCGTTGTCGGCCTTTCTACGAGAAGCCTGGGGATTGTCATGGATTCGCGCCGTTGGCAAACCCGACTCGCAAGTCAGAAGGCTTGCCCTCTGCGGGGGAGCCGGAGGAGCGCTGGTCCCGGAAGCCTTTCGTAAAGGGGCAGATGCCTTCGTTTCCGCAGATCTCCGCTATCATGAAACGCTCGAGGGGCGGTTTCTGGGACTTTCCCTGCTGACCTGCGATCATGGAGAAATGGAAGCTGCATCGCTGGATGACCTTTGTCGGCTTATAATGACCGAAACGGGGATTCCGGCCATAGTCATTGAGGAAGAGGAAACTCCCGGTTTTTTTGACCTGGCGAATAGACGCGGAAAAGCATGAGGAGTGATCGACCGTGAAAGAACGAGTTTTTAGCGGAATGCGCCCCACCGGAAAACTGCACCTGGGGCATTTGGCAGGGGCCCTGACGAACTGGGTGAAGCTCCAGGAGGAGTATGAATGCTTCTATTCGATCGTGGACTGGCATGCTCTCATGTCCGAGTACGCGGACTCGAAACAGATCAAGGCCAACTGCCGGGAAGTGATCCTGGACTGGCTGGCTTCGGGATTGGATCCGGAGAAGTGCAGCATTTTCGTCCAATCGATGGTTCCGCAGCACACCGAAATTCACCTGGCTCTTTCCATGATCACTCCGCTTGGCTGGCTTGAGCGGTGCCCGACCTACAAGGACCAGATCCGGAACATGCAGAACAAGGATCTAGGAACCTACGCCTTCCTTGGATACCCGGTTCTGATGGCTGGTGACATTCTCCTCTACAAGGCCTCGCGGGTACCGGTCGGGGAGGACCAGTCCGCACACCTGGAATTGACGCGTGAGATCGCAAGAAGGTTCAATTACTTCTTCGGTCCCATTTTCCCCGAACCCGAAACCCTCCTGACTCCGACGCCGAAAGTCCCGGGCACGGACGGAAGGAAGATGAGCAAATCCTACGGAAATTCCCTGAACATTTCTGAAGACTTGAAAGAACTCTGGGAAAAACTTCGGACCATGAAAACGGATCCACAGCGGGAACGGAGGATAGATCCAGGGAATCCTGACGTTTGCCCGGTCTGGGATATCCAGAAAGTTTTCAATCCGGACCTGGAGGAAAGGGCACGACTCGAAACCGGTTGCCGGACCGCAGGAATCGGCTGCATCGAGTGCAAAAAGGCGCTTTTTGCACACCTGGAACGGCTTCTTGTCCCGATCCAGCAAAAAAGGCGGTATTTCGAACAGCATGGTGACGAGCTCAGCGATATCCTTCGAGAAGGGGCCCGCAGGGCAAAGGTCGTGGCGGAAAAAACGATGGAAGAACTCGTGGAAGCGATCGGGCTGTTCAGGTAGAATATTCCGGCCTTGCACGGGAGGTCGCCTTGGCGTTTGAGATCGAACTCGAAGAGTTTTCCGGCCCCTTGGATCTTCTTTGCAGGCTCGTCGAAACGGGGGAAATCCACGCAAGCAGGATACAAGTCAACGACTTGATCCGTACCTATTCTTCATACCTCCTTCATGAGAAGGCGCTTCCCTTCAGAACGGTCAGCGAGTTTATCGCTTTGACCGCCCGTCTCCTGCTGGGGAAGGTCCGGGGCCTTTTCCCGCAGCCCTGCTCGGATGCCGACCTTCAGCCGGGACGATCGGACGAGAACCCGGATGAGCTTTTAAGGGCGGCGATCGTCCGGTATCGGCCGTTCCGTAGGGCGGCGATGGTCCTGGCGTCGAAATTGGAAGAAAGGCAAAGGTTTGTGGTCCGGCAAGTCGAAGAGGATCGCAGGCTTTACGATTACGGAGATCTTTTCGGTCTCTCCCGTCTCTGGTGGGATTTGCTCGACTCGAGAGGCTCGGCTTCGAAGGATGCCGGGGAGAGGTTGACGGATGAAATGTTGGGTTTTGAAGCGATCGAAACCGATTTTTTGCTGGTTGAACGAAGGATGTTGGAGTTGGAGGATTCGTTAAAAGGGCGAGGCCCTGTTTCTCTACGAGCTGTCTTCCCCGGAAAAGCGACAAGGCGGGCTTTCATCGTGACCTTGCTTGCCTTGCTTGAGCTGGCAAGGCAGGGAAAGCTGAAAATTCTTCAGGAGGATCCTTTCGGTGACCCAGGAATCCAGTTCAGCTGAAACCAAGACGGAAATCACCCGAATCCTTGAATCCCTCCTTATCCTTTCTGCAGAACCGATTTCGACCGATGAAATCTGCCGATTGCTCAACGTCAGGGAAAAAGAGGTCCAGGAGGCTTTCCGGTCTCTTCAGTCCCACTACGATAGAGAACACGGTTTCCGCTTGATCCGTATTGCGGGGGGATGGCAACTTGCCACTGCCCCGGAACTTTCGGAAGTCGTTTCCCGTTTTCGTGAAAATATCCAGAATCCACCCCTCCGTTTAAGCCGGGCTGCCCTGGAGACCCTATCCGTGGTGGCCTACAAACAACCGGTAACCCGGGCCGAAATCGAAGAGATCCGAGGGGTTCGTTCGGACAAGGTCCTCGAAACTCTCCTACGGCTTGGTCTTATCCGGATCGCCGGCAGGAAAAAGGGCACGGGAACGCCCCTTCTTTTCAGGACAACCGCAAGTTTCCTGGATGCCTTTAACCTTGATTCGATTTCGGACCTGCCAAGCCTGCAGGATCTCGAAGACTCCCGACAAGCAGAGGACGCGTTCTTGGTGGAGGAAAGACAATGACACAGGCTGCGAGGGGAGAAGCCAGGAGGCTCAATCGATATCTTGCCGAGTGCGGACTCGGAGCGAGGCGAAAGGTTGAGGAACTGATCCGGTCAGGAAGGATTGCGATTGAAGGGAAAACGGAGACTGAACCCGGGGCAAAAGTTTACGCGGGACAAATCGTCTCGGTTGACGGCAAACCGGTTTTCCCCGTGTTAAAAAGGTATTTTCTCCTCAACAAACCTCGAGGCTTTGTCTGCGCGGTTTCCGACAAATGGGACAAGACCGTACTAGAACTTCTCCCGCCCTGTACCCGGGGTTTGGGGCTTTTCCCCGTAGGCAGGCTGGACAAGGAAAGCGAAGGCCTGCTCATTCTGACGAACGACGGAGCTTTCGCGCAAAAGATGATCCATCCATCCAGCGGGATACACAAGGTTTATGAGCTACGGCTCGATCGGGTTTCAACCGATGGTGAACTGGAAAAATGGAAAGAGGGAGCTCTCGTGGAAGGAAAATGGGTTGCTCCCGTCCAAGTCGAGAGGGCAGCGGAGCGAGGGGAGGAGTGGATCCGGGTTACTCTCCGGGAAGGAAGAAAGAGGGAACTGAGAATAATGGCGGCCAGCCACGGGTTCAAGGTGCTCCGACTGATCCGTACCGCCATCGGCACGCTCAAAATCGGCGGACTTCGAACAGGAGAATTTCAAGAAATGGAACGAGCCGAAATGCTCAGAGTAGCAGGATTTGGAGAAAACGGATGATCGAGAAAACCGGACGGAGAATCAGGATCGTAACGATCGACGGACCTGCGGGCTCCGGTAAAAGCACGGTGGCAAGGGCGGTGGCTTTGAAAACGGGCCTGAGATACCTTGATACAGGATTGCTTTACCGTGCGATTGCCTTTTTTCTAACCAGGAAAGGAATTGCCCCAGCCGAAACGGATTCTTTGCGGTCTGCCCTCGAAAATCTCCAGCTTCAACTGGAAGGCAACAGAATCCGGATTGGAGCAGAAGACGTTTCGGAGGCTCTCAGGACCGCGGAAATCGACAGGGTCGTATCGCTCTATGCAGCCCTGCCATCGGTACGAAAACGCCTACTGTCGCTCCAGCATTCCCAGGCCGTCCCTCCCGGCCTGGTCGCCGACGGTCGGGACATGGGAAGCGTTGTTTTTCCTGAATCGGGTCTGAAAATCTACTTGACCGCCGATCCTGAGGAGAGGGCGAAGAGGCGGTTCCTCGAACAATCCTCACGAGGGCAGGAAGTGGAGTTCAAGCAAGTGCTTTTCGACGTTCTGTCCCGCGACAAAACGGATTCAACCCGCGAAATCGCACCTCTAACGGTCCCCCAAAACGCCGTCCTTGTCGATACGACGGGAAAAACGGTCGAGGATGTGGTTGCGGAGATCCTCCAACTGATCGAAAGGACATTCGCGGAAAACGGTTCGGGGGTGGTCGAAAATGCTTTCTAGACTGTTCTATTTCCTGGTAAAGAATGCCTATCTGATCTTTTTCAGGATTTTCAACCGGCTTGAGGTTTTACACCGGGAACGGATTCCCCAGAAAAGACCCCTCATCCTTGCTTCCAATCATTGCAGCAATCTCGATCCCCCGGTTGTCGGAAGCGTTTTTGAGGAAAGGATGCGGTATATTGCCAAGGCGGCTCTATTCAAGCCAGCGCTGTTCGGTTTCGCACTCAAGTCCCTTGGAGCGGTTCCCGTCTCTAGAGAGGACGAACGGAAAGCGGCCCTGGTATTGAAAGCTTTCCTCGGATTCCTGGAAAGCGGGCAGAACATCCTTATTTTCCCCGAAGGGAAACGCTCGCAGGACGGAAATCTTCAGCCTCTCGAGGGTGGGGTCGCGCTTCTCTGCCAGAAATCAGGTTGCCCGATACTGCCCGTACACGTGTCTGGAACTTTTTCGGCGCTGCCGATGGGCTGCGTTTTCCCCAGACCTGCTAAAATAGTGATGAATTACGGTTATCCAATCGACCCTGCAGAGTTTCCCAATGGCCTTTCCGAGAAAGAGGGACGGGCATGGATTCTTGAGAGGCTTGCCAGTGAATATAGAAGGCTCGAAAGCGAGTCGGCCGCTTACCGAAACGGACGGATCTGAAGACAGTGTCCTCCTGGTTTCTCTTGACACCGGACAGGAGAGTGTTGGCGCAGCAGAACTGCTGGAAGAACTGGAAATCCTCTTGGGTACACTGGGGAAGACAACCGTACGGAAAATGATTCAGTACCGGGATCGGGAGGATCCGGCGACATTCATCGGGAAAGGGAAAGCGATCGAGCTGAGGGAAATTGCAAGGGAAACAGGGGCACACCTGGTGGTCATCGACGCTTCCCTGACCCCGGTCCAGGCGAAGAACCTGAGCGAAAAGTCCGGCTGCATCGTCTGGGACCGCCCAAGGGTCATTATGGAAGTGTTCAGGAAGCGGGCGCGGTCGAGTGAGGCGAAGCTCCAGGTGGAACTCGCTCTCTGCCGCTATGAAATCCCCCATCTCAAGGGACTAGGAATGCAAATGTCGAGGGCGGGCGCTGGAATCGCGACAAGGGGACCTGGAGAAACGGAGTTCGAACGGCACCGGCGCAAACTGGAGAGGCGGATTCGAAACATTGAAAAGAAGCTGGGAGAAATTCGGGCGAGGAGAGAAAACCAGAGAAAACGCAGAAGCCGGTCGGGCCTACCTCTGTATTCCCTGGTAGGATACACGAACTCGGGGAAATCCACGCTTTTCCGGGCTCTTTGCGGTGATCCCCTCGTTTGTTCAAGAGACCAGCTTTTTACGACCCTCGACACGACGGTTCGGGCTTTTCGTCTTCCCAATTTCGGGCCCGCCCTCATCACCGACACCGTTGGATTCATCAGAAACCTGCCGCCCGACTTGATCGCAGCTTTCAGGGCAACTCTCGAAGAAATCAGGGAAGCCGACGTGCTGATTTGGGTGGTTGATGCAACGAAGATCGAGGATGAAACGATCCTGGTTTCGGTAGAAAGAACCTTACAGGATCTCGGCGTTTGGGAGATGCCCAGGATCATCGCCCTGAACAAGACAGACCTCGTTGGCAGGGAAGCTGTCGAGCATTTCATTCGGAGGTACGGCCACAAAGGGGAAAGGGTCATACCGATTTGCGCTCTAACGCAAAACGGGTTGCCGGAGTTGACAAAAGAAATGGAACGAGTCGTAACCGAAGGGAAACTCTCAAGGTTGTGAGGTGATTCCGGTGGCCTATCATTTGGTCCATATCGGATTTGGTAATATGGTTGTCGCCGAGCGTATCGTCGCTATCATCAACCCTACTTCGGCCCCCATCAAGAGGCTTAAGGAGGAGTCCAAGGAAAGCGGGCTACTGATCGACGCGACACAGGGAAGGAAGACCCGAGCGATCCTTGTTATGGATAGCCGGCATGTGATCCTTTCGGCGATTCAGCCGGAAACGATCTCTTCTCGGTTTGAACCTCAGGCCAGTGCGGAGGAACGGGATGAAAAGGGGCCGGCTTTTTATACTGTCAGGGCCTAGCGGAGTTGGCAAGGGGACGGTGAGGGCCCGCCTTTTCCAGAAAATACCAAACCTCGTCTACTCGGTTTCCTGTACAACGAGACCTCCCCGCGAAGGGGAGACGGAGGGAATCCAATACCGTTTCCTCGACGCGGAAACGTTTCGGAATTTAGCCCAGGATGGTCGATTTCTCGAATGGGCCAGTGTTCACGGCCACCTTTACGGAACGCTCCTGGATGACGTCGAAAGGCAACTGGAGAAAGGGAATTCGGTCGTCCTGGAAATCGACGTGCAAGGGGCGCTCCAGGTAAAGGAGAGAGTTCCTGAGTCCGTGATGATTTTTATCCTGCCCCCGAGTTTTCAGGAATTGGAAAAGCGTTTGGCTTCCCGCGGTACGGAAGCAAAGGAGGAGTTTGAAACGAGACTCCGAAACGCGTCCTCTGAAATCGCCCTTTCGAAGCGGTATGATTATGCGGTTGTAAACGACCAGGTCGAACGGGCGGCCTCTGAACTTGCAGAAATCATCAAAAAGGAAATGAACCGATAGAGGGGAGTGGATAGGATGATTTTTTACGACATCGAGGAAATCATCCGTAAGCAGGGTATCGATAACAAATATCTTTTGACGGTCGCGGTTGCGGAACGAGCCAGGCAGCTCAGCGAACAAAAGGGCCGTTATCTGGTGGAAGACACGGCAAGGGAGAAATACATCTCCCTTGCACTGGAAGAAATCGCCAGCGGCAAGGTCGTTTTTCTCAAGACCGGAAAAGCCCGTGAGAAGGAAACGGAAGTGCCTTGAGGATGGAATGGAAAAAGGGACGTCGGGTTCTTTTGGGTGTCACTGGCGGGATCGCGGCGTACAAGATTCCGGAGCTGGTCCGGCGCCTGAGGGGAGCCGGAAACGAAGTGGAAATCATCCTGACGGAATCGGCGGAGAAACTGGTAAGCCCTCTCGCACTATCGACGCTTTCAGGCCGGCGTGTCTGGCTTCAAAAAGATTTTCTCGATTTTGACAACGGCTGGAAAATTCCCCATGTCACGTTGGCGGAATGGGCGGAAGTCGTTTGCATTGCGCCCTGCACTGCGAATATGCTTCGCAGGGCCGCCAACGGAGAGGCGGAAACGCTGCTCGGGGCAACTCTTCTGGCAACCCGTGCACCGGTGCTCCTGTGTCCCGCAATGAACACCAACATGTGGGAACACGTGACGACCGCAAGGCATAAGGAAAACTGCCTTCGAAACGGATACCGTATTCTCGAACCGGATACAGGTTCTTTAGCCTGCGGAACCGAGGGACGCGGGCGCCTTCCCTTGATCGAGGACATCCTGGAAGAAATCTGGCGCCTCCTTTGCCCGGTCCGCGACCTCGAAGGCAAGAATGTCCTCGTCACTGCCGGACCGACCTGGGAATTTATGGATCCCGTTCGTTTCATCTCGAATCCCAGCTCGGGCAAGATGGGCTATGCCATCGCTCAAAGTGCGTGGTACAGGGGGGCGGATGTAACGATCGTTTCCGGTCCGGTTGCCATCCAGCCTCCACACGGAGTCTCGCTGGTGAAGGTCCAGAGTGCGGTCGAAATGCTGCAGGCGGTCCTGGAGAAGGCCGAGACGGCTGATTTCATCGTAAAGGCAGCGGCGGTGGGAGACTACCGTCCGAAGCACTTCTCCTCGGAAAAGATAAAGCGCAGCGGGAAAGCGGACCTCGAGGTGAAGTTCGAACAGAATCCGGACATCGCGGCCACTGTCGGCACAATGAAAAAAACCGGACAGGTCCTGGTCGGGTTTGCGGCAGAATCGCATCACCTCGAAAGGAACGCCATCGAAAAGATGAATGCGAAAAACCTCGACTATATCGTCGCGAACAGGATAACCGGTCCGGATGGTGCCTTCGGGTCCGACCGAAACTCCATCCACGTTCTAGGCCGAAACGGAAGGAAATTGAACCTCTCCGGCTCGAAAGAGGAAGTCGCCTGGGGATTGTGGGATTTCATCCTGGAAGCGGGTTCGTTTGGTGCTCCACGAGATTGACGTCGTTCTCCCCTCTCCTTGGTGGACTCCTCTTACATATACCTTTGAAAGGCCGCTTCCGGAAGGCCTGCGGGTTTCCGTCCCGCTCGGAAGAGGAGTCCGAATCGGTTTCTCCTGCAAGTCGCCGGAGGGCTCGAACCCGAATTTATCCGGAATGCGCCTCCGGGGGATTTCTTCCGTCATTGACCCTGTTCCCTGCCTTAGGGAAGAACTTTGGAGAACCATCCTCTGGCTGGGAGCGACCCTTCCCTTTGGGGTGGGGCACGTCCTGAAGACGGCCTGCCCATCCGCCCTTTTCAAGGGCGCACCCGTCGAAACCGAGGAGATTCCTCCCCGGCTGCCCAAGCAAAAAGCGTCTCGTTTCTTCTGCTATTCCCCCCGGGAATCGGACCGCTACAGGAGATACGTTGAAGAGCTTGAAAAGAACGAAAAAGGCGGGCTCATCCTTTTCCCGGATCGAGATCGGCTGCAGTCTTTTTACGAGTTTCTCCCGGAAAGCCTGAGACCGTTTTCCTGTCTATGGCCGGTCGGTGGCGGAGAGAGTCTATGGGAAAGCTGGCTATCGGTTCGCCGTCATGAAAAAACGATCGTGCTCGGGACATCCGGCGCAGTCTTTTCGCCGCTTAGGGAACTTTCTCTCGTCGTTGTCGAGGAAGAAGCCGATCCTGGGCACCAGATGCCCCCCTTTCCCAGGCTCAGTGCAAGAAGCGTTGCTGCAAAACGGGCTTCATTTTCCGGGGCCTCCCTGATCCTGGGAGGCACATTCCCTTCTTCTCGTGTTTTCCTTTCTTCCGGTGTGATTGCCACCGAAACCCCCAAGGGCCGGGTTTTCTTCGTAAAACCATCCTCTTCCCGGAAAGCGGAAGGGGAAGCCGCAGGTTCTTCTCGGGAGATCCCCCTGTCCGGGAAACTTCTTGACGAAACCCGCCGCTGCCTTAAAGATGGACGAAGCGCCCTATGGCTCCTTGACCGAAAGGGGTATGCCGGCGAGCTGCACTGCCTCGAATGCGACCGAACCGTCACCTGCCGGCGCTGCGGAGGCAGGACAAGGTGGCATTTCGAGAAAAAGCGTGGGGAATGCCTCGACTGCGGGGAAGAATCTTTTTGGCCCGAGGTCTGTCCCTTTTGTCGGAGTCGCCTTCTCGAAGCACGTCAACTGGGACTCGAGTCGACGTTCCAGGCTGCACTCGATCGGTTTGGCGAAGAGAATGAGATATTCCTCCTGCCCGACTTTGCATCAATGGGGAAAAGAGCCAAAAGGGAACTTTACCGAAGAGTGGTCCACAAGGCGACGCTTTTTCTTGGAACCCGCTCTCTCCTCAGTTTGTGCAGGAACGTCGATGTCGGTCTTGTTGCCTGGCTGGACGCGGACACGTCGAACTGGAAGCCGGATTTTGGCGCGAAAGCCGAAGGGTGCCGCCTTGCCTGGGAATCGTGCTGGGTGGGCCGGAATGCGGATACCCGCCGGATCGTCCTGCAAAGCAGGAGACCGAAACAAGGCTGGCAGATCGCCATTGAAGCGGGGTTCCAGTATTTCTGGAGAAAAGAGCTAAGGGAAAGGAAAGAATTGGACCTCCCCCCGTATTCTTTTCTCGTGGAAATTTCGCAGGACGGGGAAACGTTGGAAAAGATCAAAAACGTGATGGAAACGGAGGGGGTAGAAGTCCTCTCCGGCACTCGCGGAAACAACTCGATTCAAGTCAAGGTCCGTGATTTGGGAAAGATCCGCAATATCCTCGAGCCCTTTTTTTCCTTGAACACTACAACTGGCGAATTCCCTCGCCTTTGTGTCGACTTTGAATAACAGGAGTGGATTCCCATGGCTATCGTAACAATCGTCGGCAGGCCGAACGTGGGCAAAAGTTCCCTTTTCAACCGTTTGACCGGAACCCGCCGCGCAATCGTCGACAACATGCCCGGAGTCACCCGGGACCGCCTTTACGCGGAGGTTGAAGAAGGGGATCTTCGTTTTTACCTCGTCGATACGGGCGGATTGTTGCCGGATAGCGGGCATCCGCTCGATGAACTGATCGCTCGGCAGGTTAAGGTTGCGATCGAGGAAAGCGACGTCATCCTTTTTGTAATAGACGGGCGGGAGGGCCCAATCGGAATCGACCGGGACATCGCCTTGCTCCTTAGAAAATCAGGGAAACCGGTTATCGTCGCGGCGAATAAAATGGACGACCCGGTTCACGAAAACGAACTCTGGTCATCGATGGAGCTGGGGTTTGAACGGGTGGTTGGCATCAGTGCCGAGCACCGCAGGAACATCGAAGTCCTTCTTGAACACATCCGCGAACTCCTACCGGGACAAGAGCTTGAAAGCGACCGGGAAACTCTGCGGATTGCGCTGATCGGAAGGCCGAATGTCGGTAAATCAAGCCTTCTAAACTACCTGGCAGGCGAGGAACGGGCACTGGTAAGCGACATTCCCGGTACGACCCGGGATGTGGTTGATTCGATTGTCCAGCTTGACGGACGGATGGTCCGCCTGGTCGATACGGCCGGCCTCAGGAAAAAGTCTCACGTGGATACCGCCTTGGAATTCTACTCGACTGTCCGAACCTACCAGGCGATCGACAGGGCGGACGTTTGCGTCCTCGTTATGGACGCCAGGGAAATCGCCACCGAACAGGACCAGAGAGTCGCGGGCCAGGTCATGGAACGCGGAAGGGGACTGGTCTTTTTGGCGAACAAATGGGATTTGCTGCCGAAAGCACCAAAACTGGGAGACGAAATCCGTGACCGGATCCGGGAAGGTTTCGCTTTCGCCACGCACGTCCCACTCGTGTTCGTTTCCGCCCTTACAGGCCGGGGAATCGAGAAATTGCCGCCAATCCTCTTCAAGGTTGCCGAAAACCGGAACCGCAGAATTTCCACCGGCAAATTGAACCGGCTTCTAAAAGACCTTCTTGCTTTTGAAAGGATGCCCTGCAGCCGCTCGGGAAAAGCGCTTCGGCTTTCCTATTGCACGCAGGTTTCCGTGGCTCCTCCTTCATTTGCCTTTTTCGTCAACGACCCGAAAATCGTCACGGCGTCCTTCAACCGCCATGTCGAAAAGAAATTGCGTGAATTGGAAGATTTTTCTGGTTCCCCGTTAAGAATTTTTTGGCGCGCACAGAATCCCTGAAATGGATGGACGCTGTCTCCATCGCATTTTTTTCGATCTTCCTCTTGACCTCCAGGGAACAAGCTGGTAATAATAACTTATAAAAGCTTTGTGAGGCGTCTGGTTCCGCCTCAACAATCCGTGGAGGAGGTGCTTTGGGAATGACCAAGACCGACCTAGTCAGTGAGCTCGCCAAGACGACGAACATGAGCAAGAAAATGGCGGCTCATGCGGTCGACGCCCTTGTTGGCGCGATTCAGGGTGCGCTGGCAAAGGGAGAGAAGGTCCAGCTGGTGGGCTTTGGAACCTTCGAGGTGAGGGAAAGAGCGGCCCGCCAGGGGCGTAACCCCCAAAACCCGAAGAAAGTCATCAAGATTCCCGCAAAAAAGGTTCCCGTTTTCCGTGCAGGCAAGGCCCTTAAAGATCAGGTCGCAAAGTAGGGGACTACCTCCACAAGAATCGCTTTCATTCTTTAGGAAAAGGAAAAGGGCGGTGTTTCAACCGCCCTTTCCCTTTTCGATTGAAGCTCTAAGAAGCTCCCAATCCTCGAGAGACAGTTCCTCCGCGCGGACTTTTTCCCCGAGGGAGAGGTTCCTCAGCAAGCTTTCTGCATCGCCCCCCCTGGACCTGAGCCAGCTTCCGAGATTGTTCCGTAGGGTCTTTCTCCGCTGGTCGAAGGCGCGCTGAAGGAGTTCCCTCCAGAGAGAATCCCTGGCCTGGTCAAAGCACCGTTTAATGTGAATCGCAACAACCGTGGAATTCACTTTCGGAGCAGGCCGGAAGGCCGAGGGGGGGACGTTGAAGAGGCATTCGACGCGTCCCATCTTTTGCAGGGTGATCCCAAGCGGAGACCGATTCTTGCCGGGTTTGCCGCAGGCAAGCCGTTCCGCTGCTTCTTTCTGTACCATGAGAATCATTTGCCGGAGCCCGATCGGAACGAGTTCTTCGAGGAGCTTCCACAAGAGCGGGGTCGTGATGTGATAGGGTAAGTTCGCAACGAGTCTCCCGGGACAGGGCGATAAGCGTTCGGCCAGCTTTATCTTCAACACGTCCCCCCAAACAAGCGTGAGGCAGGGGTCCTTCTCCAGCGGGAGGAGAAAGGGGGCCAGGCGTTGATCCATTTCTATGGCAAAAAGCCGTGCGGGCGATTGGGATAGAAGCCGTCTGGTCAAAACCCCTTTCCCGGCTCCAATCTCGAGAAGAACCTCTCCAGGCCGAATTCCGGCAGAGGCAACGATACGGTCAAGGACAACCGAATCCACGAGGAAATTCTGGCCGATCTCCGTGTTTGCCTTGAACGAAAGGGAATGCTCCTTCATGCGTTCACCTCAAACAAAAAGCGGGAAAACCGAAGTTTTCCCGCTTGAAACCTGGTCGGGGCGAGAGGATTTGAACCTCCGACCACCTGCACCCCATGCAGGTACGCTAGCCAGGCTGCGCTACGCCCCGAGAACAGCGTGTATTTTAGGGCCAAACGAACGGGCGGTCAAGACATTTGCCACGAACGCGAGAACGGATAGAATGAAAGTGCGCCTTTAGGAGGGTTTCGAATGTACGAATCGTTTCAGGACACCTGTTTGACCGCTCGGCAATTTTGCCTCGAAGCAGAAGGTTCCTTTTTCAAGGAATACCCGAAAAAAGTTCTGGAAATCGGCTTCGGGAACGGAGACTTCCTGGTTCATCTGGCTCAGACCCTGGGAAAGGATACTCTCGTCCTGGGGCTGGAAGTGTCAGCCGTTTGCGTCCTGAAAGCCGCCAAGCGGATTTCGTCCGGAAAGATCGGGAACGCATGCCTTGTTCTTGGCGATGCCCGAACCATCCTGGAAAAATGCGTTCCTCAGTCAAGCCTTGGACGCATTTACATGAACTTTCCCTGCCCGTGGCCGAAAAACCGACACGCATTCCGCAGGGTAACCGAAGGGAAGTTCCCCGAAAGCCTATCCAGGGTACTGATCCCGGGAGGAAAGTTTTTCCTCGTTACGGACGAGGAATGGTATGCGATGCAGGCCCGGGAAAGACTCTCCAGGGAGCCCAACCTGGAACTTCTTTCCCTTGAGGTCGACCCGCCGCTGGAGTTGACGACCAAATACGCTTCAAAATGGAAAGCCATGGGGAAAAATATCTACCGTCTCACGATCCAGAAAAAAAGCGGGACCGGGTGCTTTCGAGACTCCCAACCCAAGAAACCGGAGGAAATCATGTCCATGCACTTGAAGCTGCCCATCATCGACCCAAGGCAAGCCAGGCAACGAACCGAAGAACTGATCGGTGCGACCGGAGCCGAGGAGGCTTTTCATTGGTCCTTCAAGGCACTGTATTGGTCTTCAGACGGACACGCCCTCCTCAAGACCATCACTTCCGATGAGGGTTTCGAACAGACTTTCTTTTTCCGGCTTGTTTTTCTGGAGAGAGAGTGTCTCGTCAAACTGGAAGATGCGGGGGCCCCACTGCATACTCCGGCAGTTCGTCTCGCCATGGAAGCGGTCGGAAGGCATCTTTCGTCTGTGCCGTGCTAGGGCCGTCAAGCCCAGTGGGAAGATCCATGATGAACCCGGTTCGTCCGACTTCCGCCAAGCTTCTGCAGAATTTGTTCAACCTTCTCGGTGAACCGGCCACCGGCCCCTTTCTTGACCTGTTCTCGGGGACCGGCCGTGTTGCCCTGGAAGCCGGCAGGCGCGGGTACAACCCGGTCGTCGCTGTCGAAAAGGAGCGTGTCGCCTGCAGGGAATTGAGGGAGCGCTACAGGAGCAGGGAAACCGATTTTCAGCTCGAGGTCCTTTGCATGGATGTCAGGAGGGCAATGACGCTGCTTTGGAAACACGGCCATTCTTTTCATGTGATTTTTGCCGATCCGCCCTACGATAACGGATGGGTGGAGGAAATGGCGGTCGGATGCGCCTTTACCTGGATGAAGCTTCTCCAGGATGGTGGGGTTTTCGTTCTCGAACATTCATCGAGGGAAAATCTTCCAGGTTCCGTGAAAGATTCCGACTGGACAACGCGCCAATACGGGGATAGCTGCCTATCCTTCTTCAAAATGGGCCGAAGGAGTGAAGCTCGATGATCAGAGCCGTCTACCCGGGTTCGTTCGATCCGATCACAAATGGTCACATCTATATCGCAGAGAGAGCTTCCTCTCTTTTTGACGAACTGGTTGTCGCGGTCCTGCACAACCCCCAGAAACGAGCCACTTTCAGCGTAGATGAAAGGCAGGCCATGGCGAGAGAAGCGACCAGCCACCTTCCGAACGTCCGCGTAAAGTTCTTTGAAGGGCTTCTTGTCGACTTCATGCGGAAGGAACAAAGCCGGATCATCATCCGGGGACTGAGGGCGCTTTCAGACTTCGAATACGAGTTCCAGCTCGCGCTGATGAACCGCCAGCTCGCACCGGAAATCGAAACTCTCTTCATCGTTACGGACGCACAATATTCCTATCTTTCAAGCCGGGCGATCAAGGAGGTCTTCCATTTCGGCGGTTCCGTGCAAGGGATGGTTCCTCCTGGAGTTTTCCGCAGGCTCAGGGAGCGTTTCCCTCCGAGGAACAGCTTCAAGGAACAAGGATAGGGATTGCACGTTTCTCCGCGTCCAGCCGGGGACTGGACGTCAGGGTTTCCCAGATTTCAGTGGCCCTTCGCTCGAGTGCCATGAGCGAGTTGATTGGCCCTTTGTTTGTTTCATCGCAACGGCATAGAACAGGGAGCGTGGCTTCCCTGCGGATTTCCCGGAGAATCTGGCGTCCGGTTCGGTTTGCGCCGAGAACGCGGATGCAGGGAGGGCCAAGCCTTTGAAACGCACGGTTTTCCCAGTGTTCGAAGCCGAGCAGGGCATGGACGAAATGGCGGCAAACCCTTCCGCGCGGGTATCTTTTGGAAACACACCTTGAGAATAGATCCTCGAGATCGGTTGAATGGACAATTGCCGCCTTCATCCTCGCTTCGAAACCCTCTCCCATTTCTGCCACCCTGGATAGTTCTTCTCGCGTCGACCGTGCGAGAATTAAGCGGTAGGCGGAAAGAAGCCTCCATTCGTCTACCGTGCAATGTCCTTCCTTGATGTCTCTTTCCAGTCGCCGAAAACTGGATTCCGGCATCGAACCTTTCACCCGTTCGATATTTCCGGTTCGAAGTTCTTTGCGGATTGCGGAGGCGCTCGCAAGGGGCCCGAGTTCCAAGGAGTGGAAACCGCTACCGGCGCGTAAAACCGGGGTTATCCCGAGTGAAACCCGCCTTTTTCGAACTTCCAGCAAATAGGCCAGTGCAAGGTTGTTATTGGGCGTCGAGAGCGCCTCTTTGGCACCCGGAACGATTGCATCGATGGCGCTCGCCCTGGCCTCAACGTACGACATCCCCTGCATGAGCGAAGATTTCAGCTTTTCCTTGAAAGGAAGAGGTTCATGCAATAAAATGTCAAGGATCTCTTCCAATCGTGGGATTTCTCTTTCCATGCCGAAAGAAAGGTGACTGACGACTCCCGTAGAAGCGAGGATTCCAACGGCCCCCTTCGCGAACACGCCGGCATTGTGGCAGGAAAACGGGACCGGAAGTTCCAGGACAAGATCGGCGCCGCATTCCAATGCCGTCGCGGAGCGTGACCACTTGTCCTGAAAGGAAGGCTCTCCCCTCTGCACGAAATTGGAGGAGAGGACGACCACGACGGCTTGGGCTTCCGACTGTTCCACGGCTTTTCGGATGTGGTAGGCATGTCCGTTGTGAAACGGGTTGTACTCGGCCACGATACCGACGACGTTCTTCCGGCTCAAAGCGACTCTCCTATTTTTTTTTACAGGTTAGTAGGGCGAAACCAATCGGTCAAGGGAGGTTTTCCAATGAAGGTTCTGGTTCTGAATTGCGGTAGTTCTTCACTCAAGTACCAACTTTTTGACATGACGGACGAGTCTGTGTTGGCAAAGGGGCTTGTCGAACGCATCGGAATCGACGGGGCGACGATCAAGCACACCCGGACAGGGCAGGCGGCGGTCTCGTCTACGACCGACATCCCGAATCACAAGGTTGCAATCCGCCTCGTGATCGAGCACCTGCTCGATCCCTCGCACGGAGCTCTTACAAGCCTGAACGAGCTTTCTGCAGTCGGCCACCGGGTTGTCCATGGCGGCGAAAAGTTCGCGCAATCCGTCGTCATCGACCAGGAAGTCCTGGACGTCATTGAAGAATGCGTCCCTCTCGCCCCTCTGCACAACCCCGCGAACCTCATGGGTATTCGCGCCGTTCTCGACGTCCTTCCCGACACCCCACAGGTTGCGGTTTTCGACACGGCCTTTCATCAGACCATGCCGCCAAAAGCCTTCACTTACGGTCTGCCCTATCATTACTACGAGGAAAACCGTCTCCGGCGGTACGGTTTCCACGGCACGAGCCATTTCTACGTCGCCCATCGAGCTGCCGAAATTCTTGGCCGTCCGATCGAGGAGCTGAAAATCGTGACCTGCCACATGGGCAACGGCAGTTCCATCACTGCCGTAGACGGAGGCAGGTCGGTGGATACAAGCCTCGGTTTCAGCACCGTTCCAGGAATCCTGATGGGAACGCGCGCAGGAGACCTGGACACGGTCATGGTTTTGCACGTGATGGAACAGGAAGGGATCACACCGAAGGAAATGAGCCATATCCTCCATAAGGAAAGCGGCGTACTCGGCGTTTCCGGGATCAGCAGCGACCTCAGGGATATCGAAGAGGCAGCGGCCACGGGCAACGAAAGGGCCGCCCTGGCTCTGGACATGCTCTGCTACGGCGTTCGCAAGTACATCGGCGCCTATGCCGCCGCGATGGGAGGAATCGATGCCGTCGTCTTTACGGCAGGGATCGGTGAAAACAGCGTTCTCGTGCGCCAGATGGTCTCTGAAGGACTCGAGTTCCTCGGTGCAAAACTTGACCTTTCCAAGAACGATATCCGGGGAAAGGAAGCCATCGTCAGCACCGACGACTCCAGGGTGAAGATCCTGGTCGTTCCGACCAACGAGGAACTGGTGATCGCCAGAGACACACATTCCCTGGTCGGCGGACGGTAGGGAGAGAAAGGACTTGTCGGAAACAAGACCGTACCCGGAAAACTGGGAAGCGCGTGTTCCGCTCTTTCAGGAAGAATCGGCGGGAACACCATTTGTCGCGGACTGGTCGTTGCTCCTGCCTGCCGGATTGGAGTACTCGGGCCTGAAATACACGCTGAAAAGCGGCTTACAGGTTCATATCGAAAAGTCCGGGGAGGGAAAGGCGTTTTTTGTGGAAATTCGCCTACGCTGCGGAGCTGTTGCACCCTGTTCCCGTTGCCTGAAGGAAACCCCCCTTGAAATTACGGGCTCTTTCCGGTATTTTTATACTCCGACTGCAGCCGAAGAAGGACAAAACGCCGATGAAATGACCGTTGCCTATCAGCGGGATGCGGTAGAAATCGACCTGTCCGAGCAAATATGGGAAAGCCTCGTTCTTTCTCTCCCTGAAAAGGTCCTTTGCCGTGACGATTGCGCCGGGTTGTGTCCCCGTTGCGGTGCAGACCTGAATCTGGGAGACTGCGGTTGTCCCCGCTCGGGAAGTGACCCGAGGCTGCAGGTTCTCAAGGACATCCTGCCAAGCGTTTCAGAGGAATGATGAAGGGAGAGGATAGAAGTGGCGGTTCCTAAGAGGAGAGTTTCCCATTCGAGAACGCACAAGAGGAAGGCGCAATGGCTTGGAGGGCTTTCTGCCCCGGCGGTCGGAACGTGCCCCCGCTGCGGCGAAACCCTGCAGGCCCACCATGCCTGCAAGGGCTGCGGGTACTACCGGGGAAGAAAGGTCCTGGAGGTAGCGGAGCCCGAGACGAAGTAGGCCTCTGCAAACGGCGGGGCACCCTCCCGAAGGGGGTGCCCCTTTTTTCTTGACCGGAAACGGGGTCTTGTTTATACTGTCAGGGTTTTCATAGGTGTTATTAAGACCAGGTCGTATGCCGGAGGCAAAAACTTTGCAGCAGGCGCAGAAAAAGGTGCGTCAACGAAGGTTGTTGAAGCTGCTGGAAGCCAACCCCCTCATGACGGACGAGGATTTGGCCCGTTCCCTCTCTGTGAGCGTGAGCACGATCCGGCTGGACCGGGCACTGCTGAACGTGCCCGAGTTGCGCGAGCGAATGCGGGAAATGGCGGAAAAGGCATCAGGACCTCTATCCGCGATGAAAAGGGCGTCGCTTTTCGGCGAACTTTTGGGGCTGGAGCCTGGCCAATGGGGGCTCTCGCTTTTGGTTCCCGATATCGAAATGGTCTCCACCGAGGAAGGGGCAATCGGGGGTCACTATCTTTTCGCCCAGGCCGCAACCCTGGCCTTGGCCACCGTGCAACAGGGTTCGGCATGGATCGAATCGGCACGCCTCCGTTTCCTGCGAGCCGTTTTCGCTGAAGAGCGTTGCATCGCGAGGTCAAAAGTCGGGACGCACAAGAACGGGCGGTCGGTCGTCAGCGTGAGAACGAGAGTCATGGACGAGGATGTGTTTGTAGCCCGTTTCATCCTCGTGACCGAATCAGAAGAACCGGGATAGAGAGTGGGAGGGAAAGGGATTGCTCATAGCGGTGGACGCGATGGGCGGAGACAACGCCCCTCATGAAGTTTGCAAAGGCGCAGTGATTGCCTGCAGGAACCACCCGGACCTGGAGATTGCGCTCGTCGGGAAGGAAAAGCTTGTCCGGGACCAACTGGAATCGGTCGACCCCGGACTTCTCAAGAGGCTGCACGTCGTTCATGCCGAAGACGCGATCGGCATGGACGAATCACCCGTCGTCGCCATTCGGAAGAAAAAGAAGGCGAGTCTTCGCCTCGCAATGGAAATGGTTCATTCCGGAGAAGCCCAGGGATGCGTTTCCTGCGGAAACACCGGAGCCATCGTTGCCGGAGGCGTTCTCATCGTAGGCCGGATTCCCGGAATTGAAAGGCCTGGACTCGGCATGCCCCTGCCTGCCCTGAACCGAACGAGCATGCTCATCGATGTCGGAGCCACGGTGAGAGCCAAGCCGGAGAATCTCTTCCAATTTGCCCTGATGGGGCAAATCTACATGCGCCACATCTTCGGTGTGAAAGAACCGGAGATCGCCCTCCTTTCCAACGGAGAAGAGGAAATCAAAGGCGACGAAGTGGTCATGTCCGCCCGCGAGATGATCAAGGCAGCAAAGCTGAATTTCAAGGGATACGTAGAAGGGAAGGACATCCCCTTTGGAACGGCGGACCTGGTGGTTTGCGACGGTTTCACCGGAAATGTCCTTCTGAAATTCATGGAAGGGTTTGGCGAGGCAGTCTACGCGCTTTTGAAGGAGGAAATGGGAAACCGCCTCCTGCCGAAAATGGGGATGGTTTTCATGCTTCCCATGATCAAGGAGCTTTGGACCCGTTTCGATTACGAGCGTTACGGCGGGACGCCGCTTCTCGGAGTCAACGGAGCGGTGATCAAGGCCCACGGCCGATCCAGGTCAACGGCTGTTGCGAACGCCATACGGGTTGCTCACGATTTCGTCGAGAAAAAGGGAGTCGAGCTGATCCGGGAGGAGTTGCTGGAGGGAGGAAAACTTTAGATGCCTCTTTTTGCGGGAAGGCCCGTTTTTGTCCTCGGAACGGGCATGCACGTGCCGAAAAAGGTTCTGAGCAACCAGGATCTTGAGAAGATGGTGGATACAACGGACGAGTGGATTGTCGAACGGACGGGAATCAGGACTCGCCACATCGCAGAACCAGGCGTCCTGACCAGCGACCTCGCTTTCCAGGCGGGGCTGGATGCGCTCGCTTCGGCTGGGTTGAGACCGGAAGACCTGGACATGGTGATGGTGGCCACGAACTCCCCTGATACCCTTTTCCCCGGTGTCGCTGCGAAGGTGCAGGGAAAGCTGGAAGCGACAAACGCCGGAGCCGCCGATATCCAATCGGGATGCACGGGTTGCGTTTATGCCTTGGCAACTGCTGCTGCCGGCATCGCTTCGGGTCTCTGGGAAAATGTCCTGATCATCGGGGCCGAAGTGCTTTCGCGGCTTATCGATTGGCAGGACCGGAACACCTGCGTTCTTTTCGGGGACGGGGCCGGAGCGGTGGTGCTCTCTTCTGGCGAAACGGGAGCTTTGGCAAGAATCCTGTCCTCGGACCTCAGGTCGGATGGAACACGGCACGACCTGATCTGCCTTCCGGGAGGGCTTGTCGAGCATCCCGCCTCCAATCGCACACTGGAAGAAAACCTCCACACCGTCCAGATGAAAGGCAACGAGGTGTTCAAATTCGTCAACCAGGCCTTACCGGCCTTTCTACGGGAAAGCTGCGAGAAGACCGGCCTGGAACCGAACGGGATCGACTGGTGGATTTTCCACCAGGCCAACCTCCGCATCATCGATTCCGTTTTGAAAAGGCTTCGGGTCGATCCATCGAAAGCGATCGTCAACCTCGACAGATACGGGAACACCTCTGCCGCTTCGGTTTTCCTGGCCTTTCACGAGGCGCTGACCGAAGGGAAGTTTGTCCCCTCCCAAAAAGTCCTCATCACAAGTTTTGGAGCGGGAATGACCTACGGAGACATCATTCTGGAAATTCAAGGAGGCCGAAATGCTTAAAAATAACCGTATCGCCAGGCTGCTCGGCATCGATTATCCCATCCTCCAGGGAGGGATGGCGTGGGTGGCCGATGCAGACCTCGCCGCGGCCGTCAGCAATGGAGGCGGGTTGGGAATCATCGCCGCGGCCAATGTCCCGCCGGATCTCCTGGAAAAGCAGATCCTGAGGGCAAAGGCACTGACAAGCCGTCCCTTCGGCCTGAACATCATGCTCCTTTCCCCGACAGCGGAAGACGCCATCGAACTCGCTGCGGCACATCGCGTCCCCGTCGTGACGACCGGCGCAGGAGCTCCTGGAAAAGTCATTGAACGGCTCAAACCTCTCGGAACGATCGTGGTGCCGGTCATCGCCTCTGTTGCACACGCTCGCCGAGTGGAGAAGCAGGGAGCCGATGCAGTGGTCGCCGAAGGAACGGAGTCGGGCGGTCACATCGGGGAATCCACGACGATGACCCTCGTCCCGCAGGTCGTGGATGCCGTGAAAATCCCGGTAATCGCCGCAGGCGGCGTTGCGGATGGAAGAGGGATCGCTGCAGCCTTTGCCCTCGGCGCGGAGGGGGTTCAGGTGGGAACGCGTTTTGTCTGCTGTTCAGAATGCAACGCTCACCCGATGTACAAACAGGAGATCCTTGCAGCAGGCGACCGTTCCACCGTCATTACGGGCCGGCGGACGGGGCATCCGGTGCGGTGCCTGAAAAACAAGCTGACCCAGGAATTCGAGAAGCTCGAGGAGCGCCTTGCGGATGTGCAGGAATTCGAAGAACTGGGATCCGGGCGTCTTAGAAAAGCGGTCGTGGAAGGCGATGTCGAATGGGGATCTGTAATGGCGGGCCAGATCGCAGGCCTGATTCGGGACATTCGTCCCGCAGCCGAGATCATCAGAACGATGTTTGCCGAGGCGGAAGCCGTCCTCGCCAGGCTTGCATCGGATTTCAAAAGCGGGGAGTGATTCCATGCGCTACGCGCTGTTGTTCCCGGGACAAGGGGCCCAGGAAGTGGGAATGGGCAAGTCCCTTTACGAAAGCCACCCCGCCGCCAGGCGGGTTTTTGAAGAAGCGGACCGTGCCCTCGGCTATTCCCTGACCCGGATTATTTTCGAGGGCCCGGAAGAGGAACTCACACGGACAGAAAACGCACAGCCCGCGATCCTGACCGTGTCGATTGCGACGAAAGCCGTCCTTGAAAGCGAGCTCGGTTCCCCCCTGTCCCCGGCCTTAGTCGCGGGACACAGCCTGGGAGAATACACCGCCCTCGTCGCTGCAGGGACGTTGGGGCTTGAGGATGGGGTCCGCCTTGTCCACTTGAGGGGGAAATGGATGCAGGAGGCGGTGCCTGTTGGTGAAGGCGCGATGGCCGCCATCCTGGGACTGGATGCCGAACTCGTGAAACGGGCCTGTGATGAAGCCGGGCAAGGCCAGGTCTGCAGCCCCGCGAATTTCAACGCTCCCGGGCAGATCGTCATTTCTGGACACAAGGAGGCGGTGGCGCGCGCGGTTGAAATTGCCCGAAGCCTCGGAGCGAAACGCGCGATTCCACTCAAGGTCAGCGCCCCCTTCCACTGCAGCCTGATGGAACCGGTTGCGGAAAGGCTCCAGGAAGCGTTTGCACGATGTGCCTGGAAGGAACCTTCCTGCCCGCTCGTCAACAACGTGTCTGCAACGCCCCTGACCCGGCCGGAGGAAATTCGGGAAGCTCTTTGCAAACAGACCTACAGCCCCGTTCTCTGGCTGGAGTCGGTGCAGGCAATGGAAAGAGAAGGCATTTCGCATTACCTGGAAATCGGACCGGGGAACGTCCTTTCCGGACTCGTCCGAAAGAGTGCCGGAACGGGCGTTACCCTGGACACGTCGACAACGGATGGACTTTCAAGGATGATCGCTCTGCTGAAGGGAGAGGAGGGGGTTTCCGTTGAATGAAAAACGGCCTGTAGCGGTTGTAACCGGTTCTGGGAAGGGAATCGGCCGCGCCGTTGCGATCGCGCTGGCCCGGCAAGGGGCAGCCGTAGCGGTCAATTACAGTCGTTCGGAAGAAGCCGCCAAGGAAACTGCTGAAACGATCCGGGCCGCAGGAGGAGATTGCGGACTGTTCCGGGCGGACGTGTCAAAGGCATCCGAAGTCCGGGCCCTCTTTGATGCGGTTAGGGAATCACTCGGGCCGGTCACGATTCTCGTCAACAACGCGGGAATTACCCGGGACGCCCTTCTGATGAGAATGAAAGAGGAAGATTGGCGGGATGTCCTTACGCTGAACCTCGAAGGCGCATTCCTTTGCTCTAGAGAGGCCCTTCGAGATATGACCCGCGCCCGGTGGGGCCGAATCATCAATGTCAGTTCCGTCGTCGGGATCATCGGAAACCCGGGTCAGGCGAACTACTGCGCTTCGAAGGCGGGCCTGCTCGGCCTCACGAAATCCATCGCACGGGAGTACGGCATGCGGGGGATCACGGCAAACGCGGTTGCTCCTGGCTGGATCGAAACCGAAATGACCGCTTCCCTGAAGCCCGAAATCAGGGAGGCCATGCTCAGGTCGGTACCTGCAGGAAGAGCCGGCAAGCCCGAGGATGTCGCGGCGGTTGTCGCGTTTCTTGCTTCGGAAGAGGCGTCCTACGTCAACGGACAGACGATTGCCGTGGACGGCGGGATGACCATGGTTTAAAGTCATTCGGAAGGAGGTGAAGCACATGAAGAAGGAAGAGATCCTCTCAAGGCTTAAGGAGATCGTGATCGACCGGCTGGATGTGGAGGAGAGCCAGATCAAGAATGAGGCTTCCTTTATCGAGGACCTCGGCGCGGATTCGCTCGACATCGTCGAGTTGATCATGGGCATCGAAGAGGAATTCGACATCGAGATTCCCGATGAGGACGCCGAGAAACTCACGACGGTGGGAGAAGCACTCAATTACGTGATCGGGAAGCTGGGAGTCGAGGAGTAGCTCGCACGGACCGGGCCGGGTTAGGGTGCCTCCCGGCCCGGTCCATCATTTAGGAAACCGTTTTCGACATATCCAGGAGAAGGAGTGACCCGGCTTGAGAAGAGTCGTCATCACCGGGCTAGGTGTGGTGAGCCCTATCGGGATCGGCAGGAACGAATACTGGCAGGCGCTTCGTTCGGGCGCGAACGGAGTCGCGAGGATTACTCACTTCGACGTTGAAGATTACCCCGTGAAAATTGCAGCGGAGGTCAAGGATTTCAGGCCCGACGACTGGATGGATCACAAGGAAGCCAGGAGAACCGATCGAGTCATCCATTTCACGATGGCCGCGGGAGAGCTTGCCGTCAAGGATGGGGCGCTTGACGTTTCGCGACTGGACAAGGAGCGTTTCGGCGTTTTCCTGGGCAGCGCCGAGGGTGGAATTTTCACGAGTTACGAGAATATCAAAACCCTGATCGAAAAAGGTCCCAATCGAGTGAGCCCCTTCTTCATTCCGATGATGATCAGCAACATGCCCGCGGCATACCTAGCGATCCGCTATGGGGCAAAAGGACCGAACATCTGCGTGGTTACCGCCTGCGCGACGGCCACCCACACGATCATCGAAGCCTTCAACACCATCCGGAGAGGTGAAGCGGACGTCATCCTGGCCGGCGGGGCGGAATCCGCCATCTCGCCGCTCGGTGTCGCGGGATTTGCCGCAATCAAGGCCCTTTCGACCCGAAACGACGAACCCGAAAAAGCTTCGAGACCTTTCGACGTCGATCGGGACGGGTTCATTCTCGGCGAGGGAGCCGGAGTCCTGATCCTGGAGGATCTTGATCATGCGCGAAACAGGGGAGCCCGTATCTACGCGGAAATCACGGGCTACGGGTCGACTTGCGACGCCTACCACATTACGGCTCCGGATCCGGAAGGAGTCGGAGCGGCGAGAGCCATGAAACAGGCCATCGAGCGTTCGGGCTGGACGATCCACGACGTAGACCTGATCAACGCCCACGGGACCTCGACGCCGTTGAACGACAAGATGGAATCCAAGGCAATCCGATCGGTCTTCGGAGAACGGACATCGAGCGTCCTGGTCAATTCCACGAAATCCATGATTGGACACGGACTCGGCGCCGCGGGCGCCCTGGAAACCATTGCCGCAATTCAGTCCATTGCCGAAGGGTTCGTCCATCCGACACTAAACCTTGAAAACCAGGATCCCGAATGCGAGATCAACGTGGTGGGTGCCAGGGGGATGGAATTCCCGGTCAAGCGGGTCCTCGTAAACAACTTCGGTTTCGGCGGACATAACGGGGTTCTGGCAATCCAATCCTTCTCGGAATGATGAACCGTTTTGAGCAGGCCCGCGCGGCGGATCCGAGCCGAAACGCAAAGCTCAACCTCCTCCAGGAGCGGATTGGGTATTCGTTTTCGGATCCGTCGCTTCTGGATGCCGCGATGACCCACTCCTCGTACCGGCACGAAGCCGGGCTCCAGGAGGATAACGAGCGCCTCGAATTCATGGGGGACGCCGTTCTCCAGATGATCGTCACGGAAAGACTGCTCAAGCGTTTTCCGAAAGACACGGAAGGGGAATTGACCCAGAAACGGTCTGCCGTCGTTTGCGAGGAAACACTTTTCGAAGTCGAGCAGCGGATTGGTCTTCTCGAATTCCTGAGGATCGGCAAGGGAATGGAGAAGCAGAAAAATCGGGGGAACCGGTCCATGGCGGCCGATACCTTGGAGGCTCTGATCGGAGCCATTTACCTCGATTCAGGGCTTGAGCAAGCGAGAAGCTTTTTCGAACGATTCTTTTCCTCGGCTGAGAGTCCCGCCATCGAGTGGAAAGCACACAATCCAAAATCCTCTCTGCAGGAGGTCCTGCAATCCGAAGGGAAACCCCTGCCCGAATACTTCCTCCTAGAGAAAACGGGGCAGGATGATGCCCCTCTTTTCCTGGTGGGTGTCCGTTCGGGAGAAGAGATCCTCGCGACAGGGACAGGGCATTCAAAAAAGGAAGCGGAGTTTGCCGCTGCACGCAGTGCGCTTGCCCTGATGAGAAAAATACAATCGGTTGCATTTATTTGAAAAGCGGCTTATAATCGGGGTGTTTCGTCAAGCGGAATCCTTTAAAGGGGTCCAGCGAGGCCCAAAAGGAGAGAAAATCTCATGAAAACATCCATTTTGGTCAATCCAGGGGGACACGGCGCTCGATCGGCGCTGTGTCCCCCTTTTTTTCTACGGGAGGGGAATGTGGAATGACATTGCGCGAGAAAGCAAAGCTGATGAGCGAAACGGACATGGAACGGGCAATTCGCAGGATGGCCCATGAAATCGTGGAGATGAACAAGGGCCTGGAAAAAGTTGTCCTGGTCGGGATCCAGCGCCGCGGGGTCTTCCTTGCCCAAAGGATTCGCGACGTCCTTCGGCAGTTCGAGCAAATCAAGGTCCCAACCGGAGAGCTCGACATCACCCTCTATAGGGACGACCTGACCCTCCTGCACGACCACCCCGTGGTCCACAGCACCTCCATGCCCCTGGACATAACCGGCAAACATGTCGTCCTCGTTGATGACGTCATTTACACCGGACGGACCATCCGGGCCGCTCTCGACGCCCTCATGGACCTGGGAAGACCCGATATCGTCCAGCTGGCGGTCCTGGTCGATCGGGGACACAGGGAACTTCCGATCGCTCCGAATTTCGTGGGAAAAAACGTCCCGACCTCGCGCGAAGAAGTGGTCGAGGTCAGGGTCAAGGAAATCGACGGGATCAACGAAGTGGTCATTTGCGAAAGACAGGAGGGGTAATCGAAGATGGATTGGAAGCATCGCCACGTTCTTGACTTGAAGGATTGGAAAAGGGAAGACATCCTTTTCCTTCTTGACCAGGCGAAAAACATGGATGAACTGATCGACAGACCGATCAAAAAGGTTCCTGCCCTAAGGGGAAAACTCGTTGTAAACCTTTTCTTCGAGGCTTCGACGAGAACCCGCGTTTCGTTTGAGCTTGCAGAAAAACTGCTGAGCGCGGACGTCGTCAACTGGTCCGCTTCGGGTTCCAGCGTTTCAAAGGGAGAAACGCTCCGCGACACGGCCTGGACTCTTGAAGCAATGGGTGCCGACGCCGTCGTGGTCCGACATGGCGCTTCGGGCTCGGCCCACTATCTCGCCAGGAAACTCCGGCGCGCGGTCGTGTTCAACGGAGGAGACGGAGCCTATTCTCACCCGACGCAGGCCCTTCTCGACGCCTACACCGCCTGGAAACACTTTTCAAACCTCGAAGGCCGCAAAATGGCCATCCTGGGAGACGTCCTTCACAGCAGGGTTGCCCGGAGTGATATCCAGGTTTTCAAAACGCTGGGGTGCGAAGTCGTCCTTTCAGGACCGGAGACGCTGATGCCTTTCGACGTGGATTCACTTGGGGTCAGGTACGAACCGGACCCCGTGAAAGCCGTCAAAAACGCAGACATCGTCTATCTTCTTCGGATTCAGAGGGAGAGGCAGGAAGAAGGACTCTTCCCCTCGCTGGACGAATACCACCTTCGCTTCGGGGCGGACGAAAAACTGGTTTCCATGGCAAGCAAAAGCGCCCTGGTGATGCATCCCGGCCCGATCAACCGCAGGGTCGAAATCGATTCGAGTGTTGCCGACGGAGCCCAAAGCCGAATCCTCCAGCAGGTTCGAAGCGGGGTTGCGGTTCGAATGGCTCTTCTTTACCTGTGCCTCGGAGGTGTCATGGCATGATGCTCTTCAAAAATGCGAAACTTTTTGACGGACGGTCCTTCTTCGACGGAACCTGCGACTTGCTGGTCAGGGAGGGGCAAATCGAAGCCCTTGGAAGGGATCTTTCGGCCGTGGACGCTGAAAATTTCGACCTTTCGGGGAAAGTCCTGTCTCCGGGTTTTGTGGATCTTCATTGCCATATGAGGGATCCCGGTTTTGAGTGGCGTGAAGACATCGAAACCGCAGCAGCGGCCGCCGCGGCTGGGGGATTTTCGACCGCCGTGGCAATGCCGAACACGGACCCTGCCACCGACAACGACGCCCTTGTCCGGTATGTCATTGAAAAGGGGAAACGGGCAGGATTCGCCCGCATCCTTTCGGCTGGAGCCGTCACCAAAAACCGGGAAGGCAAGGAACTTGCCGAAATGGGGAAAATGGCGGCGGCAGGCTGCGTCCTTTTCACCGACGACGGGGCTCCCGTCGGCTCGTCCCGCCTTTTCCGCACAGCCTTGCAATACAGCCGTGCCCTAGGGATCAGAATCATGGAACACCCTGAAGAGACGAGCCTTTCCCGCGGCGGGCAGGTCAACGAGGGCAGATGTTCCTCCATCGCGGGGTTGAAGGGAATTCCGGCTTCAGCGGAAGAAATCGGGGTTTTCAGGGCCGTTTCGCTCTGCAGGGAAACCGGAGTGCCCGTTCATGTGACCCACCTGAGTACCCGCAATTCGGTTTCCCTTGTCCGTGAAGCCAAAAAGGAAGGCCTTCCGGTAACCTGCGATGTCACCCCGCATCACCTTCGCTTCTCGGAACAGTCCGTGATCGACTCCGGCTTCGATTCCAGGTTCAAGGTCAACCCGCCCCTCCGGTCTGAAGAAGACCTCGAAAGCCTTTGGGAAGCTCTCGCCGACGGGACGATCGATGCGATCGCCACAGACCACGCCCCCTGGCACCTCGACGAGAAGGATTTGCCGTTCCAGGAGGCTCCGTTCGGAATCGCTTCGATCGAATGCGCATTTCCGGGGGTTTTCACCAGCTGGCTCAACCGTGGAAAACCCTTCGGACTGGAACGGCTTCTTGCCCTCTTTACGAGTGGCCCGTCGTCCGTTCTTCCCCATGAATGGTCCTCCCTGGGCAAGCTGACAGTCAAGGGAAAGGCTGATCTGGTCGTGCTCGATTTGGATCTCGACCGGAAGGTTACGGTTGAAGAATGGAAAAGCAAGGCCCGCCTTTCCCCCTGGGAAGGCCTTTCCCTCTCCGGGTGGCCAGTGATGACACTCGTTGAAGGGCGTGTCGTGTTCGACCGCCTCAGGGGATAGAACGATGTGCAGTTCCGATTCCCGCGAAGCGCATCTGGAAAGGGAGGTCGTTCTTTCGAAGAGAGAGGAGATCTCGAAAAACCTTTTCGTTCTGACTTTTGAAACCCGGGATCCTTTCCCGCGGATTCAACCTGGACAGTTTGTCATGCTCAGGACCAGCCCCGGGCTGGACCCCCTCCTCGGTCGCCCCTTTGCGATCAGCGGCGTCGAGGCAAACCGCCTGGAACTTTTGGTGGCGGTTGTAGGAAGGGGAACCCGCATTCTTTCCTCGTTTCCCCCAGGAGAGCTTCTCCGGATGCGCGGCCCCCTCGGGAACGGCTTCCCCCTCCAGCCGGGCAAACGGGTCCATTGCCTGGCCGGAACAACGGGAATCGCCCCCTTTGTCCTGGCCAAGACAGAAATCCCTGGCATCGAGGTCTACCTTGGGATCCCGGGCAGTCACTGGGAAGGGCTCGCCTCTTGGGCCTCTGAAAAGATTCCGAACCTCCACCTTTATTCGGAAGACGCCTCAGTCGGGTTCGCGGGAACACCTCTCTCCTGTATCGGCAGCCTCGAGGCAACCGTCGATGTCGTATGGGCTTGTGGACCGATGGGGATGCTGAAAGCTGTCCACCATGAATGCGAACGGCATGCGATCCGTTCCTGGGTCAGCCTGGAAACTCGGATGGCTTGCGGGATTGGAGGTTGTCACGGCTGTGTCGTCCAAACCGTAAACGGTTTGCGCAAGACCTGCACGGACGGCCCTGTTTTCGATTCGCGGGAGGTCCTCTGGAATGAGTGATCCAGTTGTTTCGCCCGCCGTTTCAGTCGGCAAGGTTGCCCTTCGAAGCCCCCTGATCATTGCCTCCGGCACCTGGCCGCACGAACAGGATTATTGGAAGGACCCGCGCTGCTCATTCGTAGGAGCCGCGTGCACAAAAGCCCTGACGCTTCATCCCAGGGAGGGGAACCCGGGAACGCGCCTGTGGGAAACCCCTTGCGGGCTTTTAAACAGCATCGGACTCCAAAACCCGGGTATCGACGTTTTTCTCGGAGAGGACCTGCCGAAGATCTCTTCCGGTGATATCGGCGTGATTGCAAACGTCGCAATGGAAGCTGCAGAAGAAACTGCGGAGGTTCTCCAAAGGCTCTCCTTATACGATCATCTCCTCCTGGCGGTTGAACTGAACATTTCCTGCCCAAACGTGGATGCGGGGGGGATGGCCTGGGGCGCAGACCCGGTTATGGCGGCAAAGGCGGTCGAGCTGGCCCGCCATCACTGGGAAGGACCTTTGTGGGTAAAGCTGACCCCGCAGTGCGTGAATATCCGCGATGTCGCGACGGCCGCAGAAGCGGCGGGCGCGGATGCGCTTGTCGTCGCGAATACCTGGCTAGGAATGGCGATCGACCCCCTTTCGGAAAGGCCCGTTTTTTCTCGGCGTTTTGCGGGCCTTTCCGGGCCTGCGATTTTTCCTCTGGCTCTCCGGCTCGTCTGGGAGGTCTCTTCCGCGGTCCAAATACCCGTCATCGGGTGCGGCGGCATATCCAGAACGGAAGACGTCCTATCGATGATGCTTGCCGGAGCGAGCGCCGTCGCCATCGGGACGGCCCATTTCACGGAACTGTCCTGTTTTCGCTCGATCGGGCGCGAGCTTCTTGAACACCTGGCAGCGAAGGGCTATTCTTCGCCTATGGACCTGATCGGAAAGGGGAAAGAAGAACATGGTCGAATCCCGTAAAGACCCGCTGATCCTAGCGCTCGACACGCATGACCTGGCCGAGGCGCGCGAATTTCTGGCCATCGTCCGCTCGCTTCTGCATTACGTCAAGATCGGTCCACGCCTTTGGGCACAGGGGGGTGCGCCTTTTCTGCGGGAGGTCTCGTCCCAGGGATTCGAAGTTTTTCTTGACCTGAAGCTTCACGATATCCCAAATACGGTTGCCGGGGCGGTGGACGCTCTTTCCGACCTGGGAATCTGGGCGCTGACCCTGCACGCAGGCGGAGGCCGGGAAATGCTGGAAGCCGCGGTTTCAGCGAGGGATGACGCCGACTCGGAAATGGTGCTGCTGGGAGTGAGCGTTTTGACGAGCCTTGACGCGTCGTCATTCGGCCAAGTCTGTCCAGGGTGTCGATTGGAAGATGCTGTCAGGAGTCGGACGGAACTTTGCATCGAAAGCGGCATGGACGGCCTGGTCTGTTCCCCCCTTGACCTTCCCGGAGTCAAACGGATTGCGGGAGATTCCCTGGTCACCGTGGTGCCTGGGATCCGGCAATGGAAGGTGTCGGATGACCAGAAACGTTCCGCCACCCCTTTCGAAGCGGTTCGTAACGGGGCAGACTTCCTCGTGGTGGGCCGCCCCATCATCCAGTCGGAAGAACCAAGAGCGACGATTCTGGAAATTCTTGAACAAATCGAGGAGGGATTCCGTTGCCGGAGGAAAAATTGAAGGAAACACCGCTCCTTTCCATGATGAAAGAAACGGGGGCCTTCCTCGAAGGGCATTTTCGCCTCACTTCAGGGCTGCATAGCGGGCATTACATGCAGTGCGCCCTGCTTCTGAGCGTGCCGAAGTACGCGGAATTTGCGGGCCGGGAACTTGCCTCCCTCCTCGCCCCCCTGAGCCCCCGTGCGGTTTTCGCCCCGGCCCTGGGAGGATTGATCATCGGCCACGAGGTGGCCAGGAACCTGGACGTCCCTTTTTTCTTTGCCGAAAGGGAAAACGGGGCGATGAAGCTCAGGCGGTTCCCAAAACCGGGACCGATCCGTTTTGTCGTCGTCGAGGACGTGATCACCACGGGCGGTTCTGCCCTGGAAGTCGGGAACCTGATCCGGGAAACGGGGGCCGAATGGGTCGGAACGGGCTGCATCGTGGATCGAAGTTCCGGGAAAGTTTCCTTCCCGCATCCCCTCCATTCCCTCTGGCAGGCTTCTTTCCCGACCTATACGGCCGAAGAATGCCCGCTTTGCAGGGAGGGCATCCCGATTGAGAAACCGGGGAGCCGTTAGGGCTTTCGCTCTCCTCCTGCTCCTTCTTTCCTTCTCTGGAACGGCTTTTGCGGCCAGGGAGATCGCCGTCACATCTCCCTGGCTGTCTTTGATGTTGCGCTTCGTGGGAGGGATCCAAGTTCGTGTCCACCCGCTGTCCGGGTGGGATCAAAACGGCCGGACGGTTCGCTTTGCGAAACCCGCGAGGCGTCTTCCCGTCATCGCCATGGATCCGGCGGAAGCGAAATCTTACGGCATACGGGACCACTCGGTCGCCTTCCTTTTCCAGGGCACCTCCGCCGGAGCTCCGGTGAAGGGATCCTCCTTCCTGGATCCCTCCTCCCTGGCGTTCATCGGCCAACGGCTCCTTGGGGCCCTTTCCGCCATCGACCCTCAGAACTACACCTACTACCAGCGAAGGCTCGCCGAGTTTCAATCCCGCACGGAAACGACCGTAAGCGTCGGGAAAAAGTTGCTGAAAGGGATCCTTGTCCTGGATTTATCCGGGCATTCAGGTGAGTGGATCCGGGCCGCCGTGGAAACTCCGATTCGCCCGCCGGACCGGGTCATTGGGCTCTGGGAAAAGGGGCAATCCCTGGATACCCTTTCGATCGCACTCCAGGAGGCCTCGAAGAAGGGGTGGGTGGTCGTGGTAGACGCCTGGACCCCTTCAACGGTCAGGGAAAAAACACGCGGAATTCCCCGCCTGGCGACGATACCGCCCCCTACCCTGGAAAAGGAGATGCTGACGATACTCCATGACATTTACCTTTCGATCTGGAATGCCTCGGGGAAACGGGTCAGTCCTGTGAAGCCCTGACGTGGAGCACATCCGCCGCGGTATAAACCCGGAGGCTTCCTTGGACGTTCACTTCGAGCGCTCCGTCTTGCGTAATGTTTTCGGCAATCCCGTAATCGGTTCCCGAATCGGTCAAAACACGGACTTCCTTACCCAGGGTGCTGCAACGCTGCCGATACAGGGCGACTAGGCGCTGTACTCCTTCCGGCCCAGCCTCAAGCAGCCCGATCAGTTCGGAAATCCGCCGTAGAATTTCCACCAGGATCTCTCCCCTGTTGGAAGTTTCGTTCCTGATTTCGATGAGTGAACAGGGATTCTCCGCACCGGCCGAAATTAGGTCCCTGACGCTCATGTTGACATTGAGCCCGATCCCGGTAACTGCAAAATGAACCCGGTCTGTTTCACTTGCGGTCTCACTCAGGATTCCGCAAAGCTTCCGCCCTTTCCATAAAAGATCGTTTGGCCACTTCAGGGAGCAGCGTACACGAAATAAGCTTTCAAGGGCCATTTGTACGGCAAGCCCCGCCGCAAGGTTGACCAGCTGGATCTGCATCGGGGAGATGCGCGGCCTGAGAAGGAGCGAGGCATACAGGTTGCCTCCCGTCGGCGAGAGCCAGGTCCGCCCCATGCGCCCCCTTCCTGCCCGTTGCTCCTCCGAAAGCACGACAAGGCCGGCGGGCATGCCCCGGCGGGCAGCTTCTTTCGCGATTTCCTGTGTCGAATCGACAGTCTCGAAAAAAAGGATCGGGTGCCCCAGGGAAGTCCCTTGGAGTCGGTGTTCCAACCACGTGGGGCTAAGGTCGAAAGTCGGAGGGGAAATGAACCGGTAACCCCGGTTCGGCAGCGATTCGATGCCGATCGTCTCTTCCCGCAGGCTTTCAATCCCTTTCCAGATTGCCTGGCGACTCACGTTAAGGCTTTCCACCAATTCACCGCTCGGGACGATCGCTGGAGCGGCAGTTACCAGCTTGTTCAAAATGGCCAGCTTGTTCAGCGATGCCTTCTGCACGGGATCAACCCCTCTTCGGTCTGCTGTAACACGATGTTATAATCTTTTTTAACGCCGGACAATCTCCGGTTCAGGAATTTCAAGGAGGAACAGCGAATGGCATTCATACCGATTCGAACCGTACTGGAGGAACTGCACTCGCTGGCGCGCGAGTTCCAGGACAGCCTTTGACCCTGAATCCCTAGAGAAGCGTTCGGGCGAGCTGACGAAGGAAACCCTTGTCCCCGATTTCTGGAACCGTCCGAATTCACAGGAAATCCTTCGAGAACTTTCCCAGTTGAATTCAAGAATCGACATCTGGAAACAGGTTGAAAAAGAGCTCGAGGAACTGGAAGTCCTGGCGGAAATCCTGGCAGAAAACGAAGATCCCGAACTTTTGTCCGAATTTTACGCCCGATCCAGCGTCTTGAAGAAGTCGATCAAGAATGACCAACTCATTCTCCTGATGGGACAGGAATATGACGACGCAAACGCCATCCTTTCGATCCACCCTGGAGCGGGAGGGCTGGATTCCCAGGACTGGGCCGAGATGCTCTTCCGGATTTACCTCCGCTGGGCAGAATCTCACGGGATGGAAACCCGGGTCTTTGATCTCCTCCAAGATGACGAAGCCGGCATCAAAAGCGTCACTTTCATGGTCAAGGGCCCCTATGCCTACGGGTTTCTTTCTGGTGAGCAAGGCGTTCACCGCCTGGTGCGGATTTCGCCCTTTGACGCGGCGAAACGCCGTCACACGAGCTTCGCTTCCGTGGAAGTCGCACCTGAACTACCGGAAAGCGTTGAAATCGAAATCCGTCCCGAGGACCTGGAGCTTCAGACCTGCCGGGCAAGCGGGGCAGGAGGTCAGTACGTGAATATGACGGATTCTGCGGTCCGAATCAAGCATCTCCCGACAGGGATCGTGGTCGGCTGCCAGACGGAACGGTCCCAGCACATGAACAGGCAGGTTGCGATGCAGTTGTTGAGAGCCCGCCTGTTTGAAAGGGTCCTCAAGGAGCGCAGGGAACAATTGGAAGCCCTGAAAGGTGAAAAGAAGGAAATCGGCTGGGGCAGCCAGATCCGATCCTACGTTCTCCATCCCTACACCCTTGTGAAAGATCATCGGACAGGCTGTGAAACCGGGAACGTACAGGCCGTCCTCGACGGAGAAATCGACGATTTTCTCATGGCCACACTCAATTACCGAAAATCCGGGAAGCAAATGCTTCCCGAGCGGGGGGAGAGAACGGGATGAAACGATTCTGCCGGAAATGGGCGTTTTTGTTCTTTGGGCTTCTGTTCCTTTCCCTTCCCCTCCCAAGCGAAGCTGCAAGCTTCATCCCGCAGGATCCGGTGATGAAAGTCAGTGAAATCCGGCCGGGCATGAGGGGAGAAGCCCGCACCGTGCTAAAGGGACAAAAGATCGAAGCTTTCCCCGTCACCATCCTCAGCGTGGTCCCGAAAAAGGGGATACCGGGTCACCTTATCCTCGTCCGCGCGGAGGGGCCGATCATCGAGAAGACCGGCGGGATCGCTGCCGGGATGAGCGGAAGCCCCGTTTTCGTGGACGGAAAGCTGATCGGAGCAATCGGGTATGGCTGGAACTTCAGTGATCATCGGCTGGGCCTCGTCACCCCGATCGAAGACATGGTCGCTGTTTTTGACTGGAAAGACAGGATTCCATCCTTTTATCAGCCCCCGCAGCTGGAGACGGAACCCACTTCAACCGACGCCGCATCGGGGGACGCTTCTTCGACCGGGATCAAACCCGATGCGGTTTTGCCGCTATCCGAAGACTGCCTCGACGAAAAGCCCTCGTTGGCTGTCCTTTTGGCGGATGGGATGAGTTCCAGGGCCGTCGAATCGTTATCTGGCGAAATCCGCCAGAACATCCTATCTCTTGGCGGAGGGAAAGGAGATGGGGTTCCCCCCGTCAAAAAAGCGACTCGGCTGAATCCCGGAGATGCGGTTGGCGTGATGCTGGCATGGGGAGACGTTAACATCGGGGCGACTGGAACCCTGACAGCCGTTTCCCGTGATGGGAGGTTTCTTGCTTTCGCCCATCCCTTCCTGAACAACGGGGCGGTTGCGTACCCCCTGACGGAAGCGTGGGTACACGGCGTGATTCCGAGCATTGAATCCCCCTTCAAGCTTGGTACCCCCCTGAGTATCATTGGAACCGTAACCCAGGACAGGCCGCAAGCGATTGGAGGCAAGCTCAACGCCTACCCTCCATCCTACGATTTCACGGTCCGCTTTGACGATATCGACAATAAAACGCAACAAACGAAACGATTTCATGTCGCCCTTTCGCCGTTTCTCCTTTCCAAGCTGGCACCGGAAGCCCTTACCGGGCTTTTGGATGACCTCTGGGGCAGGGTTGGGGCCGGGACTGCGAAGCTCGACCTGACCGTAACGGGTTCCGGTTTATCCGGCGGCTGGCACAGGAACAACCTGTTCTTTTCCGACAAGGACCTGACGAAAGAAGTACTGAAGGAACTGAAGGAGCTGATGGAAACGTTCGCCTTGAATCCCTTCACCGAAATCGCTCCCCTCGGCTTCAGCCTGGACCTGGAAATGACCTCCGAAGCCCGAATCCTCCTCATCGAGGACGTGAAACTGGACAAGAAAAAGGTCAACACCGGGGAAAAACTGAAAGTCGAAGTCCGGTTGAGACCCTACCGGAAAGAACCGTTTACCAGAACATTCGAGTTGACCGTGCCCAAGGATGTTTCGGGGCGTAGCTTGGTCGTAGTCAGGGGAGGAGGCATCAACGAACCCGGGCAAGACTCGCTCCTGGAAGGCAAGACGGCGATTCGGGATTTCCCCACCCTGCTGAAGGAACTCTCTGTTCGGGAAACCAACAACCAGGTGATCGTGGAAATTCTCGCTTCCGGAGGGCCAAAGCAGCCTCTTTCTACGAAGGGAAAAGATCTGGATGAATCTACGGAGGAAACACCGGAACTTTTGAGCGAAATCACCGAGAAGAAGTTGAAAGAGGGGTCGATGAAGATCTTCAACACGAATTATTACGTGGACGGGCTTCAGCAAAGGGAAATTTCTGTGGGAACCGAGAGCCCGGAGGAGTAGAGGAGCGCCCCGGAAATGGAGCTCTTCCGCTGGCTTGGCAGGACCGCGATCGGCTTTTTCGAATCGCTGGGGTTCTTTTCCCTTTTCCTCCTAAAATCCGCGCGTGGGGTTTTCCGCGGAAGGTGGAGCCGTGCCGACTTGTCAAAACAGCTGGAAAGCGTCGGTGTCAGCTCGATTTTCGTGGTTTCCATCACGAGCGCTTTCACGGGAATGGTTATGGCCGTCCAGACGATCGACCAATTCGTGCGGTTCGGAGCGACAAACTACATCGGAGGGGTGATCGGGCTCAGCATGGTCCGTGAAATGTCCCCCGTCCTGACCGGGCTCGTGGTGACCGGGCGTGTCGGAGCCGCCATGGCCGCCGAAATCGGTTCGATGCGGATCACCGAACAGTTGGACGCCCTACAGGCATTCGGGTTGGACGAAGTGGCGTTCGTCGGTTCCCCTAGGCTCGTCGCCGGGCTGGTCATGCTACCCCTCCTCACGATTTATTCCTTTATCATCGGGATCGGCGGCGGCTATCTTTTCGTCGTCACCAGGGGCATCCACAGCGTGACTTTTCTAAAATCGCTGGAAGCCCTGCTGGAACCTTCGGACATTTTCGGGGGCCTTCTCAAAGCGGCGGTGTTCGGCACCATCATCTCCACGACCGCCTGCGCGGAGGGATTTCGTGCGGGGAACGGGGCGATCGGCGTCGGCGAAGCCACGACCCGGGCAGTCGTCTGGAGCAACATGCTGATCCTGGCGTTCAATTACATCCTTTCGACGATCCTTTTCGGAGGCATACGGTGAAGACCCGGCTTCTAGAAGCCGCCGCCATCCAAAAATCGTTCGGGGAGAATGCCGTCCTGAGAGGGATCGATCTTTCCCTTTCGACCGGAGAAATCCTTTCCCTGATGGGTCCCTCCGGCTGCGGGAAGACAACGGTCCTGCGGATGGTCGTGGGGCTGATCAAGCCGGACCGCGGACAAATCTACCTCTTCGGCAAGAAGATCGAGGGTTCCGAGGACGACGAATCCGTTATCGAATTGAAAAAACGGATCGGCATCGTTTTTCAGGGCGGGGCTCTTTTCGATTCCCTGAACGTGGGCGAAAACATCGCGTTCCCCCTGCGGTATTGCCTGGGACTTTTGAACGAAGAGGAAATCGAGAGAAGGGTCTCGGATGTCCTTGAACAGGTCGAACTTCCCGGTACTGAGTCATTGATGCCCGCTGAACTTTCCGGGGGCATGAAAAAAAGGATCGCCATTGCGAGGGCGCTCGTTCACGAACCCGACATCCTCCTGCTCGACGAACCGACGACCGGGCTGGATCCCCAGACCGCCCGCCACATCGATCGGCTCGTTTCGGAAATCGGGAAGCGGCGTAAACTGGGTATCCTGGCGGTGACCCACGACCTGGTCACTGCCATCGGGATTTCAGATACAATTCTCCTGATGGACCAGGGAAAAATCACCTGGCGCGGGACTCCCGAAGAATGGAAAACGTCCGAGGATGAGAACGTCAGGCGGTTCGCGAATGGCCTACGGCCTGTCCGGGAAGGAAGGACGGTGTGTCCATGAACAGGGAATTCAAAGTTGGTCTTGCTGTCTTTCTCGCCCTTCTCGCCCTGGGCGCCATGGTTTTCGTCACGGGGGGTGCCTTGTTCAGGCACGGCGGCAATTCTTACGAGATCCTCTTCCACGACGCGATGGGCCTGGAGCAGGGGGCACCCGTCTACGTTTCCGGCCTCGAATCGGGAGCGGTTCGCTCTCTGAAGCTCTCTCCCGAGGGAGTGGTCGTCACCGTTGTCCTGGACCCGGCGGTTCGGATTCCCAAGGACAGCAAAATCCTTATCGGTACGGGAGGCCTTCTCGGAAAACCGCTTCTACGGATCGAGAGAGGTTCCAGCGTAGACTCCTTCCTGCCTGGAGACCGACTCCGCGGTGAAGTTCCACCCGACTTCGATTCGGTACTCGAGGAAATACAGAAGAACCTCAAAGCGCTGGGCACAACCTTTGACAACTTCAACGACATCCTCGGGGATCCGGAAAGGAAAAAGAGACTTGGACAGGCCCTCGACAGCCTGCCTGCCCTCGTCGAAGACGGACGTTCGGCAATGCGCCGAATCGGGGCAGCAGGGGCCGAGATTCAGGAACTTGGACGCGTGGGGCGCAAGCAGGTCAAGCAGTTGTCGGAACGTCTCGATGAGCTTGGGAGGGATTTGGATCGGGTGGTCCTTGAAAATGAGGCAGACGTCCGAAAGTCCATCGCTTCCCTTGCTTCTCTCCTGAAAAGGGCGGATGAAGCGTTTGCCCAGTTTGATGAAGACCGAATGGCCGGGAAGGAATTGCGAGAAGCCATCCGGAACCTTTCGAGAGCCGCAAAGGGAATCGAAAGCCTTTCCGCCGGCCTTTCTGAAGCATTGGGAGATTCTCCAGCAGCCTCGCAGGACACGCGGCCCCGCATGAACCTGAAGGAAACCCTCCGGGGAGCCGAAAAGATCGTTTCGACCGTAGGATCGATCCGAACTTCCGGGGAAGTCGCGCTCCATCGTTCCGTTTCGGGAGAAGAGCAAGAGCAAGGATGGGCCATGGACCTTTCACTCCTCATCGGGAAAGCGGACTCCCCCTGGGGACTTCTCCTGGAGGGAACCGGGCTGGGAAACGGAAGCAAGCCTACGGCATCAGCCTACTACCGAACCGTCTGGGGACGTGTCTGGGGCGGGATCGTGCGGGGAGACGTGGGGCTTGGTGCCGCGCTTGATTTCCGCCCGGAACTACCCGTTTCCCTTTCGGCCGAGTGGTGGGATGACCAGGGTGGCAGCTGGGCGTTCCGGGGAAAATGGCACGTTGGGACTCGCTGGGGACTTTTCTACGAGCGGCTTGAACCTGGCCATGACCCGGCGGGTGACGTCGTCGGGGTGTTTTACCAGTTTTCGAGATAGGCAGGCGAAAGGCTTGTTCATCACTTTCGAAGGAATCGATGGTTGCGGGAAATCGACCCAGGCTTTACACCTTGTCGAATTCCTTCAACAGAAAAAAGGTGCCGGGAAGGTCCTTTGGACACGGGAACCCGGGGGATGGCCGGGCTCAGGGCACTTGCGGGAGATGCTCCTTTCACAGGAACTCGAGCATCCGTGGACAGAGGTTTTCCTTTTCCTCGCCGATCGTTGCGAACATGCGAGAAGGGTCATCGAGCCTGCCCTAGAAGAGGGGATCACGGTTATTTGCGAACGTTTCGACGATTCGACAAGGGCCTATCAAGTCTGGGGAAGGGGGCTCGAGCTCGAGAAGATCGAAAGAGCCCTGCTCCTCGGGGAATACCCCCGGCCGGACAGGACGATCCTGCTGGATATCTCGGTGGAAACCGCCCTCGCCCGGGTTTCGGCCCGGGCAGACCTTGACCGTTATGAAAGAGAAGGGAGAAGCTTCCTCGAACGCGTCAGCGAGGGTTACCGCTATCTTGCCGTTCGGGACACGGGACGAATTTGCCAGGTGAATGGAGAAGGACACCCGGAAC
The DNA here is from genome assembly GCA_022839995.1 of Synergistota bacterium. Lineage (GTDB taxonomy): Bacteria > Synergistota > Synergistia > Synergistales > 79-D21 > 79-D21. The sequence continues at coordinate 86,524 of JALHIN010000001.1, forward strand.
AGGTCTTCGGGAGGATTCTCGATTCCCTGGAGGGGTGCCTCTGATGCAGGACCATGCCACATCCCTTCCGCAAACCGGCAAGAAGGAACCGCTGGTTCGTGATGCGAATCCCCCCGACGCCGGGAAAAACGGGAACTGCCTTGCGGAAACCGTCGTTTCGAGCCATGCCTGGAGGGAAATTTCCTCTGCACTCAAGTCGGGGATCCTACCCCATTCGGTCGTTTTCTGCGCCCCCTTGATGTTTCACGATCCCTTCGTAAATCTTTATGCTCACGCCCTCTTTTCTGCCGGAAAACCAGAAAGTGGGATGAATGAAGGGCAGGGATGGATCGGAGAAAATCATCCGGACCTGATTCGCCTCGGAACGCTGGAGGCCCCTCCGGGTATAGAATCCTGCCGGGAGCAGCTGGTGGAACTCTATTCCCGTCCGGTAGCCGCTCCTTGCAGGCTGGCAGTCATTCATTGCGCGGACCGCCTCAGCCCACCTGCGGCCAATAGTCTTCTGAAAATTACGGAAGAACCCCCGCCGCAGGGCAGGATCCTATTCCTGCTCGAGGAAGAGAACTTGTTGCCAACTCTTCGAAGCCGTAGTTGGACCCTGAGGATGCCCCCCGAGGAGGTTCTTGCGCCCATTCCGCCCCCGGGAAACGATGAGGAATGGGTGCGCTGGCTTTCCGATGCCTCTTCCTGGAAAACTGAATCCCTCCTCCTGCGTGCGACCGGATGGGCAAGGTGGTATGCTCTTTCCGGTCAATTTCGGAAGGCGGCGGACCTGGACAGCCTGGGTGTTCTGATTCAGAAGACGAAGCTGTCCGCTTCGATGGCTCTTGACCTAATTTTCTTGATGACGAGAGAGGAAACTGCATTTGAAGACTTTCTTGATTCTTTACGGTAAGCCACGTTACCTGGGTATTCTGAAAGTCGAGGACAATCTCGTCCTCGGCAAAGGGGATTCGATCGTCATCGAATCCCCAAGAGGCAAGGAAATCGGGATCGTCGCAGGTCCCATCAGCCCAGAGCAGGAGGAGCGGTATCGGAAAGCCCCTCCGGCAGAGGCAGCGGATGGAGTTCAGAAAGCCGGCCTCCCGACGGGCGAGGTGCAATTCGTCGGCTTCCCCCTTCCGGACGAAGCGCAGTTCAGGAAGGAATGTTCCGAAGAAGAGACTTCCGTACTTCAGCGGGCAAGGGAGATCCTAAAATCCCACGATCTTGCCATGAAGCTAGTGGACGTCGAATTTCTCCTGGACCGGTCCAAGCTCTTTTTCTATTTCACGGCCGAACAGCGGATCGATTTCAGAGGCTTTGTCAGGGACCTGGCAAGGGAGTTCAAAACCCGCATCGAGCTTCGCCAGATCGGGGGCAGGGATGAAGCGAAAGTGGCGGCGGGAATTTCACAATGCGGTATGCCCTGCTGTTGCAGCACTTGGCTCAATCGGTTCGAACCCATCTGCATCAGGATGGTCAAACAGCAGAACCTAGCCCTCAACCCGACGAAAATTTCGGGTATCTGCGGGCGCCTCATGTGCTGCATGGGGTATGAGCACCAAACCTACCAGGAACTCTGGAAAGGGCTTCCCAACCCGGGTACGAAGCTCAAGTCGCTAACGGGGGAAACCTACCTGATCTCGGGCGTCGATCTGATGGGGAAGTCCTTGCGGATTTTCTGCCCGGACCGTACCGAACTCCTCGTCCCGGTTTCCGAATTCGCGAAATTCAAGGAGGCCATCCAGAAGGGAGAGGCTTGGGAACCGCAGCGCGAAGAGGTGGTCGCGCTTCCTTTTGACTCGCTCCTCCAGGAAGCCGTGACGGATTCGGAAAAGATTCTCGAGGATGGGGTTTGCCCTGTTGAAAGACCCGCCCGCCAACGGCAGGGCAGGTTGCTCTCAAGGGAACGTGCCGTTCGTAGAGCAGGAGAACGGGAAAAGGAACCTCCGGTAAAGCCTGCCGGACCCACGGCTTTAGCCCTTGTGCCGGAAACCCCCGCACAAGAGGAACCCCGAACCAAGAGAAGAAGGCCGCGCCGGAAAAAAAGGAAAACCGGTGTTCCCGCTACGGACTTGGCTCCCGCAAAGCCGGCCCTGGAAAGCAGGATACAGGGAACGCAACCGGCTGCCGAGGCTCAGGAAAAACCCCGTAGAAAGAGAAATTCAAGGCGGAGAAAGCCCAGAAAACCCCAGGCGGAGGAATAGCAACTCCGCAAGGATCCTTACTGGAGGTGAATTCCACTGCAATTCTTCGAACGGTTCAAATCCGGACTGAAAGAAGTACGGTCCAAGTGGGGCAGTTCCCTGGCCAAGCTGATTACGACAGCAGACGAAAGTCCCGATTTCTGGGAACAAATCGAGGAAACCCTGATCAAAGGAGACGTAGGAGTCGATCTTTCCGAAAAACTCCTTTCCGATTTCCGGGCGTTCCGTAAGACGGCGGGCTCGAACCAAAGCCTTCCGCTTTTGATTTTCGGGAAACAGCTCGAGGCGATTTTTGCGGGCAATCCCCTGAACGGGGCCCCCCTGCGGCAATCCGGAATCCCTTCCGTAGTCCTGCTTTCCGGTGTGAACGGCAGTGGGAAAACGACCACGGCGGGGAAATTGGCCGCACAGTACACCAGGGACGGAAAACGCGTCGTGCTCGCAGCAGCGGATACCTACCGGGCCGCGGCGATCGAACAGCTGAAAACCTGGGGAGACCGCTGCGGTGCAAGGACGGTCAGTCACGGGATGGGGAGCGACCCGGCCGCCGTGGTGTTCGATGCCATTCGTTCCGCAAAAGCGGACGGATCGGACCTTGTCATTGCCGATACTGCGGGACGCCTGCATACCCGACATAACCTGATGGAGGAACTGAAGAAAGTCGCACGAGTCGTAGATCGGGAGGTCGGTGCGGCTAACGCGGAATTCCTCCTGGTCATCGACGCCGTCATGGGACAGAATGCCTTTCAGCAGGCCAAAGTATTCGGCGAAGCGCTTCCGCTTACAGGCATCGTTCTGACGAAATACGACAACACCGCGAAAGGCGGTGTAATCCTTTCCGTCGTCCATGAACTGGGACTCCCGGTGAGGTACGTCGGACTGGGAGAAAAGGTGGAAGACCTCGCCCTTTTCCGGCCCAGGGAATTCATCGAAGCCCTTCTCGGCTTGCAGGAGGGTGATTTGAGCAGGGAGGGACTTCGTTCATGATCGAGCGCTACGAAACCGAAGAAATGAAAAGGATCTGGTCTGAAAAGAACCGCTTTCAGAAATGGCTTGATGTGGAATTGGCAGTCTGTGAAGCTTGGGCCGAAGAGGGCCGCATCCCCGCAGAAGCGATGGAGACAATCCGGAAGAAAGCCGGTTTCGACGTTGCGAGAATCGCGGAGATCGAATCCTCCACTCACCACGATGTGATCGCCTTTGTCAGTTCCGTTGCCGAAAAAATCGGGCCGGAAGGACGGTTTATCCACCTCGGCCTGACGAGCAGCGACGTGGTGGACACTGCCGGGGCACTCCTTCTGGTTGAAGCCCTCGATACCCTGGTCGAAACCCTGAAGGCTTTTTCGAGCCTCGTCCTGGAAAAAGCCAGAGAGTACCGCCATGTCCCGTGCGTGGGCAGAACCCATGGAATCCACGGAGAACCGACGACCTTCGGATTGAAGATCCTCAACTGGTATTCCCAGCTTGAAAGGGATCTGGAACGGCTCGAACTGGCAAAGAAGCATATCCGCGTCGGGAAAATTTCGGGAGCTGTGGGAACGTATGCCCACTGTCCACCCCATATCGAGGAAAAGGTTTGTACGAGACTGAGGCTCCGGAGAGCCTCCGTTTCGAACCAGATCCTCCAGAGGGACCGGCACGCGGAGGTCATGACGTCTATCGCGATTCTCGGATCCACGATGGAGAGAATCGCCACGGAAATCCGGCACCTTCAGAGAACCGAAGTCCTTGAGGCTGCCGAACCGTTTTCCAAGGGACAGAAAGGTTCCTCAGCCATGCCCCACAAAAGGAACCCGATCCTTTCCGAGAGGGTCTGCGGCATGGCGCGCCTTCTGAGGGGATATGCCCTTGCCTCGATGGAAAATATCGCCCTGTGGCACGAACGGGACATCAGCCATTCTTCGGTAGAAAGGATCGTCTGGCCGGATGCCTTCCACCTCGCTCACTATTCGTTGCTGACGTTGAACAGGATCATCGCCGGACTGCAGGTCGATCCCGATAGAATGGCCAAAAACCTGGAAATGACCCAAGGGCTTCTTTTCAGTCAAAGAGTCCTTCTTTACCTGATCGAGGAGATGGGCACGAGCCGCGAGGAAGCCTATGCCATCGTGCAGGAAAACGCCATGCGCTGCTGGGCAGGGGAGGGGCACCTGAAAGACCTTCTTGCCGCCGATCGGCGGTTAAAAAGTGTCCTGGACAAGGACACCCTTGCCCTGCTGTTTGATACCCGCTACTTCACCCGATATGTCGACGAAATTTTCTCCCGCTTTGAAGATCCGGGGAAAAACGATCCGCTAAACGCTTGAGGGGGTGTTCGCTATGTCGCTTCCGGAAAGGAACCTGGCGCTGGAACTCGTCCGTGTAACGGAATCGGCCGCAATGGCAGCAGGCCGGTGGATGGGTCGTGGAGACAAGAACGGGGCCGATGGAGCCGCTGTCAATGCCATGCGGTACATGCTGAATACGATCCGCATGGATGGAACGGTTGTCATCGGGGAGGGAGAAAAGGATGAGGCGCCAATGCTTTTTAACGGCGAACGCCTCGGAACCGGCGACGAGCCCAAAGTCGACATCGCGGTCGACCCCATCGACGGGACGAGGCTCCTTTCTCTCGGGAGGCAGAATTCCATCAGCGTTGTCGCTCTGGCCGAACGCGGGACCATGTATTTCCCGCAGCATATTTTCTACATGAACAAGCTCGCAACCGGCCCCGAAGCGGCTGGGTCGATCGATATCCGACTGCCGGTCGGGGAAAACATCCGGAGGGTCGCGAAGGCAAAGAACAAAGCGATCGAGGATATTACCGTCGTCGTTCTCGACCGCCCGAGACATGAAAACCTCATCGCGGAAATCCGGAAGGTTGGTGCTAGGATCCGGCTGATCTCCGACGGTGATATTGCAGGTGCCTTGATGACCTGCAAGCCGGATGCGGGAATCGACCTTTTGGCAGGCATCGGCGGGTCGCCCGAGGCGGTGATTTCAGCCTGTGCCCTTAAATGCGTAGGCGGCTCCATGTTCTGTACGCTCTGGCCCAGGAACGAGGAAGAGGCGCAAAAATGCAGGGATCTGGGCATGGATCTCGAAAAAGTCCTTAGCATGGACGACCTCGTGAAAAGCGACAACGTCTTTTTTGCGGCGACTGGCATCACGAACGGAGAATTGCTCCAGGGTGTCCGCTACGAGGGAGACCACATCCGTACCCAGTCCATCGTCATGCGCTCCGCGAGCGGAACGATCCGCTACATCGAAGCGATCCACAAACTTTCGAAACTGGAAAAGATCAGCGGCATCAATTACTAGAGAACACCGGAACGGGAAAACCGGGACCAACTTGACGCTTCGTTTTTGCGATGCTATATTGACCATGTTCTTTTAACCTGCACCTGCAGGAAAACGAAAAACCGGAGGGGTTCAGTCAATGAAAGGAACAGTCAAGTGGTTCAATGCAACGAAGGGCTATGGCTTCATCACCACGGAAGAGGGGAAAGACGTTTTTGCCCACTACAGCGCGATCGAGATGGAGGGCTTCAAGACTCTCGAGGAAGGCCAGGCGGTAGAGTTCGAAGTGGTTGAGGGAGCCAAGGGGCCCCAGGCAGCCCATATCCGCCCGCTCTAGCGCGAAACGAATACAGCCGGGGCGCCGGTAAAGACCGGCGCCCTTTTTTTATGCAACCCATTTCCTGTGCCCTGCGACCGCCTGGCCAACGGAAACGCACTCGTCGTTCGGCGAGAGGAGGGAGTGAACAACGGGAACCAGGCCCCTTCTTTCGATCTCCGCGATCACCAGGGAAAGAAGGCGCCTGTTCTGCCAAACCCCGCCGGAAAGAGCAACGTTCCGAGTCCCTTTCCGCTCCGCTGCTATCGCAGCGGCCTCGACCAAGGCCCTGGCAAGGCCGCCGTGGAATGAAGCGGCAATCGAGCCGACGGTTCTCCGGCCCATTAAAGCAAAAATCTCCCGGATTGCCGGTCGCCAGTCAATCAGGATTTTCCCATCGGATACCACGATGGAAAACGGCAAGAAACCGGAACCTTTCGCAGCTGCTTCCAAAACCATGGGAGCCTGGCCGTCGAAAGTCGCGGAATCACAAAAACCAAGCAGGGCAGAAACACCGTCAAAGAGCCGCCCACAGGAAGTCGTCTTCACCCCGGCTTCGATCGAAACATCAATAGACCGTTCGAATTCGGGCAAAACCGTTTTTTTCCGTTTGACCCATTCCAGGGCCTTTTCCCGCAGTCCACTTTCGTAGGCGAGGGATATTCCGCAACGCCAGGGTTCCCAAATGGCTCTTTCTCCACCGGGAAGGTGAAAAGGAACCAGGTGCCCGAGCCTTTCGAACCCGGAAGCGTCTCCCCAGAGGATTTCACCTCCCCAGATGGTCCCATCCGTTCCATACCCCGTGCCATCAAGGATCAGCCCTACCGCGGGTTCTTCGATGCCGTTCTCGAACAGGCAGGCTGCGAGGTGTGCGTGGTGGTGCTGAATTGCTAGGACTCCGACCGGTTCCGGAAGGATCTCCCGGCAGAGGCGGCTTGAAAGGTAAAGGGGGTGCAGGTCTTGAACCAGGAATTCCGGCTTGATGGCATAAAGCGACAGGAAATGACCGAGGGCTTCCCGGTAGAAGGTCGCTCCCTCGATCGTCTTGAGATCTCCCAGGTATTGGCTCGGGAAAAGCGCTCCCTCGTGAGTGACCGAGAAGGTCGCCTTCATCTCTCCTCCGGCAGCAAGGACGGAAGGACCTCTTTCGGGCAGGAACAGCGGCTGGGGGACGACCCCGCGCGCCCTACGGACGTAAAAGGCTCGATTTCCCGCCACGGACACCACGGAATCGTCCACTCGCATGCAGATTTTCCGATCATGCATCAAAAAGGCGTCAACGATGGAGGAAAGTTCCAGGAGGGCTTCTTCGTTGTCGGCAACAATCGGCTCCTCGCTCCTGTTGGCGCTCGTCATGACAAGGACCTCCAGCTTTTCCAGGAGCAGGTGGTGGAGGGGAGTGTACGGAAGCATGATCCCAATCGAATCCAGTTCGGGATTCAGCAGCCTGGAAAGACCTGATCCCTTCTGGGAAGGGCATAGAACGATGGGACGGCGCGAGGAAACCAGGAGGTCCTTCCCCTTTTCCGTCAGGACAACCATTTTTGCAGCGATGTCGAGGTCCCGCACCATTATTGCAAAGGGGCGGTCAGGGCGGCGTTTGCGAACGCGAAGCTCCCTAACGACTTCGTCTTTGCGGGCATCGCAGGCCAGGTGAAAGCCGCCAAGTCCTTTAACCGCTACGATTTTCCCCCTCGAAAGCAGTTCCGTTGCAACCTCGATTGCCGATTCGCCTTCAGCCAGCCGGTTTCCCTCGGGGTCGCAGGCCCAAAGGTGCGGACCGCAATCCGGGCAGGCATTCGGTTGCGCGTGATAGCGCCGGTTGAAAGGGTCTCCGTATTCAGCCGAGCAGCTCCCGCACATCGTGAACTCCGACATCGTGGTTTTCGGGCGGTCGTACGGAAGGTCGTAGATGATCGAAAACCGGGGGCCGCAAAGGGTGCAGTTAATGAAGGGATACCGGTAACGGCGATCGGAAGGATCCCGCATTTCTCCGAGGCAGGAATCGCACGTCGCAATATCCGGGGGAATCAAGACTCTCCGGGTGGACCTCCCCTCGCTTTTCAGGATTTCGAATGAAGCAGGGGCACCGGAAACGTCTGGGATCCTTTCGACAAGTTTCACCGACTGGATGTATGCTGCGGTAGGGCATTCTCTCTGCAAGCGCCTCAGGTAGCGATCGATTTGACCGGGTTCGCCCCAGATCTCAAGCTCAACCCCGGAATTCGTGTTCCTAACCGACCCCTTGAGCTTTTCGTCCAAAGCGAGCCTCGCGCAAAAAGGGCGGAACCCGACGCCCTGAACCACCCCGCTGATCAGAAAACGTGCTTTTTCCATTGTTGACAACCCTCCATACTGGGCGCATTTTAAGGGAAGCACCCGCACACCGCAAGGCACTTGTCGACTCGAGGAGGTCCCGCGTCGATGCCAGGGCTGAACGAGGGGTACCCGCACAGCGTTCCATTAAATGACCTGATCCAAGGGCTTTCCTCAAACCCACAGACGGGTCTGGCTCAAGAGCAGGCACGAGCAGCTCTCGAACGGTACGGTCCCAACACCTTTGCGCAAACCAAGCCGAGGCCTTGGTGGTCGTTCCTACTGTCCCAGTTCAGGAGTCCCATGGTCGGTCTTCTTGCCTTGGCTGCCGCGGTCAGTTTCGTGATGGGTGAAATCCTGGATTCTGCCGCCATTCTCGTCGTGATTCTCTTGAACGCCCTCATCGGTTTCCTGACGGAATTTCGGGCCGAAAAGGCGATGGAGGCCCTTCGTTCGATGACGTCGACGATCGCCAGGGTGATTCGGGGCGGCACCCTTTGTGTCGTTTCCGCCGAATGGATCGTTCCTGGAGACCTCCTTCTCCTTGAGGCGGGGGACGTTGTGCCCGCCGATGCCCGCCTGCTAGAATCCCGGAACCTGGCGGTCGACGAGGCCCCGCTGACCGGGGAATCGATGCCCGTCGAAAAGAGAGTGGACCTCTTGCCCGGCGAAACACCGCTCTCGGAACGCATGAATTGTGTTTTTGCCGGAACAGCCGTCGTGAGGGGAAACGCGAAAGCACTGGTTTATGCCACAGGACTCGATTCCGAGCTCGGAAGGATCAGCAGGCTACTCGAAAGCGTGGAAAAGCAGTCGACTCCCCTGGAGGAACGGCTGGAGCAGTTCAGCCGGCTTCTGATCCTCTTGGTCGCGGCCATCGCGGCGTTGGTTTTCGCCCTGGGGGCCCTGCAAGGCCGGGGGCTGTTCAAAATGTTCGAAACGGGAATCGCCCTTGCGGTGGCTGCCGTTCCCGAAGGACTTCCCTTCGTCGCTACAATGACCCTGGCGATCGGGGTCCGAAGAATGGCCAAGCAGAAGGCGCTGGTGAGAAACCTTTCCTCCGTCGAGACTCTCGGTTCCACCACCGTGATCTGTACCGACAAAACCGGAACCCTGACCCTCAACGAGATGGCCGTCCGCCTCGTTCTCCCTGCCTGTGAAGAACATGAAGCCACCCTTCTTCGTACTGCAGTGCTATGCAACAATGCTGTTCTGGACGAAGGAGGAGGAATCGGCGATCCGATGGAAATCGCCCTTCTGCGTGTTGCCGAAGAGAAGGGAATCGACATCGAGTGGGAACGGAAACGGTTTCCCAGAACGGGAGAAATCCCTTTCGATTCCGGGAAGATGACGATGGAAACATTCCACGGGGCTTGGAAGGCTCTCAAGGGGGCGCCGGAGAAAGTGCTTTCCCAAGCCGACCGGATCTGGACCTCGGGGGGAATCCGCCCTATGTCCGAAAGCGAGCGTGTCCACTGGCTCGCCCAAACGGAGGAATTTTCCGGAAAAGGAATGCGCTCTTTGGCATTCGCCTGGGGGAACGACAAGGATGGGGTGGCCTTCGTCGGCTTGATGGGAATCATCGATCCTCCACGGCCCGAAGTTCGTGATGCCGTTCAAGCCTGCCACGATGCAGGGATCCGAGTTGTGATGGTGACGGGGGATCACCTTGCAACCGCTCGTGCGATCGCGAAGGAGGTCGGCATCCTAAACCCGGCTTATCCGGAAAGCCTCGAAGGAAAAGACTTGGATATCCTGGACGAAGAGGATCTGTCTTTAAAGTCGGCCAGGGTTTCGGTGATCGCCAGGGTTGCACCGGAACACAAGCTGAAAATCGTCCAGGCTTTCCAGGCAGCGGGAGAAACCGTGGCAATGACCGGAGACGGGGTAAACGACGCGGTCGCCTTGAAAAAGGCTGACGTGGGAATCGCCATGGGCATCCAGGGTACGGAGGTCAGCAAGGAGTCTTCGGACATCATCCTCCAGGACGACCGCTTCTCCACCATCGTTCACGCAATCCAGGAAGGGAGGCGGATTTTCGGGAACATCCGGAAATCCGTCCTTTTCCTTCTCTGCTGCAACCTGAGTGAAGTTTCCACGGTTCTCTTCTCGGTTCTTTTCCGACTCCCGGCGATTCTTCTACCCCTCCAGATTCTCTGGATCAACCTCATTACGGATGTCCTCCCGGCCCTTTCCCTTGCCCTGGACCCGATCGAACCCGGAGCCATGAATCGCCCTCCAATGCCTCGAAAAGAACGGATCCTGTCGCCCCGGCATCTCCGCCTGATCCTTTCTTACGGAACCCTCATGAGCCTAGGCGTCCTTTCGGTCACGATGACGGCACTAAAGGCCTACCCGGGAGACCCGGAACAGGCCGTGGCGATGGGATTCCATGCGATGGTCCTTGCCCAACTCTTCTTCGTTTTCAACGTTCGCGACCATAGCCTTTTTCGGAGACCGCGCCAACTCGTGAGCAACCTCTCGCTGGTTCTTTCCGTGCTGGTTTCGATCGGTATCCAAGTCTTAATTCCCTTTATCCCCGTCTTCCAGAAGGTCCTTGCCATCCATCCCCTTCGGCTCGAGCAATGGGCGTTGATCCTGGCCGGGGCTCTCTTGCCCACGGCTATCGCCCAGATTCACAAAATCTTGCTGGGCCGTTGAAGGCATCGGGACCTGGCCTGTGCTAACATAATTGCATGGACCGTTATCGACTGGAGGGAAAGAAATGGCCAAACCAAGGAACTTCGAGCTTCCCCTTTCCAAGCTGAGAAAGAAAACACCAAACTCTTCCCTCGGATTCGAAACAACGGCTGAAATTGGTTGTCTCGAGGGACTCATCGGTCAGCAGCGGGCCGTTGAAGCGATGGAATTCGGCCTGGACGTGGCCAGCAAGGGATACAACATTTTCGTTGTCGGGGATCACGGAAGCGGACGGACCACCTATACGCTGGACCAACTCCGAAAACGCGCTTCGAAGCTAACCTCTCCGGACGACTGGCTTTATGTGTACAATTTCACGAACGCTGGCGAACCTCTTGCAATCAACCTTTCTCCCGGTATGGGAAAGAAGCTCTCCGAAAGCCTTTCGGAACTCGTCGACGAGCTGAAGACCACCCTAAGCAAGGCATTTGAAAACAGCCAGTACGAAGACGCGAAGGCCAACCTCGTGAAGGAGTTCCAGGAACAGGTCAACGCGTTGATGGAATCCGTCCGGAATTGGGCACTGGAAAAGGGCTTTTCGATCAAGCGTACACCGCAGGGTTTTGTGAACATTCCCCTCTCTCTTGCCAAGGACGAGGAAGGGAACGTGGTCAGCAAGGAGATGCAGCAGGAAGAGTTCGAAAACCTGTCCGAAGCGGAGCAGAAGCAACTCCAGGCCAGATCGGAGGAGGTCTCCCAGAAAACCCTCGAGGTCTTACGGAAGATCCGGGACCACGAAAAAAGCCTCAAGGAAAAAATCAAGAACCTGGAAGCGGAAATCTGCCGCAACGCGATCCGGCCCTACCTGGCGGATTTGAAAGCCCAGTACGGAAAGGGAGAAAAAATCTCTCAGTGGATCGACGCACTGACGGAAGACATCATCGAAAACTTCAACATTTTCGTCGCTGCAGCCCGCGACGAAAACGCCGAAGTCGATTTCAGCCGGTATAGCGTGAACGTTTTCGTTTCGAACGACCCGGAGGCAGGAGCCCCTGTGGTCCACGAAACCAACTCGACCTATTACAACCTGGTCGGTAAAGTGGAATACGAAAGCCGACAGGGCTACCTCTACACCGATTTCCGCAAAATCGTTCCAGGTGCCCTACACCGCGCAAACGGAGGCTACCTGGTCCTGGATGCGGAAGAAATCCTCCGGCAGTTCATGTCCTGGGAAGCCCTCAAGCGAGTCCTGCGTACACAGGAACTTTCGATCGAGAACCTCGGTGAACAGCTGGGTTTCGTCCCGGTTTCGTCCTTGCGGCCCGAAGCGATTCCAATCCAGGTAAAGGTCGTCATCATCGGCAGCCGCTGGATCTACTACCTCCTGAACCTTTATGACCCGGAATTCCAGAAACTGTTCAAGATCAAGGCAGATTTTGACGTCGACATGCCCCGGTCAAAATCGACGGAACGCCAGCTTGCCTGTTTCGTTGCCAGTTACGTGCAGAAAGAAGGCGGCCTTCATTTTACGGCGGACGGAGTAGCGGAAGTCATCGAATTTTCCTCCCGCCTCGCGGGGAACCAGACCCGGATGACCACCCATTTCAATCAGATCGAAGAGGTCCTCGTCGAATCGGTTGCCTGGGCAAGAAGGCTTTCGAGAAAGGTCGTGACTGCGGACATCGTCAGAAAGGCCTTGAAAGCCAAGCGATTCCGGTCCAACCTGATCGAGGAGAGAATCCAGAGAGCCTACGAAACAGGGCAGATCAGGATCGATACTGAAGGTACCGCCGTCGGGCAGATCAACGGACTTACCGTCCTTGACTTCAGGGAATATTCCTTCGGCCACCCGGTGCGAATCACCGCGAACGTCTACATGGGACAGGAAGGCGTGGTGAACATCGAGCGTGAAGTCAAAATGACCGGGCCGATCCACAACAAGGGGCTCCTGACCTTGAGCAGCTTTCTGGGGCGGAAATTCGCGAAGGACATGCCGCTTTCGCTTTCTGCCCGGCTCGCTTTCGAACAGACATACGACGGCATCGAGGGAGACAGCGCTTCCTCGACGGAACTTTACGCGCTTCTCTCTGCCCTCTCTGGTGTGGGAATCAAACAATCCATCGCCGTGACTGGATCCGTGGACCAGTTTGGGAACATCCAGCCAATCGGCGGAGCCAATGAAAAAATTGAGGGCTTCTTCCGCTACTGTTCCTATCGCGGCCTCACCGGCCACCAGGGGGTCCTGCTTCCGAAGCAGAATGTCATCAACCTCATGCTGGATCACGAAGTCCTGGATGCCGTTTCGAAGGGACTTTTCCACATCTGGGCAGTCGAAACGGTGGAACAGGGCATAGAGATCCTCACCGGGATTCCCGCTGGAGAAGCGGACGAAAAAGGGGAGTACTCCAAAGGCTCCGTTTACGGGAAAGTGATGGAGCAGCTCAAAACCTGGATGGAAAAAAGCCGGCAGCTGAAGAAAAGCGGAACGGACACCAAGAAAACCGATTCAGAAAGCAATGAAACAGAGAACAGCGATTGAACGGGAGAGGCTTCTTGCCGTTCTGGACCGTCTCGAAAGTGCGTGGGGGATGGAAAGGAACCCAAGGGACAGGTCTTTCGGCAGTCCCCTGGATGGTCTTGTGGCGACACTCCTCTCGCAAAATACCAACGACCGAAACAGCGAGAGGGCTTTTTACGAAATGAAAAGGCGTTGGCCCACGTGGACACAGGTGATGGATGCCGGCCTAGAGCCTCTTGTCGACGCGATCCGTCCTGCGGGGTTGGGTCCGACAAAGGCAACGAGAATCCGTGAGATCCTCATCCAGGTCAGGAGTGATTTCGGGAGTTACGATCTCGACTCCCTGAAGGGCCGGGATCCTGACGAAGTGCGTGCCTACCTGGAGAGCCTTCCCGGGGTCGGGCCGAAAACGGCTGCCTGTGTCCTCGTTTTCGAACTGGACATTTCCGCTTTCCCCGTTGACACGCATGTGATGCGGATCGCCAGACGATTGGGATGGTTTACCGAAAGGCAAGGCCCCGCCGAAATCCAGGAGGAACTGGAAAGATCGGTTCCCAAAGAGCGGCAGGGCGGAGGGCATTTGAATTTCATTCTCCACGGCAGGAACACCTGCCATTCCCGGAAACCCGATTGTAGTGGCTGCGTTCTCGCGGACCTCTGCCCTTCGTATGAAGCGAAAGGATTTCGGAAACCGTGAGAGGCAAGTACCGCGTCGGTGTTTGCCCCTGCGTTGATTACGAACCTGGAGCTGTCCGCCAGGCAGTCGGAATCGCACTGGAACGGTCGGGCGGCGGGCCCTCTATCGGACGAAACGTCCTTTTGAAAGCCAACCTGCTGGCTCCGGTTAAGCCCGAACGTGCAGTTACCACCCATCCCGAGGTCCTTTCCGCGTTGGCAGACTGGGTCAGGGAAAAAGAACCCGACGCTCACATCGAGGTTTCGGATTCCCCCGGATACCTTTTTTCCGGGCAATGGCCGCTTTTCGAGGAAAATTGCGGTCTCAGGAATTTGCGGGAGAAGTGGAACGTCGAGCTTTCCCCTCTCAACGGGAAGGGCTACGTAGAAATGCAATCCTCTACTTCGTCGACGCTCGGGAAGTTACAGATCCCCGTCAAGGCGGTCGAAGCCGACACCCTCATCAATGTGGCAAAATGCAAAACGCACGTTGAAACCGAGATCACGGCCTGTCTCAAGAATACCTTCGGATATCTCGATACGGCCACGCGCAAAAGGGCGCACCGCAGTGGCTCGATTTGGAAGCTTTGCGAGGCAATCCTGGACGCCCATCTTTCCCGGGTGCCCGACTGGAACTTGATCGACGCGGTCGTCGGCATGGAAGGGAATGGGCCTTCCCATGGAAACCCGAAACGGCTGGGCTGGGTGATCGCTTCCGAAAACGCGTTGGCCGTAGACGTGGTTGCCGCCTGGATCATGGGATACCGCGACCCTTTCTCGATCCCGCTCCTTTCGGCAGCTGCCCGCAGAGGTATCGGGCCTGCTTCCCGGACCCAGATCGACCTCGTCGGCTCGACCTGGGAAAGCTTGCCGGTATCACGTTTTGTAAGGGCTACCTCGACACTCAGGCGAATCCTTCCCACGCCGCTGAGGGGGCTTGCGCACACTCTCGTGAGACTGATTCCTTTTTGGAATTCCGAGCTTTGCACGTTCTGCGGAGCCTGCGGCAAGGTATGCCCCACCGGCGCGATCCTGTCGACGCCGGGGGCAATCCGGATCGATCCAGGGAAATGTGTCCATTGCCTTTGTTGTCATGAAATGTGCCCGACCGGGGCGATCGGAGTCCGCCGGAACCTTCTTGCACGCTTTCTCCTTCGCAATGAATGAAACGGCCCCCCGGTAGAAGAATTCCGGGGGGCTTTCAGTAGGGTTGAAGTCGTTCCGGGGGCTTCCTATTGCCCTTTTTCCTTGAGTCGGTCCAGAACAATTTTGTATCCGTCGGCCCCATACTCGAGGAATTTCTTTACCCGGCTGATCGTCGCCGTGCTTGCTCCTGTCTGCTGGGCGATCTGGGGGTAGGTATACCCTTCGCTCAGCAGCCTCGCCACCTCAAGCCGCTGGGCCAACGCGCGAATTTCTCCGATGGTCGCAATATCCTCCAGGAAACGATACACTTCTTCTTCGGTTTCCAGGACGAGGATAGCCTTGCAAAGCTGATCCGTCAGACGGTCCTTCCATTTTTCCGCCACTCGGTTCACCTCCAATTTTGTTTACAAGCAAAAGGCTGCGGTATTTTGATCGATTATAACATAAACTTTACTTCGTTCAAGAGTTGATACGCGGCATTTCCCAACTATTTCATTCGATTTCCTGCAGCAGGTTCATGAATGCACCCAGTTCCTCTTCCCTTCCAACCGAAACCCGGAACCAGTTTCCCGGTTCGTCAAGCCGGAGGTATTTGAGGCGGATGCAGGCTTCTTCCATCTTCTCCCGGACACGGGAGATCGGAAGAGGGGAGCGGACCAATACAAAATTCGACTCGCTTTCGAAGGCCCTCCAGCCAGGAATCCGGTTGATCCCTTTCACCAGCTGGTCACGCAGGTAGCGAATGCTCAGAACCCTGCTCTCCATCCACTCGTCGTATTTGAGGACGATCCTTGCGATTTCCTGCGGAAGCAGGCCCACATTGTAGAGGTCCCGGACACTTTCGATCTTTTCGGCCACCGATGGCGAGCAGGCTGCATAACCGATTCGCAACCCGGCCATCCCCCAGGCTTTGGAGAGGGTTTTCAGAATGCACAACCGGTCCGGGAGGACTCGGTTCCGGAAGCTCTCCAGGAACGTTTCCCTTGCGAATTCACCGTAGGCCTCATCGACCACGAGAACTCCCTCGTACCGTTCCGAAAGTTCCGCGAGGAATCGATTTGAAATTCGGATCCCCGTCGGGTTGTTCGGCGTGTCCAGGAGAATCAGGCTCGGAGAGCAGGAGGAAACCGTATCCAGGAAAAGCTCTTCGTCGAAAAAGATCCGGCTTTCTTCGAATCGGAGGGGAACCGGAACCCATTCAACCTTGTGCCGGCGACAGAGTTCTTGGTATTGCGTGAAGGTCGGCGACAGGGTCACGACCTTTTCTCCCTTTTCGGCAAAAGCCGTGAAGAGGAGACTTAGGATTTCATCCCCGCCGTTGCCGATGACGATTTCCCGCCAGGAAATCCCCGTGATTTCGGAAAGGACCTGTTTCAATGCCTTTCCTTCGGGGTCGGGGTAACGGTTGAGGTCAACGTCCGAAACGAGCTGCCGGATCTGTTCTCGAAGAGACGGGGGTAATCGGAAAGGGTTTTCATTCTTGTCCAGGAAAATCGTTTTTTCCGTCTTGCATTCGGAACCCGCCAGGTAAGGCCGTTCGTACAAATTTCTTCGCCTCCATCGATCTGCTAACAGAGTAAAGCGGTGCTTTTTTCACACGGAGGAGAGTTTACCAGCTTTTCGGATGGCTGTCAAACGAAAAACCTGGCGGATCGCCCGTCCCCAGCTGTTGACGCAACCCGAAAGCCTGCATATAATAGGTCAGCGCTGGCCGGGCTGGCGGAATAGGTAGACGCACGGGACTTAAAATCCTGTGGACGAAAGTCCGTGCGGGTTCGATTCCCGCGCCCGGCACCAGAGAGCAGAGATCGCGGGGTGGAGCAGTCAGGAAGCTCGTCGGGCTCATAACCCGAAGGTCGCAGGTTCAAATCCTGCCCCCGCAACCAACGGCGGTGTAGCTCAGTTGGCTAGAGCATGCGGTTCATACCCGCAGTGTCAGTGGTTCGACTCCACTCACCGCCACCAACCGAATATCCTCTCATGAAAGGGCGGGCGAAAACCCGCCATTTTTGTTATCAGTCCTCTCCTTTTCCGAAGGGGGAAAACGATGGAGCATCCTGTCATCCAAAAGGCAAGGGCAGCGGCGAAAGAACAAGGCTGGAACGAGTCGACCGAACCGCTCGTAGCCGCGGTTTCCGGCGGCGGCGATTCGATGGCCCTACTTTCCGTCCTCCGGGAAATCTACCGGGGAACGATTACCGTCGCACATCTCGATCACGGGATCCGTACGGAGTCTTCACGGAAAGACGCAGAGTTTGTCGCTGAACAATGCAGGAACAACGGCATCGATTGCATCATCGAGCACGTTTCCGTACCCGGCGGGAAAGAGCGTGGCGAATCCCTGGAAGAAGCGGCCAGGCGAATCCGTTACGCCTTCCTCGAAAAAGTTCGCAGTTCGGTGCACGCAGCCTGGATCGCAGTGGGGCACAACTCGGATGACACGGCGGAAACGATCCTGCTCAACCTTCTCCGAGGGACCGGCCTGGCCGGGCTGTGCGGACTTCCCGGAAGAAGGGATCACATCATTCGCCCCCTCATTGCTTCCAGCCGGAGCGAACTCCGGGAATATCTCGAGGCAAGGGGAATCCCCTGGAGAGAGGACGAAACGAACCTTGATTCCCACTATCTGAGAAACCGCTTGAGGAATGAACTGATCCCCCTGCTGGAGCGGGATTACAGCCCTGCGGTTTCCAGAAGGCTCCTCTGCCTTCGGAAGGCGTTGATCCCCAGCCGGAAAATTCTCGAGGAGAGAGGAAGGAATGCGGCAGCTCTCCTTAGAAGGAACCTTCCCTCGGTGATCTCGGCTTGGGACCTGGGGGGAGTCCGCCGCCTGGACCCCTCCGCCCGCTCCGAGCTGTTTCGCTCCGAAGCCTCGAGGCTGGGGTTGAAAACGCTGGACTTTGATCGGCTAGACAACCTTCTTGAATTGGTCCGTTCCCGCCAGGGATGGCGGTTCCAATGGGAAAGAACAATCGAAATCCGTGCAGGAGGCGGTTTCCTGGCGCTGCTGGACAGGAAGCTCTTCGACCGGCCTCCCGGTGCCCCCTTCGTCATCGAAAAACCTTTCGGAACCACCCGATGGGGCATGGGGACCTTCCACTGGGAACCGGCAGAGAACGGGGAACGCAGTTTTTCCGATTACTCTGCCTTTTTCCCGCTGGGAAGTGAAAGGCCTGTCATCCAGCCTTCCGGCACTGCTCTCCTTTATCAGGAAATTCAAACCATGCCCTGGTTTTACCGAAAGGGCTGGCCTACCGTAACGATTGGCGATAGAATGTCGTGGACGCCCTTCTGGAGCAACCTCTGCAGGATATCCAGGAGGGAAGCGAATTCACCCCGGATCCGGATCCATTATTCTCCGGATCCGGGAGCAGGAGAGTTGTTAGATGGATTATGAACTTGGCAGGATCCTTCTCGACGGCCGAACCATCTCCGACAAGGTGTCTGAGTTGGCGGCTGAAGTGGCCGAGTGCTATTCCGGAAAGGAATTCGTAGCGGTCGGCGTTCTCAAGGGAGCCATTTTTTTCCTTGCCGACCTTGTCCGGTTCTTTCCGAGAAACAGCCTGGTTCGGCTAGACTTCATGGCCGTTTCTTCGTATGGCGCCTCCACAAAATCCTCCGGGATCGTGAAAATCGTGAAAGACCTGGATACCGACATTCGGGGGCGCGACGTCCTACTCGTCGAAGACATCCTGGACACGGGCCTGACGCTTTCCTACCTGCTGGACCTGCTCAAGGGCAGACACCCCCGCAGCTTGCGTACCTGCGTTCTCCTGGACAAACCGGACCGCAGAAAGGTCGACGTCCAGGTCGACTTCAGGGGATTTCAGATTCCTGACGAATTCGTGGTCGGATACGGATTGGATTATTCGGGCTACTGGAGGAACCTCCCGGATATCCACGTGGTGAACCCCCTGGAAGCCCCGGCAAAGAACATCCAACCCAAGGAGTGAAGGGCACGTGAATCGAATTGCAAAAAACCTGGGCCTGTACCTGATCCTGATCGTCTTGGTGGTCAGCCTCGTCAATGCGTTCCTGACTCCCAGCCAGAACGGCCAGGAAAGCACGTCGCTAAGCTACAGCGATTTCCTGAAATCCGCCCAATCCGGGCAAATCGACAAGGTTTCAATTGAGGAAAGCCTCGTCAAGGGAACCTCAAAGGACGGAAAGCACTTCAAAACCTACGTTCTTGACCCGGGTCCACTTGCCCAGGAACTGGTGAAGCTCGGGGTCTCGGTCGAATTCATCCCGCCGCAAAAAGCTCCCTGGTGGGCAGGCATGATGACCTCGCTCTTTCCGACGCTCCTGCTCATCGGAGCCTGGATCTTCATCCTTTACAACATGCAGGGCGGGGGAAGCAAGGTCATGAACTTTGCAAAAAGCAAGGCAAAGCTTTTCATGGACAATCGTCCCAAGGTCACTTTCAAGGATGTCGCCGGTTGTGATGAAGCCAAAGAGGAACTGCAGGAAGTGATCGAATACCTGCGTGACCCCGAGCGTTTTGCCAGGCTTGGAGCCAACGTCCCGAAGGGGGTCCTTCTCCTTGGGCCTCCGGGCACCGGAAAGACCCTTCTTGCCAGAGCCGCTGCCGGTGAGGCGGATGTCCCCTTTTTCAGCATCAGCGGTTCGGACTTCGTCGAGATGTTCGTAGGGGTCGGAGCGGCCCGCGTTCGCGACCTTTTCGAGCAGGCTCGAAAAATGCAACCGTGCATCGTTTTCATCGACGAGCTCGATGCCGTCGGTCGGCAGCGCGGTGCAGGCCTTGGGGGCGGACACGACGAACGGGAGCAAACCCTTAACCAGATGCTGGTCGAAATGGACGGATTCGACGCCTCGACGGGAATCATCCTGATCGCCGCAACAAACCGGCCTGACATCCTGGACCCGGCTCTTCTCAGGCCGGGACGGTTCGATCGGCATATTGTCGTCGACAAGCCCGACTGGAAGGGCCGCCAGGCGATCCTCGAGGTCCATTCGAAAGGCAAGAAACTGGAAGAAGACGTACGGCTCGATATCATAGCCAGGCGGACGACCGGTTTTGTCGGGGCCGACCTGGCCAACCTGGTCAACGAAGCCGCGCTGCTCGCGGCAAGGAACGGAAGAAAAGCGTTGGCAATGTCGGATTTCGAAGAGGCCATCGACAGGGTGATCGCCGGTCCTGAACGAAGGAGTCGACTGATCAACGCGAAAGAAAAGGAGATCATCGCCTACCATGAATCAGGGCATGCCCTGGTTGCCCGGCTGATCCCCGGTTGCGACCCGGTTCACAAGATCTCGATCATTCCGAGGGGGCACATGGCTCTCGGATACACTCTCCAGCTTCCGGAGGAGGATCGCTTCCTCATCTCCCGGAATGAATTGATCGATCGGATCTGCGTTCTTCTAGGGGGGCGGGTAGCCGAGGAAATCACGCAGGGGGACGTAACGACGGGTGCACAGAACGACCTCGAGAGAGCCACCCAGCTGGCTCGTCAAATGGTCACGGAGTTCGGGATGAGCGAGAAGCTGGGCCCCATGACCCTGGGGAGGAAGCAGCATGAAGTGTTCCTGGGGAGGGACATCGTGGACGACCGAAACTACAGCGACGAGGTAGCTTTCGCAATCGACCAGGAAATGCGCAGCATCATCGACAGCTGCCATGGCAGGGTGAAGAACCTTCTTTCGGAGAACCTCGACCTCCTTCACAAAGTCACGAGAAACCTGCTGGAGCGGGAAATCCTCGAAGGAGAGGAGCTCGAAACTCTCATCGCGGGAGGAGACCTGCCGCCCATCCAGGTGAAAGGCAACGGAGATCCGAAAACCGTAACTGTGGCCCACGAGGAATCAGCCCCAGATTCTGGACCTTTTCCCGAAAAGCGCGGAAACCCGGAACCGGAGCCTGCGGCTTGAAGTCCCATCGGACCGGACGGTATATGGAGGCGCACGGGATCTTCGTGCGCCTTGATTTTTTCTAGAAAATTCAGGAGGCAAAGGTTGGGAATCTACAAGCTGAACTGTCCGTGGCCGCCTGCGGGCGATCAGCCCCAGGCGATCGAAGCTCTATCGCGGGGGCTCGCCGAGGGCCTTCCCATGCAGACGCTGATCGGTGTGACCGGGAGCGGGAAGACCTATACCGTGGCAAACGTCATCGCTCGCATTGACCGCCCCGTCCTCGTCCTTGCGCACAACAAAACCCTGGCCGCCCAGCTCTATACCGAATTCAAGACCTTTTTCCCGGAAAACGAGGTCCATTATTTTGTTAGTTATTACGACTACTACCAGCCGGAGGCCTACGTCCCCGCCCATGATCTCTATATCGAGAAAGATGCCTCGATCAACGAGCGAATCGAAAAATTGCGCCTCGCGACGACCAGGGCCCTCATCGAGCGAAGGGATGTTATCGTTGTCGCCAGCGTTTCCTGCATTTACGGACTCGGGAAAAAGAAGGCCTACGAAGAAGCGGTGTTCGGTTTCAAAGTTGGAGAACGTTGGATCAGGAGGAATTTTTTCGAAGCCCTTCTTGGAAATTATTACCAGCGGAACGACGCTGTTCTCGAGCCAGGGAAATTCCGGGTCAAAGGAGACGCTGTGGAGATCTTCCCCGCGTACAGCGACTCGGCTCTACGGGTTTTTTTCGATGACCAGTGCATCGAGCGAATCGACGAGATCGAGCCGATTTCCGGCAAGTGCCTCCGCCGAAAGGAGCAGGCCCTCATTTTTCCCGCGCAGCATTATGTGACGACAAGGGAAAACATTGCCCGGGCCTTGAATGCGATCGAATCGGAACTCGAAGAACAACTCGACCGGATGACCGCGGAGGGACGCCTCCTGGAAGCTCAGCGTCTGCGCGAGAGAACCCGGTATGACATGGAAATGCTGGCACAGGTCGGCTACTGCTCGGGGATCGAAAACTACTCACGGCACCTGGAGGGAAGGGAACCCGGCGAACCGCCGGGGACTCTCCTCGACTTTTTCCCTCCCGACTTCATCATGGTCATCGACGAATCCCATATCACGATTCCGCAGATTCGAGGGATGTACAACGGCGACCGTTCCAGAAAGGAAACTCTAGTGCGATACGGTTTCCGGCTGCCCTCCAGCCTGGACAACAGGCCCCTGAAATGGGAAGAGTTCCTTGGCTACCTGAAGCAGGTGGTGTTCGTTTCAGCCACCCCCGGCGATTGGGAAATCAACCATTCTTCAAAGGTGGTCGAACAACTGATCCGGCCGACCGGTATCATGGACCCGGAGGTCGTTGTCGTCGAAGCGAAGAACCAGGTTGACGACCTCATCGGAAGGCTGTCTAACCTGAAAACAACCCGGGAGCGTGCTCTCGTCACAACCCTGACGAAGCGCTCTGCCGAGGATTTGGCAGAATACCTTTCCGAGGCGGGATTGAAGGTCCGCTATATCCATTCCGAGCTGGACACCTTCGAACGAGCCGACCTCCTGAAGGATCTACGGCTGGGTGAAATTCAGGTCCTGGTCGGCGTGAACCTTCTTCGCGAAGGGCTGGACCTCCCCGAAGTCTCTCTAGTGGCCATCCTGGATGCGGACCGGGAAGGCTTCCTTCGTTCCCACCGTTCCCTCATCCAGATGATTGGACGAGCCGCCCGGAACATTTCCGGAACGGTGGTTCTCTATGCGGATACAATGAACGACAGCATCCGGAAGGCCGTTGAAGAGACGCGGAGGCGCCGCGAGACACAACGGACCTACAACGAAGCCCATGGGATCGTTCCCCGAACGATCCTGAAAGAAGTGGTCGGGATTCTTCCGGGTGAAACGGGAAGCGGGGGAGAACCGGCAATCCTGCAGGAGTCAGGTGTTCTTGTCCCCGCGGATCGAGCCCTCCTGGAAGAACGGATGTGGAAGGCGGTCGAAAGACTCGATTTTGAAGAAGCTGCCAGGATTCGGGATTTGCTGGCATCGGAAAGGGAAGGGGTCCTGGAAGGTGGATCATCGCATCGTCGTGCAGGGCGCAAGAGAACACAACCTGAAAAACATTTCCGTCGCGCTCCCAAAAGATAAGCTTGTGGTTTTCACGGGACCGTCCGGTTCCGGAAAATCCTCATTGGCCTTCGATACGATTTTCGCCGAGGGACAGAGACGGTATGTCCAGTCCCTTTCCGCTTATGCCCGCCAGTTTCTCGGGGTGCTCAACAAGCCGGATATCGATGACATTTCCGGCCTTTCTCCCTCCGTCTCGATCGAGCAGAAAGGGATTTCCCACAACCCGCGGTCGACGGTCGGTACCGTCACCGAAATCTACGATTACCTCCGCCTCCTTTTCAGCCGGATCGGGACACCCCATTGCCCGGTTTGCGGGGAACGGGTCCACCGACACTCCATTGATGAAATCATCTCGTTGATCCTAAGGGATTTTTCGGGGAACCGGGTCGAAATCCTGGCTCCTCTCGTCAGGGGGAAAAAGGGCGAGCACAAAAACGTCCTCGAGGAAGCAAGAAGGGAAGGGTTCCTTCGTGTTCGCGTTGACGGAAGCCTGCTGTGGCTTGAGGAAGAAATCACGCTGGACCGGAACCGGAAACATTCCATCGAAGTCGTCGTGGATCGCTTGACCGTCTCCGGGGAAAACCGAGACCGGTTGAGCGAGTCGACCGAAACCGCACTCCGCATCGGAGCGGGTTATGTCCTCTTTTCAACCCAGGAAGGCGAAGAAAAGCTTCTTTCGGAAAATTTCGCCTGCCCGAAATGCGAAATTTCACTTCCGGAAATCGAACCGAGACTTTTTTCTTTCAACAGCCCGTTCGGAGCCTGCCAGGCGTGCTCAGGCCTAGGCAGCCACGAACACTTTTCCGTCGATCTTTCCGTCGATCCCGATCGATCGGTCTGGGAAGGGGCTCTGCTTCCCTGGAAAACAACGCATACCATGCTGAGAAAGCTGAAGGCGGTCGCTGACGCGAAAGGCTGGGATCTTTCCAGACCTTTCAAGGAACTGCCTGCCGAAATCAGGAATTCGATTTTAACGGGGGTTGCGGACCGAGTGCCGATGACCTACCGCGAAAACGGGCAGCTGCAGACCTACTTGGGACGATACGAGGGGCTGCTTCCGTGGCTCGAAAACCGGTGGGCCGAAACCGAATCCGACTCCGTAACGGAAGAGCTCGTTTCCTTTCGAGCGGAGGACCTGTGCCAAGTCTGCCTGGGAAGACGGCTGCGTCCGGAAGCCCTGGCCGTTGAAATCGACGGCCTGGGAATCGCAGACCTGACCGAAATGCCCGTTTCGACTTTTCTCCAGAGGCTGGATCGTCTTACCCTGACTCCGCAGGCCATTGAAATTTCGGGTCAGATCCTGGACGAAATCAGGAAACGCCTTTCTTTCCTGGTCGATGTCGGTGTGGGGTACCTCACTCTCTCCCGCCGGGCGGACTCTCTAAGCGGAGGAGAGAGCCAGCGGATACGTCTTGCCACTCAGATCGGTTCCAAGCTTTGCGGTGTGCTGTACGTCCTTGACGAGCCAACGATCGGCCTTCACCCTCGGGATACGGAAAGGCTGCTTCAGACGCTGCGCGCGGTACGCGATCTCGGCAACACCGTCCTGGTGGTGGAGCACGATCGGGACACCATGCTTGCGGCGGACTACATCCTGGAGTTGGGACCCGGGGCTGGAGAACACGGAGGGCAGGTCGTCGCGGCCGGAACGCTGGAGGAGATCGTTTCCACGAGCTGCCTCACGGCGCCCTACCTGGAGGGGAAGGTCTCCGGGGCGGTCGTCCGGCCCCAACCAAGAAATCCCGAGAGCTGGCTCAAGGTCTTTGGCGCCAGGGAACACAACCTCAAGGACCTGGACGTATCCCTGCCTCTCGGCGTCATGACCTGCATCTCGGGAGTGTCTGGCTCGGGGAAGAGCACCTTCATGCACGAGATTCTTTACAAGGGGCTCAAGCGACTCCTGGATAGGGATTTTCGGGGACGCCCAGGGGCACATCGAGAAATCAAGGGCTGGGATCGCCTGAAAAACGTCGTTCTGGTCGACCAGGATCCAATCGGACGCACGCCCCGCTCCAACCCCGCTACCTATACGGGCCTTTTTACCCTGATCCGGGAACTTTTTTCCCGGCTCCCCGAAGCCCGAATCCGTGGCTTTCAGCCAGGCCGCTTCAGCTTCAACGTCCGAGGCGGAAGGTGTGAAGCCTGCAGGGGAGAAGGGGAAAGCCGGATCTCCATGCTTTTCATGCCGGACGTTTTTGTCCCCTGCGAAATCTGCAAAGGGAAACGCTACAATCACGAAACCCTCGAAGTCCGCTACAAGGGGAAAAATATCGCCGAGGTCCTGGACATGCCAGTGGACGAAGCCCTCCAGTTTTTTGGAGACATTCCCAGGATCGCGTCAAAACTGAAAGTGATCGAGGAGGCGGGTCTCGGTTACATCCGCCTCGGGCAGCCCGCGCCGACCCTGAGCGGAGGAGAAGCCCAACGGGTCAAACTGGCCACTGAGCTCTCGAAGCGGTTCACCGGCCCGACCCTTTACCTTCTCGACGAACCCACCACCGGCCTGCATTACACGGATGTCCGAAAGCTTCTCCTCCTTCTTAACAGGCTGGTGGACCAGGGGAACACGGTGGTCCTGATCGAACACAACCTCGACGTGCTGGTTTCGAGCGATTATTTGGTTGACCTGGGACCCGAAGGAGGAGAACAGGGAGGAAGAATCGTCGTGTCGGGAACCCCGTTCGAGGTCGCTCGCTCAGGAATCGGGCATACCGCATCCTGTCTCGCGAATTTTCTCGGACAGCTACGAATCGAGGAGGAAGGACAATGCCTGAAGAAAAAAGCCAGGTCCAACAGGAAATCGTCTGGGGGCGCAATTCCGTATTAGCCTTGATCGAAGAAGCCCCGAACCGGGTCAAGAAGATCCTTGTGGCCAAGGGAGCGCATCACCAGTCCATCCGCAGGATCCAAGAGGCGTGTCGCGCTTGCGGGATCCCCCTTCAGCAGGTCGATCGGCTCACAATCGAGCGAAACTGCCCGGGGGTTTCCCACCAGGGTGTCGTCGCTCTGATTTCTCCTGCAGAACTGCATGATGTTGCGGAACTGGTACGATTCTTGCCCGACAATTCGAAACCGGGATTGGTCCTTTTGCTGGATCACCTGCAAGATCCCGGGAACCTGGGAAGCGTCCTGCGTTCCGCCGAGGCATTCGGCGCGTCGGCGGTCGTGATTCCGAAACGAAGAGCTGCCTTGCCGACCGGTACCGTCCTGAAGGCAAGTGCCGGAGCCGCGGCGAGGATCCCCATCGTGACCTCTTCTAACCTTCTTTCCGCCTTGGACCGGCTCGAACCGGAGGGATTCTGGTCGGTTGCGATGGATCCGCAAGCCACGGAACCTCTGGACGGCAGGCCTCTTCCAGCGAGAATGGCGCTCGTCGTCGGAAGCGAGGGATTTGGAATCAGCCGGCCGGTCGAAAACCGCTGCGATGAACGCCGCAAAATTCCCATGGGGGGCGCCTCGGGTTCTCTCAATGCCGCCGTTGCGGCCTCGATTGCGATGTACGTCTGGAAAAGGGCGATTGACAAGGCGGGAGGCGCCCCTTAAAATGCATGATGCTCCGGGTGGTTAGTTCAGAGGAAGAACGCTTCCTTGACGCGGAAGAGGTCGCAGGTTCGAGTCCTGCACCACCCACCAAAAACGACGGCATCCCTCGCGGGATGCCTTTTTCTTTTCCTGCCGCCCCAATTCCTTTATAATCGCCAAGAAGCCGGAACGTCCAGGAGGCCCCCGTGATTTTTGGAGTCGGTGTCGACCTATGCAGTGTTTCCAGGATTGCAAGGGCAATCGCCAACCGGAGGTTCATCGAGAGGGTTTTTTCCTCTGAAGAAAGGGCCTACGCTGAGGCCAGCGGGAATCCCGCGCTGCACTATTCCTCGTCCTTCGCGGCCAAGGAAGCTTTCGCGAAGGCCGGTGGATGGGGGCTGGCCCGAACCGGAATGTCCTCCGTTTGGGTTTCCAGGGGAAACGGGCGGCCTGAACTGCTTCTTTCCGGCCAGGCAAAGGAACTGCTCCCGAACCGCCCTTACCGGATCCATCTAAGCCTTTCACACGATGGCGACATGGCGGTCGCCGTGGTTATCCTGGAGGTTTTCGATGATCCCCTTTTATGATGCGGCCGCGATCCGCGAAGCAGACCGCCTTGCGGCGGAACGATTCGGCTTTTCCCCGGCCTTGCTCATGGAAAACGCCGGCAGGGGGGCTGCCGAAGCCCTTCTCCGACTGTACGGCAGGAGAAATTGGACGATCCTTTGTGGGCCCGGGAACAACGGGGGGGATGGATTCGTAGCGGCCCGTCACCTGGCGTTGGCGGGTTGCGGGGTAGAGGTCTTCCTCTCGGAAGAGCGCAGCAGGCTCCGAAGCTTACCCGCCGCAAACCTCAGCCTGCTGGAGGCGATGGGGTGCTCCGTCTTCCAGGTCGGGGAACTGGACGACTGCTTTCTTGCGGACCGTTTCGAAAAATCAGGAGGCATTCTCGATGCCCTTCTCGGGACCGGTGCCAGAGGGGCTCTACGCGGTGAAACGCCCAGGCTCCTGCGGTTCTTGCCGGAGAAGGGCCCGGTCAAAGTTTCCCTGGATGTCCCGACAGGGGTGGATGCCTCGGACGGCACTGTTGATTCCCAGGCATTCCGGGCAGACCTGACGCTCACGTTCCTGGCGCCGAAAAACGGGCTTAGGATCATGCCCGGGGCAGCCTACGCAGGAAAGCTCGGGATCATCGACCTGGGGATCGAAAAGAACCTTCTCCTTTCATCCCCTTCGATCGAAGGCTACGGAATCGAGGACGCAGCGGGAGACTGGCCTCCGGTTTCCTTTGGAGAACACAAGGGGAAAAAGGGAACCGTCCTGATCCTCGGTGGATCCTCAACCTACAGGGGGGCGCCGGTCCTTGCCGCACGGGCGGCGTTGCGGGCAGGGGCAGGCCTGGTCGTCCTGATCGTCCCCGAATGCATTGCGAAATCCGCCTCCATGTCGCTGCCTGAAACGATTGTGCTGTCTGCCTCGAAAGAGGATGAAGGCGGCGTCGACTTCGAATCGGCGGTCGGACTGCTCTCGGAATGGTCGGAGAGAGCCGACGCGCTGGTTTTCGGCCCCGGTGCCGGTCGGGTTGCCTCCACCCGATTGCTCATGGAATGGATTGCAGCCTCCTGGCGGAAGCCCCTCCTTCTCGACGCCGACTCCCTCTTTTTTCTTGCGGGAAAAGTTTCCACCTCTCGTTCTCTCATCACACCCCACGAGGGAGAAGCGGCGCGTCTGCTGGGAGAAACATCCACCACCGTCGCTGCGCGCCGCCTTGAAAGCGCGTGCAGCCTCGCTCGTCGTTTCGGGACCGTTCTGTTGAAAGGTCCCTATTCGATCTGTTGCGACGGGAACCGAACCGGATTTGCACTCGAATCTTCCCCCGCGCTGGCGGTGCCTGGTTCCGGCGATGTCTTGTCCGGAATCGCCGGAACCCTCCTGGCGAAGGGGCTTTCTCCTTGGCGGGCCGGACTGGCTGCTGCCTGGACGCACGCGAGGGCCGGAAGCATCCTGAGCTCCGACCGCCGAACGGAAGCCGGTTTCCTTGCGAGTGAAATCGCCGACGCTCTGCAGGCGGTTCTCGGGGAACTTTCTTCCTTCTCCAAGGACCAGGGATCCGACTTCGATGCAAACCTCCTCTAGCCCGGGTTTTCACCTTGATTTCCTTTCGAGGAGCGAAGCGGAAACGTACCGTTTCG
Organism: Synergistota bacterium; assembly: GCA_022839995.1. Classification (GTDB taxonomy): domain Bacteria; phylum Synergistota; class Synergistia; order Synergistales; family 79-D21; genus 79-D21. The sequence goes on from JALHIN010000001.1 coordinate 115,309, forward strand.
GGAATCTTCTTGCGCACTACGTCTTCCCTGGCCTCCTGATCCTTTTTTCCGGAGACCTTGGTGCAGGGAAAACCGTTCTCATCCGGGGGATTGCCGAAACCCTCTCCGCGGAAAACGTCCGGAGCCCTTCATTCACTCTCGTCAACGAATATCCAGGGGTCATCCCGGTAACGCATGCGGACCTCTACCGTCTTTCCCAGGGTGACCACCCGTTCCTGGAACTGGAAGAGGCCCTGGAGGAAGGGCGCCTCGTCATGGTGGAGTGGGCGGAGAACTGGGCCCATCCCCCTCTCGAAGAAGCCTGGGTTTGCCGGATCGAGCTTTCCGAAGCTCCGGATTCGGAAGGATACCGCAGGATCGTGATTTTTCCCTACGGTGCCAAAGCCTCGCTTGCCCTTCAGAAAGCCGCCGGTTCAATATCGGAGAGAGAGGGGGGGTGAACCGATTGACGATTAATTTAGGCATCACCTGTTCCACCGGGTGGACCTCGATTGGCCTTTCCGAATCCGGTACAGTCTTGGCGGAAATGAACCTGAACATCGGCCGGAAGCAATCGTCCGAATTGCCGAAAGCCGTCGGAGAGGTCCTCCGGCTTTCCTCCAAGGGGCTCGACCAGGTTGATCTCCTTGTCCTGACGAACGGCCCCGGTTCCTTCACGGGAGTACGGGTCGGGTTGAGCTACACGCTTGCCCTGGCTGCAGCCCGTGGTTATCCCGTCGTTCCGGTGAACACGCTGGAACTGATGGCCCACCAGGCTGCCCTTTTCTTCCGCGGGCCGATCCTGGTTCCCATCCTCAAAGCCAAAAGAGGACATTACTATGCCGCCGCGTACCGATTCAATCCTGACGGGAACGAACTATCCACTCTCTGGGAACCGGGCTTCTATGCCTTCGGCCAATTGACCGAACGCCTCGCTTCCTGGGATCAAAACGTTATTTTAATACCTGACAATGCTAAGCCGTTCCTTTCTTTTTCAAGCTCGAACCTCGTTTATGAAGGTTTTATACCTTCCGGAGGGCGGCTTGCGCTCCTCGGTGACCTTTATTTCAAAAGGGCAATCCCCTTCGACGCGGTCCATGGAATCTATCTCCGTCCTCCAGATATTGGATAAATACTCCCTTGCGATTCGCTCATGAAGATGCTATATATGCTTGAGGTGTATTCTGTACACACGTTTAAAATTTTGGTTAACTGTAAACTCCTCAGAAGGGAGGGATCATTCGAAGTTTTCTTCCGGCTTTTTTTTTCCAGACCTGCTAGGGAGGTGTGGTGAGGAAATGGACCTGATCAAGGAACATCCCATCCTGGAATTCCAGCATGGGAAGAAGGTGAAGTTTTTCTTCGACGGGAAGGCGATGGAGGGGTACGAGGGCGAG
>JALHIN010000022.1:0-31788 GCA_022839995.1 Synergistota bacterium
GGCCTCAGTGAAACAGCCGGTAAACATGTCTCAACCTGAGGCCGTAGCGGTGAATCTGTAACCGGATCCGAATTTACAGCAGTTCTGGGACTTGACTGAATCTGTAACCGGATCCGAATTTACAGCAGTTCTGGGACTTGACTCAGCGTTGCTGAGTCAATAACTATAAATTTTTAAAATTACCGCTGATATTTTGGCGGGTGATGAAACGAGGGATACGCGATGGAAAAAACAGCGCTCAGAAGCATTGCAAAAGACATACAACCCATTCCTATCAAGAGAATCGAAGGGCATTTCTAGCCAAGACAAAGGACTCTCTTCGTTAAATACTTTTTGGGAAAGGATTGGTTTTATGTTTATGGATTCCAGCAAAAAAAGCTCGTTATTCATTAAAATATTAAAAGATAAGGCGACCCGAAAAAGTTCCGTCAGGGTCCTTCCCTAATTCGATGTCGCTCAGCCAAAAAACCGCCACCGGAGTGTTCTGGACTTTTCTCGAAATGAGCGGGCGCCAGGGGATCGGTATCCTGGTGACACTGATCCTTGCCCACTTTTTAACCCCGGGTGACTTTGGGTTAGTGGCAATGCTTTCGGTGTTTTTCTCCATCGCCACCGCCCTCACGGAAGCCGGGTTCCGCCAGGCACTGATCCGCAAAAAAGACGCGACTCCGGTCGACTATTCAACAATGTTCTATACCAATCTTGCCCTGGGGCTCCTGTCCTATGGTCTTCTCTTCATTTCCGCTCCGGCTATCGCGTCTTTCTACAAGGAGCCCCGGTTGATCCTCCTCACGCGGATCGTCGGGCTTGTAGTCATCGTCAATTCGTTCCAGTTCATCCAGATTGTCGACCTGACTCGACGGCTCGACTTCAAGACCCAGTTCAAGGTCACGATACCGGCAGGCGTCATCTCGGGAATCGTCGCGGTGGTCATGGCAACGAAGGGCTTCGGTGTCTGGAGCTTGGTCGCTCAAATGCTGATTTCTCCCCTTCTGATCACGCTCTCGCTTTGGGCATTCAACACCTGGCGCCCTTCCTTCGCCTTCAGCGTAGCGTCCTTTAGGGAGTTGTTCTCCTTTGGATCCAAGCTTTTCCTCTCAGGCGTCCTGGATATCGTCTTCCGAAACGTCTACGTCATCGTCATCGGAAGGCTTTTCGCCGCGACGGTGGCCGGCTGGTATTTCTTTGCGACCAGGGTCATCGAGATCGTCCTGGGGCAGCTTTCCGGTAGCATCCAAAGGGCCACCTATCCTGCATTGGCTTCAATCCAGGACGATGACGCCCGCCTGAAAAACGCCTACCGGAAGGTGATCAAGGCTACCGTTTATGTCGTCTTCCCTGCGATGACCTTTCTGGCCGCCCTGGCGGAACCCCTTTTCCGCCTGCTACTTACCCCCGGCTGGCTCCCCGCAGTGCGGTACCTTCAACTGCTCTGCGTTTCCGCCCTCGTCTACCCCCTACATGTCGTGAACCTGAACGTCCTCCAGGTCAAGGGACGTTCAGATCTCTTCCTCTACCTAGAAATCCTAAAGAAATGCATCATCGTTGTCGTTATTCTTATTTCAATCCGTTTCGGGATCTATGGATTGCTACTCGGGCAAATAGCGACATCCTTTCTCGCCTATATTCCAAACAGCTACTTCTCAGCAAAGCTCATCAGCTACCCTGCCAAAGAGCAACTGGTGGACGTCCTTCCTACACTGGGCATCGCCTTACTGAGCGGAGCCGTTATTTTCGTCATCGGCCTGCTGCCCGACTCGAATGCTTCTCTTTTCATCTTTTTATCGCAGGTGATTGTGGGGGGAGTCTTTTATATCCTCCTGTCTTGGATAATCAAATTGGAGGCTCAAACGCAACTTTGGGGGTTATGTAAATCCCGGCTTACCGCTAGCCAACCATTCAAGGTCGACAGCTTATAGAAACGCGGAGGGGAAAGAGAGATGGCAACCAGGACAGAACAAGAGATCATGAAGAACTGGAAATATGACGGACCTCCACTCGTTAGCGTGGTCTGTATCACCTATAACCATGAACTTTACATACGTGATGCCATCGAGGGATTCCTGATGCAGGAGACGGATTTCCCCTTCGAGATCATCATCCATGATGATGCATCGACGGACCGGACCGCGGAGATCGTGAAAGAATATGCAACCCAATACCCGAAAATTATTAAGACTATTCTTCAAAGCGAAAACCAATACTCAAAGGGGAAGAGAGTGCTCTCTATCGCATGGGCACAAGCCCAGGGAGAATATATTGCCCTATGTGAAGGAGATGATTATTGGATTGATAGCAGAAAACTTTCCACACAGATTGATACAATGACAAAACACACAAAATGCGATATTTCTTTTCACTCTTGCTACGTTGATGATTACAAAAGGAACCGAATGCGAAAAATACAACCTCCTCTACAAAAAGATACCCTTCTTTTACCAGCCCGAGAAGCTTTTGTCGGTTTCGCTGCTGCAGCACCAACTGGTTCTCTTATTTTAAGAAAAAAAGTATTACTATCTTTGCCAGATTGGTATTTTTCTCTTGCTCCAGTTGGTGATGTTTATTTAAAAATATTCGGAGCTTTAGGCGGTGGCGCTTTATACATTAACCGTATCATGAGCGTTTACAGGACTAATGTAAATGGTTCCTGGACACGATCTTACACAAACAACTCAGATTCCATCTCAGAAAAATTTTTAAAAACATTAGATTTATTGAATGAAGGTTTAAAATACTCATATCAAAAAGAATTATCACATCTTCGATCAATCCATTTTTTTAATAGATCAGTAGAGGCCCTTTCTAAAAAGCGTTATAATGATTTCGTTGATTATATTTCGGCTAGCTGGAAATACAAAAAAAACATATCAATTTCTCAAATCATCCTTTATAACTTAAAAAATTTTCCCGTCTTCCTGTTTTTTTTATTAAAAACAAAACAATTTGCCGAGAACGTGTTAGCTGTCCTGTGTAAATAATGTATTTGTTTTTTCTATTGAGTATTTTTCCCTACACGGATTCCCATAGTTAACTGTTTTTTGAAAAACATTCTTTCTAACTACACTCCCAGCCCCAATTACTGCTTTTTCCCCAATAGTAATTCCGGGTAAAAGAATTGCTCCTGCTCCTATCCAGACTCCGTTTCCAATTACAATTTTTTTACTTACCCCCTTGCCGGCAGTATGTTCGTTGATTGTATCTATCTCGTGAGTTCCATTCACGATGACAACCCTTGGAGCAATATCCACACAATCGCCTATGCTAACTCCAGCGCTACTGACTGAAATAAAAGTTTCGTGACCTATAAAGGTATCGCGACCAATTTCAAGGCATCCGTTGCCTACAATCGTCACGGAGGAAACGATCCGGGCAGTATCATGGATTTTTACCCCGCAGAGTTGGTAAAGCTTAGCCTTCAAACGATATAGCCGAGTCGGAGGCAAGCACCTTACTATTTTCGAAATGAAAAACAACATAGTCGTGTTCATATTTCACACCTTACATTAAGGTCGGAATCTCTCCAAGGCACTATGGGTTGCAACCCTTTACCGGAAAGGTTTGCGATAATACTAAGAAAATAGCGGGCACCTACTTGAGGCGATATATTTTCTCTCGACCATTTCCAAATTTTCGCCCTCTCCTCAAGGCCCAACGACCCCTTCTCAATTCTGGAAATCAATTCTGTGCTAAGCGCCACCGAATTTTCCGACGGAAACACCGATCCTAAAACAGGATTTCGAATTAGATCCGCAGCTCCGCATGTGTCGCTCACAAGAACTGCGGTTCCTACAGTAAGCGCTTCGTTTACAACAGCCCCCCAGCCGTCATAGCGGCTAGGCAGGATCAAACAATCGGAGTTACTCATCTTTTTCCTAACATCCGGATTAGGTAAACTTCCCAACCAAGAGATTTTAGATTCAATTCCTAACGTCTTCGCCATCTTTTCATATTTTGATCGCTCTGGTCCTTCCCCTACGACATCCAATTGCCATCCTTGCGCGGAGCACCTGGCTAATGCTTCTAACAGCAGATCGAACCCCTTGCGCCCTATAAGTTGGCCGACAAAAATTAAACGGCAAATATCGTCCAAGGTCCTTTCCTTTATCGAATTCGCCGCATTTTCTTCCACAAAATAGGCAAAGGGAAAGATTTTCTCTTTAGGAAAACCACAATCCTTGTACCATCGGACCCCCAATTCACCCGTAGGGAGAAGAAAATCGATCTTTTTCCCGTATCGGGCAGCATGTAGCCGATATCGCCATTTCTTAATTAAACCAGACAGGCCGCAGGCACGGACTGGTTCGACAAAAACGCCGACACTCGTTTGTTTTTCGATTGCTTGTTTAAACGATACATACGTCTGAGGATAAGCATGAAATCCAGAGAAAATATGTACGCTTTCCCGAGGGCTTTCTTCTAAAAGGTTAGTCCGAATAACTATTGTTGGTTCAACGATCAGCTCTGCAGGCGAAAAATCCGGACGGCTCCATCCTTGTTTTAGCCGCTCCGTAGGCACATCCTTTTCGGCCACGACAAGAACATTCCCGCTCCATTGGCGGGCAACCTCCCGGATAAGGGGCGCCTGGTGAATTGAAGGGATATTTTGCCAGAAGATTATCCTGTTCTTCATCCGTTCTCCTTTGCAAATACGCGCGAAGCACCGATCAACAACCACATCCAGGTCCCCATCCCACCGAACGAGAAAAAAACTGACTCCCCAAAATTTATCAGAAAAGCAGCAACCGAGAGGGTCGCAGAGGAAAGGTTGACTCCTCTCCTGAAGGTCGGTGAAAGAAGGCTATAGAGGAGAATGATGAAAATGGAAGCCCCTACCAACCCCAATTCTTCAAGAATGGCGACGACCAGCATCCCTTTCTCGATTGAAGCCCCCACGGGAAGGCCCGTGAGAGTATCTCTCCTAATAATGAAAGTTGATGGGTCCGAAGCAACACCAAAACCGATACCAAGAACCGGGTTGTCAATAAAATTTTGGAGCGATCTCGACACTAAAAAGCCACGAGAAGCATAGAAGGCATCCTCGATATTCTCGTAAGCAGTCCGCTTAAATGCAAATTCGTTCACGGACGTTACTATGCTGTCCCTGAATACGTAGGCGATCGGGATTAAAAGGATAAAAAAGAATGAGAGATATTTCATTCCTCTCCGTAGAATGGAGAATGGTATATCCCCCTTAAGCAGTTTCAGGAAAATGACGATAAGCGGCGAAAGGACAAAACAGAGCATGCCTGTGCGTGATTGCGTCGCAACCAACGAGACAAAGGAAAGACCAAGAAATACCCACCAGGATATCCCCCTACGCTCCTTTCCCACCAGCAAGAAAAGCAACCAAGCGCATAAAGGACCAAGGAAAACCCCGTACGCCTGCGGGTGGTTCAACAAGCCCTGAAAGCCCCTCCCGTTACGGAAATAGCCCATGGGGTTAAAGAGCAAAGGAAAACCAAGCATAGCGACGATGAGAAAGATAGCAAGAAACCAGGATTTCCAGTATTCGGATGAATCACTCGTCATATGGGAACCGAGCAAAATAGTACTGGTTCCCATAAAAAAAGTGATGATTTTAAACAGAGAAACGTCAAATGCATAACTCGTAAAAAAAGAAAGCCCCGTTGCGACAAGGACAAAACCCAACAACCACCACCAAGTTCGAGGGAACCTGATTTTTTTAAGAAGAACAAAACGCAGGAAAACCGAAACGAAACTTGCAAGCAGCACCCCCCAGCGTAAGGCCTCCCCTGAGCTGGACAAGGAATATATGCCCGGGTTCAGAAAAGTGGCCAACCAGGAAAGGCTTAGTGCTTCCAGTGCTTGGCGGGGTCCTGCGAGAGCCCATAAGCCCAATCCCAAGAACAAGGCTGCATGCAACGGGGCACCAAAAAGAGGCAGAATAAGAACGCTCAGGATCTTTAAGGTCCTGCTTCGATCAATGCCAGTTATGCGGTAATTCAGGAAACGAATAGCTACTGCTGGATTGTTCTCCAATTAGAGGTTCCCTTCCTGCTTTATATTAGGCTTGGTTGCTCAAGGTGGCATCGAGGAACATTTGCCTATTCGCTTGGACGGCTCCACAATGATTGGCATATTCTATGGCGTACTTCCTGGCTCTTAGCCTCTGTTCATTCCTATCCGCCATTTCCCAGTTGGCGAATTCCGTAATAACCTGAACAAAGCTGTCTATTTCTTCCAAGGACCTTACCCAGCCAACACCTTTTTCTTCCAGGTCTCTCCAGGGGGTTTGGTCACTTATCAGAACCGGTACACCCGCTGCCAGCGCCTCAAATATGACATGGCCGAAATTTTCTCCCCGAGTGGGGAAGAAGAAAAGGTCATATTCCGCCAAGGTGGCATGCACATTGGAATGTTCAATTGCCCCCTTGTAGGTCACCTTCACGTTCCCAGGTAAACTCCCGACCTGTTCCTTACATCTCTCCCAGTAAGCCTGATCGTCAATAACTCCGTAGATATTGAATTCAACAGCTATTGTTACCCGTTTCAGGACTTCAATCGCGTAGTCAAGATTTTTCTTCGGAGAAATTCGAGAGAGAAATACGATCCGCAAAGCCTTGGCGCTATCGCCGAGAGCCTGGTCGAGCTTAAAAAGAGCAGGCGTTTCTTTTGGAAGAAGATTTGGAGCCACCATGATCTTCAGAGGAAGGTTTCCCATCGTAGAACTTATGTCTTCCGCTTCATATTCGCTTGACGCCTGCCAGGTAAAATTACGGTGCAACCCAAGTAATTTCGCCACAGAGAGGAAAAAAAGCTTCTTCACTTTTTTTATGGCTAAGGCTCCACTTGAAAATTCTCCCCTTGGGGCGAGAACGACAGGTTTCTTGGGGATCATTCCCAATTTTCGCGCGAAAAGCGGAAAAATCGAAAACTTCTCCGAAAAAAAACTGTTGATGTAAAGAACGTCATGAGGGGTTTCGGAAATCAACCTTGCAAACCTCCGGAAGGAAAGCCGTTCAGGCGAACTGTAAAAAACCGCAGCCTTACCCACGGTATTCCAGTCATCGATATGGACATCGGGGAAAGGACTCGTCTCCAGCATATCCCGATCAGAGGTGATGATCTTGAAATCGAACTCGTCACCCAAATGATCAACAAGGTTGGCGATGGTCCGAATGGGACCACCGCACTTGTAACCCGGCAAATAATGGGCCAAAAGGACAAGGATAACGGGCCGCTTATCCATTTTTTTCTTGTTCTTCTTTCCAGACGTTTCTCTTTATGTAGCCTATATAGCTAAGTATCGCCCTTGCTACCTTCTCGGAAACAGCCGGAGCCTCATAATCTCTCACTAGACTCAAGTTTGCCTGCTTCTGCCGTTCCAGGATATCCAAAGCCTGCCGAACCCGATCCGCCCCCAATCCTGTCATCATGACGGCCCCTTCTTCCATCCCTTCGGGGCGTTCGTGAGCCTCGCGAATGTTCAGGGCAGGGAAGTTCAGGATCGAGGATTCCTCCGTGATCGTCCCGCTGTCCGAAAGCACAGCTTTCGCGTGCATCTGCAGATGGACGTAATCGATAAAACCCAGGGGCTTCATCAGGCGGATGCTTTCCGGAAGAACGATTCCCTTGGATTCGATCTTTTTTCTCGTCCTGGGGTGGGTGGAGAAGATCACCGGAAGGGCGTATTCCCGGTCGAGCATTTGCAGAACCTCGACCAGGCCGTTGAAGTTCCGTTCGGAGTCGATGTTCTCCTCCCGGTGGGCGCTGACGACGAAATACTTACCCTCCTCAAGGCCCAGGCGATTCAGCACGTCCGAAGCCTGGATCTTGGGCATGTAGTAATGGAGGACCTCGTACATGGGGCTGCCCGTCTTGATGATCCGGTCGGCAGGAAACCCTTCCGCAAGCAGGTATTCCCGGGCGATGGAACTGTATGGCATGTTGATGTCGCTGACGTGGTCCACGATCCGCCGGTTGATCTCCTCCGGGACCCGGAAGTCGAAGCAGCGGTTGCCCGCCTCCATGTGGAAGATCGGGATCTTGCGCCGCTTGGCCGGGATCACGCACAGGCAGCTGTTCGTGTCGCCCAGCACGAGCAGGGCGTCGGGCTTCTCCTTTTCCAGGACCGGGTCGATGGCGATGATCGTCTTGCCGATGGTCTCCGCGGGGGTCGCCCCGGCGGCGTCCAGGTAGTAGTCGGGCTTCCTCAGTTGCAGTTCGTCGAAGAAGATCTGGTTCAGCTCGTAGTCGTAGTTCTGGCCCGTGTGGACCAGAACATGGTCGAAATATTCGTCCAGTTTCGGGATGACCCGTGAAAGCCGGATGATCTCCGGCCGGGTGCCGACAACCGTCATCACTTTCAGCCTTTTGTATTCGCCCATTTGCCTAGACCTCCAGCCGGAAGGTATCGGGGTTTTCCGGGTCCAAGATCTCGTTGGCCCAGAAAAGGGTGACGAGATCGCGCGTCCCCGTGTTCGTGATGCTGTGCGTCATGCCGGGAGGAATGTCGAGCACCTTCCACTTTTCACCGGAGACCTCGTAGGAAACCACCTCGTCTTCGTCCACCCGCCTGAACCGGATCACGGCCTGTCCTTCGACAACCAGGAATTTCTCTACCTTGGTATGGTGCCAGTGGTGCCCCCTCGTGACGCCTGGCTTGGTGCGGGAGACGAACAACTGGCCGCAATGCGGGGACTTGATGAACTCCGCCAGGCATCCCCTGGGATCCTCCCGGTTGAAAAGTTCGTAGGCAAGGTCCGTTTCGGGGAGGTAAGAAAGGTAGGTGGCGTAAAGGCATTTGTCGAAAAGGTCGGCGCAATCCGGGAGAAACAGGGTTTCGCGGCTGGCTTGAAAGGCCTTCAGGCGCTCCGCCAATTCGGCGAGGGTCACTCGAAAACGGATCGGGACAGTACCGAAACCCTCTTCGTCGAGGGTGGGACGGCCTTCCAGGGCCCTGAGGAGCTCTATCACCACGTGGTCGATGTAAACCAGGGTGAGGGTCTTGCTGGGGTCGTCGATGCGGATTTCTTCCCCGCGGGCGATGGCGTGGCACCAGGTGGCCACCACCGAGTTGTAGTTCGGGCGGCACCACTTGCCGAACACGTTGGGGAATCGGTAGGCCACCACTTTCACCCCGCGGGCTTTCCCCCACTCCAGCACTCGTTTTTCAGCCTGTCGCTTGCTTTTCCCGTAGGGATTGTCAAGAAGAGCCTGGGTGGAGGAAGAAAGAACCACCGGGATGGGGTGCCGCTGTTCGTCTAGAACGTCCAGCAGGGTCTCGGTGAGCCCCAGGTTTCCCCTTTCGAATTCCTCGACGTTCTCGGGCCGGTTCACACCGGCCAGGTGGAAGATAAAGTCGGCCTCGCTGCAAAGGGCTTTCAGGTCTTCCAGGGATTGGCCGGCATCGAAGCGCAGGACATCCATGCCCTCCCTGTTTTCCAGGGTCACGCAAAGGTTCTTGCCGATGAAGCCGTTCGAACCCGTTACAAGGACCTTCATGCGGGTTGCCCCCTCAAAAGGGCGAGTTCCCGGCGGATCAGGGGCATTTTCTTCAGTTCTTCCTTTGTCTCTTCCAGGGAAAGGCGGCGGGTGTTGTGGGAGGTGTATTCCCAACCGCGGCTAAGGTTTTCGCTGCCGTCTTCGAAATACTTGCCGTAGTTCAGGTCCCGGTTGTCGGCGGGGATTCGGTAATGCCCTCCCAGGTCCTCGGCACGGGCCATCTCCTCACGGGTCAATAGGGTTTCGTAGAGCTTCTCCCCGTGGCGGGTTCCGATGATGCGGATGGGACTGTCGCTGTCGAAGAGTTCCTTCATGGCCTGGGCCAGGTCACCGATGGTGCAGGCCGGGGCTTTCTGGACGAAGATGTCGCCCTGAGAGGCATTTTCAAAGGCGTACAGAACTAGTTCTACGGCCTCCTCAAGGAACATGAGGTACCGGGTCATCTCGGGGTCGGTCACCGTGAGAGGCTGCCCTTCCTTGATCTGCTTCAGAAAGAGGGGGATGACGGACCCCCTGGATCCCATGACGTTGCCGTAACGGGTCCCGCAGACCAGAGTCCTTTCCGGGTCGACGGTGCGGGACTTGGCCACGAACACCTTTTCCATCAGGGCCTTGGACATGCCCATGGCGTTGATGGGGTACACCGCCTTGTCGGTGGAAAGGCAGATGACCTTCTTTACCCCGGAGGCGATGGCGGCGTTCAGCATGTTCTCAGTGCCGAGGATGTTCGTCTTCACGGCCTCCAAGGGGAAGAACTCGCAGGAGGGGACCTGCTTCAGGGCCGCAGCGTGAAAGACGTAATCCACCCCATGCATGGCGGAAGCGATGCTTTGCGGGTCCCGAACGTCACCGATGAAAAATTTCAGCTTGGAATTGCCGTAGGCCTTCCGCATGTCGTCCTGCTTCTTCTCGTCGCGGGAGAAAATGCGGATCTCCCCGATGCCTGTATCCAGGAAGCGGTTGACGACGGCCGTGCCAAAGGAACCGGTGCCGCCAGTGATGAGAAGGGTCTTGTCATTAAAGGTCATCTATTTTTCCCCTTCTTGCAGAAAGAGTTGCCTTGCTTTGAGTAAATGCTGTTCCAAGTCGACCATGGCCTTTTCTGTAGAGAATTTCTGCCGATAATAGGCTAAAGAGTTTTGTGACCACTCTTCGAGTTTCCCTTTTTTTGAAGAAAACATCTTTAAAGCCGCATTCGCCAAAGATTCTGCATCTTCTGCAGGTACGGAGAGACCCGCTTGAGCTTCGGCGATAATTTCGGACGCTTCCCCGTTTACAGACGCCAGTATCGGTTTTCCACAGGCCATATAGGATTGCAGTTTCGCTGGAACGGTCATAGCAAAGATAGGGTCACTTTTCAATGTCAGCAAAAGCACATCGGCCAAAGCAAAATAACTTGGCATGTCTTCTGCCGGTTTTCGACCCAAGAGATGGACACAATTCTCCAAACCTTTTTCCTTCACCATAGATTGTACCTTTTCAAACTCACGGCCATCCCCAATGATTACCCACTTAATCGCAGGCTCTTCCTTTGTCAAACTTGCCGCATTTATGATGGTCTCAACACTCTGGGAAACTCCGATATTTCCTGCAAACATGATCCTGAATCCCTCTGGCAGGCTTTCCTTCACAGCTTCTCCCGAACCGGTATCAAGTGGTTTATAGAACCCCTCCGCTGTTTGCGGATAATAAAACAAAACCTCAGGTGCCACTCCTTGCTTTTTGAGGAGAGGAATAAAGGATTTGGAAGCCACCAGGACACGATCTGATTGCCTATGAATAAAGGACGATATACCGGCAACACAATTTTGGATCCATCTATTCTTAATACCGCTCACCATCTCAAACGTTTCTGGCCACAAATCCTGTACCCAAAAAACAATTGGACATTTTTTAAGTTTTTTTAAGACAATTGCCGGTAAGCCAACGGTTACAGGTGAAGGTTCATAGACAAAAATCACATCGTAGGAACATCGGATAAGGAAAGGCGCCGCTAAACATCCAACAAGGGCAAAGGACAGGAAATTGGCAGCCATTCCTAGGGCTTTGCGGTTTCCCCTTGGGAAATGAGGGAAACGCTTGATCAATATACCTTCCCATACTTCATTCAACCTCTTAAATGGCCCCCATCCGGGGAAAATCTTGCCCGATGGGTAATTCGGCAACCCGGTTAGGACTCCGACATCATGCCCCTTTTCTTTCAGGCGCAGGGCAATGTCGTTGATTCGAAAATTCTCGGGCCAAAAGTATTGCGTGACAATCAGGATTTTCATTTTGTTGCCTCACTAGTCTTTGAAGAGAACCAGGCGCAGGTAGCGTTGATCCCCTCGCTAAAAGTGAATTTGGGAACCCACCCAAGGTCTTTTTGAATCATTTCTGTTGAAACGACAAGGGAACCGACTAATTTCCCCACTTGTACCTTTTTTCCAGCCAGTCTTCCCAACCCCATCAACAAGCTTGTAGGGAAAGGAAACAGGAAAGCTTTCTTTCCTAATCCACGGGCGATCTCCTGAACAAGGCGCTTGGTCGAAACAGGATTGGCGTCCGCCACGTGAAAAACCTTTTGGTCCCCAAGACCAGAAATAAGACAGCAGGAAATCGCATCTGCGAGGTTACCGACATACAACATACTCCGAGCATTGTTTAAGCTATCAAAAGGAAGTGGAACACCGCGCGAAACGGCATTCAGGATTTTCAAAAAATTCCCCTTTACACCGGGACCGTAAATGAGAGGGGGGCGCAATATAATCGACTGTACACCAGGGGTATCAAGAATGAGCAACTCCGCTTCCCTCTTGCTGATTCCGTAAACATCTTCAGGTCGGCAAGGAGAATCTTCAGAATATGGAGAATCCTTTCCTTCCCCAACAGCCTTGATGGAGCTTAGATAGACAAAACGATTGACTCCTCGCCGACGAGACGCTTCAAGGAGGGCTTCCGTTATCCCCACGTTGATCTTCCGATAAATGGGAAGGGCCGCCTTATCGTCAATATCAGAGGAGTGTGTTTTCCCGATTAGGTGAACAACCGCATCGGCTTTTCCCAACAAGTTCCCCCAAGCTTCGGGTGAATAGGGATCTTCAATCGAGACATATTCGGCACCCTTGAGCCGCATAGCTACTGGGCTTCCAGGGCGAACCGCACCCGCAACTTCAATACCTTTATCCAGAAGGGTCTTGACCAGATAGCTCCCTACAAAACCCGTTGCTCCGGTGACAAGAACCTTCATTGCGCCTTTCTCCCCTTAGGGTTCTGAGCCATAAGCAAGAAACTCCAATTCTTATTCAAAGCTAACCAGAGAAAGCCAAGCCCAGCGTAAGAGAACAAGAAAACAACTCCTAGCGGGCTACTGTTCCCCTGGATACAAAATATCAGCAAAGAAGACAAAGCTGCGCCTAGAATTAGAAATGTTCCCGATACCTGTTGGTGGGAAAAACCCCTTTTTACCGCTAACTGGAAAACATGGGACCGGTGAGCTTCTGAAAGCCTCTCCCTATGCGAGATCCTCCGAAATAAAGTCATCGTTGAATCGACAACAAACACTGAAAGGAGGAGGCCAAAAACAAGGGCTGGGACTGATCCCGTCTTCTCACCCGAAAACGCAAACACAGCAAAGGCATACCCCAGGAAGCCGCTTCCTACGTCTCCCATAAAAACCTTTGCTGGAGACCAATTTAAAACCAGAAAACCAGAAACTAGCGTGGCCAGAACGAAGAGGCTAGCGGCAAGAAAGAGATCCTCGTTACGCCATCCCAAAATCCCTGCGGCAACGCAAACGAAAACAGCCTCTCCAGCGGCAAGGCCGTCGATCCCGTCCATGAAGTTGTAGAGGTTCACCAGCCACACCCCACCGACGAGCGCCAGGGGGATGCCCCAATAACCAAGGTGGAGCAGGTAACCCGAACCCAGGTAGAGACTTGGGAAACCCCCGAGCCAGTAAAGGGCCCAGGCCACCGCGCCGAAGTGGACCAGGAGTCTTGTCCCCGCACCCAGTCCGGACCGGTCATCAATCCAACCCACAAGGGCAACCGCGCTACCCCCGCCTAGAATGGCTAGCCAGGTATCCCTTCGTTCTGGAAAGAGGACGAGAAAGAGGGCGGAAACAGCAAGAAAAAGGGCGACAAAGACAATGCCCCCGCCTCGAGGTGTGGGGGTTTCATGGGAACTGCGCCGGTTGGGAATGTCGAGAATGCGATGAGCCTCAGCGTAACGGATATAAAACCGGGTTCCCTGCAGCGAGAGAAGGAAAAGAAAAATGACGCCTAGAAACACTGGGAAAATTTTCAAACGGAACCTCCGGTTCTAAAGGCACTAATTCGGGACAGCCTCGATTGAGTTTACACCGCGACCTTTTGCTGGATTTCTTCTTCCTTCATCCTGAAAGTCGGCACCAGGGCATGGATCGCCCGCTTGATGGCGTGCTCGTCGCGAGTCAGGGCCGCCCTGCGGAGCCCTTCGAGGTTCTCCTCGAAATCGGGCCCGATCACGCCGTTGTTGGCCACGTGGATCTTCTTGTGGGTGGTGGCGGTCACGCCTTCCTCCGCGGTGAGCAGTTCCTCGTAGAGTTTCTCGCCCCGCCGAAGTCCCGTGAAGGTGATCGGGATATCCTTGCCGGGCTCGAAGCCCGAGAGGCGGATCAGGTCGGTGGCGAGGTCCAGGATCTTCACGGGTTCCCCCATGTCGAGGACGTACACGGAGCCGTTCTGCGCCTGGCCCCCTGCCTGGAGGACCAGCTGGGCGGCCTCGGGGATGGTCATGAAGTAGCGGGTCATCTCGGGGTGGGTCACGGTGACGGGGCCTCCCCGGCGGATCTGCTCCCGGAAGATGGGCACCACGCTGCCCCGGCTGCCCAGGACGTTGCCGAAGCGCACGGAGACGAAAGCCTGGTGCGGTTCGCACCGGTCGGAAGCGTGCTTGACGACCTTCTCGGCGATGCGCTTGCTGGCCCCCATGACCGAGGTGGGGTTCACGGCCTTGTCGGTGCTGATGTTGACGAAGCGCGTCACGCCGTATTCCAGGGCCAGTTCCACGAGGTTGCGGGTGCCGAACACGTTGTTGAGGACGGCCTCGTCGGGGTTCTCCTCCATCATGGGCACGTGCTTGTGGGCGGCGGCATGGAAGACCACGTCGGGCAGGTGCAGGCCGAAAAGGTAGGCCAGGCGGTCGGCGTCGCGCACGTCGCAGACGAGCACCCGGAGGTCGAGGTCGGGATGGCTGGCGGCAAGCTCCTGCTGGATGTTGAAGAGGCTGTTCTCGCCACGGCCCAGAAGCAGGATCTTCCCGGGGCGGAAGCGGGTCACCTGGCGGACGATTTCGCTGCCGATCGAGCCCCCGGCACCGGTAACGAGGACCGTCCTGCCCACGAGGTAGCCGGAGACCGCCTCGGTATCCAGGCGGACCGGTTCGCGGCGCAGGAGGTCTTCCAGGTCGACCTCCCGGATCTGGGAGACGGAGACGTCGCCCGAGAGGATCTCGTAGATCCCGGGGATGATTCGGTACTCGAGATTTGCCCTCTTGGCCAGGTCGACGATGCGCCGCACCACTTCCCCGGACGCCGAGGGAATAGCAATGAGAACAAGGTCAGCTGCCGTTTCCCTGGCCACCCGGGGAAGATCGGAAATGGCCCCCCACACCTTCAGGCCCATGTAGGTTTCGATCCGCTTGGACGGATCGTCGTCCAGGAAACCAACGGGAACGAGGCCCGATTCGGGGTGGCGGAGCAGTTCCCGGGCGATCATGGTCCCGGCCTCGCCGGCCCCGGCAACGAGGGTCCGACGGGCGGAAGGCGAAACCCGGACCGACCGGATTTGCTCGTAGGCGACGCGGACAGCGACTCGGACTCCCCCCAGGATCACCACGGCAAGGAAGGCCTCGATGAGGGGAATGCTGCGGGGAATGCCCAGCTGCTCCTGGAAGACCAAGGCAACGAGGAAATAGAAACCTGTGAAGACCGCGACCCCCAGAAGGAGGTTTTCCAGGTCCCGCACGGAGACGCGCGTCCAGCTTCGCCGGTGCAGGCCGAACGCCCAGATGGCGAAAGCCTTGGCGAAGAGGCCGACTCCCATCAGCAGGAAGACCTGGTCGGCATAGCGGAGCCACTGGTGCTCGAAACGGAGCAGGAAGGCAAGCGGCGTTATGACGACCACAAAGAGAAGGTCGACGGCGAACTTGAGGCCCCGCAGAAAAGTCGGGTGATCCATGAGCCGCTTTCGAATGAGTGTTCACCCTTTCTCTCGCGTTTCCAGAAGGACATCCGGCCAGCTGTTCGATGAACTTCTCCAACGCGGAGTATATGTTATTCATAACGTTGCGCTTTGTACATCAGGAAAAACCTGATTTTCGGTATTTTATCTTTTACGTCGTTTCTTTTCTTTTTCAGGGTGTCTGGATCTCTTTTGGGGCCATAACGGCCATTCCGGTTCGCTTTTTTCAGAGCCGCCCCGCCTGGCGGGTCATCAGCCGCCAGGGGCGAGGCTTCAGGTAGTAATCCCATTCTCCGGGAAGCACGGTGAGGGGATCTATTTTGTAGTATCGGCAGAGAGCCGCGATCAGTTCCCTCACGTTGGAAAACTCGCGCTCCGGGCGCTCCAGGTCGGTTTGCGGTTCGTCGTCCGCGTGGCGGGTAAAAGGCAGGCGCAGGCGCAGGGCGTGAAGCCCGGCCATGCGGGCGGCGGCGATGTCCCCGGAGGGGTCGTCGGCGATGTAGGCGATCTCGCAGGCCTTCAGGGGCTTCCACATCCTCCGGAGTTTCTGGATGGCCCCGGATACGGCCTTTCGGGGATCCCGGCAGAAGAAGTCGGTGTAGACCACGGCGCCGAAAAGGTCTTCCACGCGCAGGGCCTCCACCTTGTTTTCCTGGAGGCGGCAATAGGGTCCCGCCATGACGGCGGTCCGCACGCCGATTCCTTCCAGGGCCTGGACCAGTTCCCTGAACCCCTGGAAGAGGGTGCCCACGGGGACGGTTCTCCTCACCAGCTTCATGAAGTCGGGGTAGTCGAGGATGCGGGGGATCTCGGGAACGTCGTGGTAGAGGCGGTTCCAGGCCTTGGCTTCTTCCCCCCGGTCCTGGGAGGAAAGCAGGGACAAGAGCGTCGCGTGAAGGCAGGGGCCGCCGGGACGGCGGCGGAGCCTCCGGGCGACACGATGGTAGAGGCCCACCGTGAGGCGGGTCTCGCTGGAGAGAACGTCGTCGAGCTTGAAGAGCAGACCTTTGACCAACACCGGTCCCACCTTTCCATGAACGTGGAAAACGATGCCGATTCTACTCCTTTCCGGACGATTTTTCCCAGCCCAGGCCGACAAGGGCCAGGAGGGGAACGAGGGCGAGGTTCAGGACGAAGAAGGCTCCCCGGTAAAAGAGGAGGGCCGCGAGGTACCCGGTGACGACGGGCATCGCCAGGTAGGACAGCCCCATGACGAACCAGAAGAGGGAGGTGACGCGGCTGCGCTCTTCGGGGGCGGAGACGTCGGCGATGAGGGCCAAAAAGACGGGGTACCCGAGGCCGATGAAGACGCCGTACAGGGCCCCGCAGGCGCCGAAGGCCAGGTCGCTGCCGACGGCCGGGAGGGCGCAGGCGGCCAGCAGGAGGGCCGATACGGCGGGGGTGAGCCAGGAGGTCCGGACGCGGGGCAGGCGGTCCACAAGGAAGCGGCCGAAGAAGCGGACCAGGAGGGACGTGACGGCGGAGGCGGCGAAAAAGGCGGAGACGGAAAGGCCCTTTTCCCGGCCCAGGGCGGCGAGGCTCAAGAGCCCGGCGTCCACGGCGCAGAAAAGGGAGATCAAGACCAGCAGCATGCGGACGCCCCGCTTTGCCAGGACGGAGGCCGTTTTCACCTGCGACTCCCGCCGGGCGGAACGGTGGAGGTCCACCTGGGGCAGGCGAAGGGCCAGGACGCAGGTGGCGAGGGCCATCAGCACGGGCATCGCCAGGTAGGCCTTGAGGAACCCGGCGGAAAGGAGGGCCTCGCAGGCCGGGACCACCAGCAGGAAGGGAAGGTTGTTGGTGGAGGTGATGACGGAAAGGCCGGCTCCCTGGCCCTCGCCGTCGAGGACGAGGGACTGGTAGGCGGTGAGGGCCACGGCGAAGAGGCTGTAGGCGATGCCGGTGAGGACGCGGAGAAGGGTGAGCAGCACCAGGGACCTGGGGTCCGTGACGAGGATCCCCAGCCCGGAAACGGCGGCCAGGGCGCCGGAGGCCAGCAGGACGCGGCGGAACCCGGCCCGGTCGGTGAGCCAGCCCACGAAGGGCCGAACGAAGGAGCTGATGTAGAAGCTGCCCATGAGCCACCCGATGCGGCCGGGGTTGACGACCCCCGCCGCGGCCATGTACGCAGGCAGCAGCATGTAGCATTTCGTGAAGCCGGCGATGAAGAAGTTCGCCGCGCTGATGGCCCAGACGGTCTTGCCGATTCGCGGTGTGTCCATGGGGACCATTGTATAGGGAAAGGCGAGGAAAAGGAGGAGGGGTCTGAGGAAGGTCCGGTGGATTTCAGGGAAGGATGCGGACGCTCGTGCCGACGGAGGCCGGGGAGCTCGACGTCAAAGCGAGGCAGAAGATAAACAAGAGGGAAACGAGGCGCTTCTTCCACGTAGGCCGAGATCTTTTCCGCACACTCGAGAATATCCTCCAGCAGGAGCAGCGGGTCACGCAACGCGGATCATCTCGCTTTCAACCCGGGCGCGGACCCTGGGCTTCAAGGCTGCCTCCATAGCCGAGCAAATCGCGAAAGAAGCAAGAACGCGGGACCAGGGACCGGTGGCAGGTCTCTTCCAAAGTGATGAAGAAAGCCGGCCTTTCCTCGTGAAGTCGATCCGGGCGATCGAGAAGATCATCGGCCGGAGGGAAGCTCCAACAGGGACAACGCCTCGGAAGGCCCAACCACCACAAGCCCTCCGACCGGGGGGAAGTGCTTCCGGTTCCCCGTCACGAGGGGAACCCGTACGGCAAGGGCGACTTCGATGAAGGGACGGTCGTTTTCGTCGGGGAGAGAATCCATGATGGGAGCGGGCGAGACCCACTCCCCCTTGAAACGGAAGTAGTCCAGCACCGCTTCCACGTCTGCCCGGTCCAGCCGGAAACGCGGACGGGCCAGGACCTCCCGGTATTCCAGGAAGATCCTCGCATCCAGGACAGGCAGGAGAAGCCCGTTCACCACGGCGTTGAGCAGACGGCCGGGAGGGTTGTCGGCGCGCAGGAAACCGGACACGATCACGTTCGTGTCCAGGACAAAACGGGTCATGGCAGGTTTTTGCCCTTGTTCCTGGCAACCCGGAGGTTTTGGATTTCTTCGTCGATCTCCGCTTCGGACAGCTCGGCGACCCCGGATTCCGCCGCCCTGACGCGAATCCTTTCCAGAGCGCGCTGGGCCCGCAGGCGGAGGATCGCCTCTCCGAGGGAAGCCGCGTCCTCTCCCTCCGAAAGCGGAAGACAGAGCGCGATCGCCTTCGCCTTGGAGGTGACGATCGTGATCCCCTCGGAAGCCAAAATGGCCGGGTTGTTTTTCAGGTCTCTGCTCGTTATCGTCCTCATTGATGTCCCTCCTAACGTCCCCATATTTTACCATTAGGAACAAAAAAACGGGACCCGCGACTGCGGGCCCCGTATCAAACCTTGTGAATGTGAACGCACTGAATTAGTACCTGTCCCGAATTACTCCTCGCGGGGGGAGTCGATCATGGGGCTCGGGGCACCGCCCAGGAAGGCCGGGATGCTGAACATGCCCTTTTTCGCGGAGACCCAGCGGAATTCGCCCTCGAGGGTCTTGACGACGTCGCCGGATTCGTTGAGCACCTCGACCTTCACGGTGTGCCTGGGGCCGACGACCTGGGTGACGTCGCGGTCGCCCGAGGCGAGTTCGAGGGGTTCGCCGCCGTCGAAGGCCGCCCGGACGAGGGCCTCGGGGGCGTAGGCCTTGCCCTCGATTTCAACCGCCATGTTGTCGACGAACATCTGGTGCTGCTTGCCGCTGGTGTACAGGTAGATCCCGAGCAGGACCAGGACGACCAGAAGGCCAAGCCGGAATCCGTTTCGCCGGTTGAAGACCATGGGATTACGCCTCCCCTCTGAGGGACCGCCGGGCGCGTTCGCGGTCCTTCTGGCGCTTCCAGGCGTGGAGGGCCAGCGAGATGGCGATGATCCCGTAGGAGACGAACACGCGGAAGTATTCTCCGATTTGGGCCTGGCCCATGAGCTGCTTGCCGGCCATGGGGCTGACCACGAACATCAGGTGGAACAGGATGACGCCCACGAAGACGTTCGGGATCGTGGCCTTCGAGACCGTGGCACCGCCGATGAGCAGGGCCGCGATGGCGAACATGCCCGCCTGGTCGTGGCTGTTGTAGGTGTTCATCGTCCCGATGTTCTGGAGGAAGATGATCTGTCCGTAGCAGGCCAGCACGGTGCTGATGATGATGGCGATGATGCGGGTCTTTTCCACGGGGATCCCGGCGGCCCCGGCGACGCCCATGTCCTGCCCGATCGCCCGCATGTCCTGCCCGAGCTTGGTCCGGCGGAACCAGACGATGAACAGGCAGAAGAGGGCGATGGTGAGGTAGGTGCCCAGGGGGACGTTGAGGCTGCCGACCTTCAGGGGGATGAGGTAGTCCAGGGCGTGCCGCATGCCCGCCAGGTTGATGGCGTTTCGGATGCCGTAACCGCGGGACAGGACCAGCTCGGCGTTGGCGATGGGGATCAGCTTGCCGAAGGCGTAGAGGACGGTGAGCTGGTAGATGCCGTTGATGAAGAACCCGAGGATGTAGCTGGTGACCATTTCCCGGCCCTTGGCCCGGTTGAGGACTGCCCCGCAAATGTAGCCGAGGCCGATGGAGATCGGGGTGGCGATGAGGGCGGCCAGCAGGAGGCCTCGCATGCCCACGACGGCCCAGTCGGAGACGAGGATCAGGCCGATCTGCCCCGCCATGGCGCCGAGGACCATGCCGAAGTTGAGCCCCATCCCCGCGACGATGGGGATGATGAGCGAGAGCACGAGGAAGCTGTTCCGGGCCAGGCGGATGAGCATCTCCTGGACCAGGTAGGTGGGCGAAAACCCGGACAGCGGGATCGCGACGGCCGACATCAGGATGAAGATGATCGGCACGGCGTTGGAGATCAAAAAGTGCTGGATCTTCTCTTTCGTCGTTAGGGCTTTCATCGTTTGGCCTGCACTTTCCGGGTAAGGGCATAGAGGATCATGCCGTTACTCACGACGATTCGGATGACTTCCGACATGTCGGTCTGGAGGAGCGAGTTGATGACCGACGGGGTCATGGTGAGGATGCCCTGGAAGAGGAGCGTCCCGATGACGACGTTGAGCATGCTGGCCTTGTGGACCGAGGCCCCGCCCAGGAGGATGGCCGCCACGGCCGGGAAGGCCATGTAGAAGGGACCCATGTACAGCTGGATGAACCCGAAGGACTGCTGGTAGACGATGATCCCGATGGCCGCCAGGACGGTGGAGAGCACGACGGAGATGACCCGCATGCGGTTGACGTCGATGCCGCTTGCCCGGGCGAACTCGGGGTTGGAACCTACGGCGGTCATGGCCGTTCCGGTCTTGGTGTGGAGGAACGCCCACATCAGGAAGCACATGAACCCGAAGAAGAGGAACATGCCCGTGGGGATGTAGAGGTACGGCCCGATCTGGATCGAGAGGAAGTCGCTGAGGATGTGGAGCCAGTAGCCCTCCACGCTGATGGTGGTCCTCAGGCCGCTTCCGCCGTATCCCCAGATCATGTTGGGGCTGGTGTAGGGGAGCATGAGCCACATCATGCACATGAAGGCCACCGAGGAGAAGCCGACGTAGGTGGCGATCATCATTTCGTCCCCCTTGACCCGGTTCAGCAAAAGGCCGTAGGCGATGCCGAACAGGACGGCCAGGGGGATCGCCATGCCGAGGGCGGCGGCAAAGCCCAGGACGCCCGTGAGGTTGAACTGGATGCTGGTGACCGCGCCCAAAAGGCCGGCGATGATGCCCAGGGGGAGGCCGAAGTTGAGGCCGCACCCGGACTGGATCATGGGGACCATGGCCAGGACCAGGATGCCGTTCATCCCGAAGCGCACGAGGGTGTCGCTGATGGACGCGTCCACCCGGACCCGGACGAAGGGAGCCGCGACGAAGAGGGAAAGCAGGAACAGCCCGATGATGACGCGGGGCCACCCGGCTTCCTCGATGAAGGCTTTCAGTTTCTCATTCATTGTGGAACACCGTCCTGTCCGCCTCGTTGATGCCGTTCCCGTTGCCGTTCCGGGTGGTGCCCAGCATGAGGAGGCCGAATTCCTCCACGGGTGCGGTGGGAGGCAGGATTCCGGAGATGCGCCCCTCGTCGACGATGGCGATGCGGTCGCAAACGGAGCGCAGCTCCTCGAGCTCGGAGCTGGTCATGACGATGGTGGTGCCGTTTTCCCGGTTGGTGCGGATCAGCGTGTCGAGGACGAGCCTCTTCGCGCCGACGTCGATCCCGCGGGTGGGCTCGGCCACGAAGAGGAGCTTCGGTTTCACAGCGAAGGCCTTGGCCAGGCAGACCTTCTGCTGGTTGCCGCCGGACAGCTCGATGGCGCGCTGGCGGCCGGAAACGCACTTGATCTCCAGGGCGTCGATGTACTGCCTGGCGGCTGCGGCGATGGCCCGGTCGTCCCGCCACTTCACCAGGCCGCCGAAGAGGGACCTGGTGAAGGCGTCCTGGGTCTGCATGGCGGTGAAGACGATGTTCCACTCGATGGGTTCTTCGAGCAGCAGGCCGACCCCGCGGCGGTCCTCCGACACGAAGGCCATTCCCGCGGAAAGGGAAAACCTCGGGTCGTTCAGGTAGATGGGCTTGTCGCCCAGGAAGACCTTGCCCCCGGCGGGATACAGGCCCATGATGCCGTTTCCGATGCCCAGCTTGCCCTGTCCGGCCAGCCCGCCGATGCCGAAGATCTCTCCCTGGCGAACCTCGAAGGAGACGTCCCGGACGGTTTCGCCGGGCATGTCGACCCAGAGGTTCTGGACTTTCAGCAGCGGGGCTCCCAGGATGCGGTCCGACGGCCGGGCCTCGGCGGTCTCTTCCATCTTGCGGCCCACCATCCAGCCCGCGATCTGGCGGACGCTGGTTTCGTGGGTCTTCGCCTCCTGGATGACGCGCCCGTCCCGGAGCACCAGGATCTTGTCGCAAACGTCCATGATCTCCTGGAGGCGGTGGCTGATGAAGATGATGGCGATCCCCTGGGAGGCGAGTTTCCTCATGGCGTCCAGGAGGACCTGGGCCTCCGATTCGGCCAGCACGGCGGTGGGCTCGTCCAGGACGAGCAGCTTCATGTTCTCCCGGTCGATTTCCCGGGCGATCTCGGTGAACTGGCGGTGCCCGACGGGCATCTCGGTGACGACCATCTCGGGGTCGAGGTCCACCCCCAGGGTGCCGATGGCCCGCTCCGCCCTCTGCCTCATGTGGGGCCTGTCCAACGTCTCGAGCCGGTTTCCGAACACTTCCACGAGGAAGTTGTACTTCGTGGATTCGCGGTTCAGGAGGATGTTCTCGGTGGCAGTGAACCCGGGGATGAGCGAGAATTCCTGGTGGACGTAACCGATGCCGGCTTCGAGTGCATCGAGGGGGTCGGCGAAGTTCACTTCTTTGCCTTCGAGGAGGATTTTTCCCTCGAAACCGCCGGTCTGGCTGATGACCGGCATTCCGAAAAGGATGTTCATGAGGGTGCTCTTGCCCGCGCCGTTCTCGCCGACCAGACCGAGGATCTGTCCTTTCTCGAGGGAGAACGACACGTCAGCCAGGACACGGTTTCCGAAATATTCCTTGCCGATGTGCTCCATTCTCAGAAGCGGCACTGTTTCCATTGCCTACGGATCACCTCGCTTAATCCAGGAAAGAAAGCCCAGGGCGACTTTTTTCCTCTTTTTCTGCGGCAGCTTTTTTACGATACCACAAAAACCCTAAAGAGGCCCGACATCCCTGAACCGGGCCGCGGGAAAAGTTACCCCAACCGCCCCGGCTTGTCAAACCTGTCACAAATTGAGCGCAACCTAATATATCATGCTTACATCACGACTTCAATCGACGAACCGGGGCCGGGGACCCGACCCCGACTGCCCCGACGGATTCAAAACAACACATACTAAAATGATTTTATTATCCTATTATTCATAGGGTTTGAGGTGTTTTTGCTTGTTTTATTATGGCTTACTTGGGTTTTTCGTGGTATTATTTCCTGGCATTCGACCTGGTCAATCACAACCGTTTAAAAAATACTTTTTCGGGAGGGGATCACGGATGGGCACGAGAAAGGGATGGGTGTTCGGCCTCGTCTTCGCGTTCGTCCTGGTTGCCGGCTGCGCCTTTGCCGAAGGACCGGGAACCGCGGTTGAAACGCAGTTCGAGCTGGCGCAGAAATTCATGGAGCGAGCCGGGTTGACCGGAACCGCCCCGGCCGAGGAAGCCGCGGCGGAGGAACCGGCTCCCGCGGAAGAACCGGCTGCCGAACCGGCCGAGGAGGAAGTCGGCGAGACGATGCCCCCCGAGATCGCCGCGAAGGTCGCCGAGCGGCACGCCTTCATCGGGTGGGCGAAAATGAACGGCCTGCCAGCAAGCCGGAACATCCAGGAACAGGAACTTTGGGGATCCGTCTGGAGCAGCGTGCAGGCTCAGGTTTCCGCGGGAGTCACCGTCCAGGAGGCAATGGCAGCCGTCCAGGCCGAAATGACCGAGGAGCAGCTGGCAGGCCTCGAGAAGCTGAAGGATACCCCTCCGGGGCAGCTCCAGAAGGCCGCGAAGGGAACCGCCGAAGCCGGTGCGGCTTCGACCGCCTCGACCGAAACCGGCAAGGGAAAGGGTAAGGGCGAAGGCAAAGGGGAAGGCAAGGGCGGCGGAAAAGACGGGAAGGACGGGAAAGGCGGCGGCAGGAACAAGTAGGAGCCCTCGAAATCCTTCACGAGAAAGCAGGCGGGGGGAGCCGGTCGGCTCCCCCCGCCTTTCGTGCCTGTCCCGCAGGAGGGCTACTTCTTGATCTTGAAGTACTTCTCGGGGACGACGACCTTCGTCATGCCCAGGTAGCCCTTGCCGAAGACGTAGGTGTCCTGGTAGACGAGGAAGTAGTTCTTCTTCTTGACGCCGGTGCCGACGTCGGTGTAGTTGCTGGCGTTCCAGGCAGCGCCGGGGGTGTACTTCTCGTAGGAGGCGAGCAGGGCCTTCATGTCGCCGAGCTTCGCTTTCTTCTCGACGACGCGCTTGCCGTATTCGCCGAGGCCGGCCGTGGTGGTGTAGCCGTAGGAGTAGGCCCAGGTGCCCATGCGGCCCTTGCCGCCCGCGTCGATGACGGCCTTTTCAACCTTCTTGAGGATGGCGGGCCAGTTGCCCTGTTCCTTGGAGAGGTCGATGCCCAGGGCGCCGGGGTAGCCCATCAGCGGGGAGGGCAGGTCGGCTTCCACGAAGAAGCCGCCGAGCTTGGCGACCTGCTTCAGGAGAGGCTCGGTCTGGGCGTCGTTGGTGCAGAAGAACGCGGTCTTCTTGCCGTACTTGTTGAGCCAGGCAGGGACCTTCTCGAGGATGAACTGCTGGGCTCCGGCCACGCCGACGTCGCTGGTCGGGTCAGGAGCGGTTTCGAAGGCGAACTTCAGGCCGAGGTCCTTGCACGCCTGCTCCATGATGGCGCGGCGGCGGGAGAGCAGCTCGTAGCTCATGTGGCGGGGGAAGGAGATGTGGACGAAGGTGTCGGCGCCCATCTTCTTGGCGGCGGCGATGATGAGGTAGCCGCGGGCCACGTTGTCGGCGTTGACGCAGACGTCCGCCACGGATCCGATGACGTTCGGGTCTTCGTGCGGTTCACCGGCCAGGAGAAGGATGTCGGGCCTCTTCTCACGGACGCGTCGGAAGGCCTCGGTGGTGCCCGGGATGGCCTGGTTGACCACGATGACCTTCATCTTGGGGTCGTCGGCGAGACCGACGATCTGGCTGATGGTGGTTTCCATCTCGGACATGAAGTTGTCGGGATAGGTGATGTGCTTGATCATCCCGCCCTTCGCGACGTCGCCGTAAGCCTTGATCAGGGCTTCGGCCCCGCGAAGGTCGTCCTCCGACTGGGATACCGTCCCGGTGACGACGCCGATGTGGAACGGCGCGGCAGCCAGGGCAGTTCCGGCCATGAGTGCCAGGAGCGCGAGTGCAGCGAGCAGCAGTGACGCTTTTCTCATGTACCTGTGACCCCCTTCTTAAGTTTTTGTGACCGGGAATAATATATCAGCTGAACACCAACCTTTCAACGCCCTGGAGAAACAAAATCCCGGGGGCGGTTCATTTCCCCCGGGACTGCCGAACCTAGGCTTCGACCTTGATTTCCTGCGCGCTTTCCCAGAGGCCGTGGATGTTGCAGTAGGACGCTGCGATGAGCATGCCCGGGGACGTGATCTTCATGGCGACCTTCGCGTGGGGCTCGGTGTAGACCGGGCCCTTGTTGGGGCCGTCGACGGACTCGCCGTGGACGGTGAATTCCACGTTGGCGACCTCGAAGGGGAACTTGCCTCCCTCGGGCATGAAGTACAGCTTGATCCAGCGGATGTGGTGCTCTGTCGTGTTCGGGTGGGGGATCTCCTTGCCGACGCTGAGGTCGACGACGAATTTCTCTCCGGCCTTGACCGTTTCCGGCGCCTCGATGACCGGGGCATGCTTCTCGGTTTTCCAGTCCGCGCTCTTGATGATGTGCTCGAATTTCATCTCGCATTCCCTCCTTTTGGCAGTCGTTGTAAACTGTCCAGGTGTTCAAAATACCCTTTTCGGGCACTTTCTGTCAATCAGCGTACGTTTTGCCTCAATCGGTCTCTAATGTTCGGCATCACTCCCCTCGGCTTCCTCTTTCGGCCCGTGCAGGGATCCGAAGGAACACCATGGACAAGCACCGTCGTATCGCGGAGAATATTTTTCGAAAGGCCGCAAAACTCCGTTTTATCCAGGGAGGAACCCGTCATGAGGAAGCGGACGATCCTGGTGGTTTGCACCGCCCTTTTCCTTTTTGCAGCGGAAGTCGCGTGGGCCCAGGCCGCCCCGCAGTCCGAGGCGGAACGGGCCGCGCTGCTGAAGGCTGCCCTCGAGAAAAAATTCTCGCCCCAGTCCATGGAAGTCCGGCTGGAAGGGGGACCCGACGCGAAGGGGTTCGTGAAGAAGGCCACGGTGCGGGCGAAGGGGGCGGTGATCGACAAGCTGAGGGTCGAAAGCCTCGTCATGGAGGCCTCCGACCTGCAGTTCAACCCGCCGGAGGAATGGGAGAAAAATCTCGAGGTGAAGAGCGCGGGAGACACGCGGAGCCGCGGGGTGATCCTGGAAACGGACATCAACGCCGCCATGAAGGAGTCCGTGAAAGGGGACAGGAAGTGGAAGAGCATCCGGATGGACCTGTCGCCGACCCAGATCAAGGCGGTGGGGGTGTACGAAACCCACTTCCTCTTCAAGCTGCACCTGGTGGTGAAGCTGACGGGGAAGCTGGCGGCCTCTCCCGACGGGAAGCAGATCTTCATCCGGGACTACAAGCTGAACGTGAGCGGCCTGACGATGCCCCAGGGGCTGACCGAGGACGTGATCGAGAAGGTGCAGCCGATCATCGACTTCCGCGAGTCGGTGTTCCCGGTTTCGGTGAAGAAGATCGTGATGGACGACACGTCGATCTCCTTCGTGAGCGACCCGCCGCCGGCGCAGTAGGAGGCCCGGCGCGGCCGCTTCACCAGTTCTTCGACAGGATCTCCGCCTCCAGCGCGTCGAACTCCTCGCGGTCGGCCGGGTCCAGGCGCGCCCGAATTTCCTCGCGGGAGCGAAGGGCGGCCGTTTCCCGGCTTTCCCCTGCGGCAGCCTCGCTCCAGCCGATTTTCCGCTTACCCCCGTAGAGGTCCAGGTCCAGGATCCGCCTCCCGTCGGCGGCGACTTCCAGCCCCAGGAGGGTTCGCTTGACCGCCTCCGGTTCCAGGGGCGTCACCATCTTCAGGCTGTAGCATTTCACCTCGAGCAGCACCCGGGCGAAGTCCCGGCTCCACCCTTCCCCCACCACCAGGCCGATTTCCAGGGCCTCCAGCGCGCGCATGACCCGCCTGTAATGCAGGTCGTACAGG
The DNA here is from genome assembly GCA_022839995.1 of Synergistota bacterium. GTDB lineage: Bacteria > Synergistota > Synergistia > Synergistales > 79-D21 > 79-D21. Next base: position 27,541 of record JALHIN010000022.1, read on the forward strand.
CCGTACCTGTCGTAAAGGCGCAGTTCCACCACGTTCCACGACCGCCCCGACAGCCCGGACGTGACGTACCTCACGATGCTTCGGCGCATCAACCGGTAGGCCATTTCGTTTCGCATGGGGAGCACCAGGCGGCGGGGGTGCAGGTCCGCCGGTTCGAGGATGTTCCTCAGGGATTTCCCGGTGAACAGCACCGCGGTGCACTGCCGGTCGGGCCACGCCGTCCATTCCGGCCCTTCGGTCTCCCGGGCCCCGAGCTCGGACTTCAGGAGGTCGATGATGGCGTCCGGCTGCCCGAAGGTCCGGACGATCAGCCCCCCGTGCCGGCTTTCCACCCGCTCCACCAACGAGCAGAGCCTTTCGTTGACGAGGGCGCAGAGCAGGTCCTCCGTGCCCTCGCTGATGACGTAGATGCGGCTTCCATCCAGCCAATCGGGGGATTCGCCCGCACGTTTGCCGGCCGTGTCCTTCAGGAAGACGAGAGTCTGCTGCTCCCCCGCCTTCCCCCAGGCCTCCCGCAGGTCGTAGGCGTGCTCCGCCCTTCTTTTGTCCAGGAAGGCCCCCAGTCGTTCGCCGTCTTGGGTCTCCAGCAGGAGAAGCCGGGGTGCCCCCCGCATCAGCGACAGCATCGTCTCAACCTCCCCTGGCCCTAGAGGCCGATTTTCCGTTTCTTCTGTCGCGCGTCGTGCACGGCGCGGGGGTAATCGAAGGAATGGACCGCTCGGCTGTCCAGGTCCAGCACCCGGATCTTCACGTTTCCGTTGAGGTCCTGGCGGCCGTCGGCGTCAGGCGGCAGGACACTGGTGTCGTGCCCGTAGAGGCCGAAGTCTGCCGGGTCCTGCGAGATACATTTCCAGAGATCTTCCGGCCGATGGGCGGCGGCGATCCGCACCCCCTCGAGCTGCATCCGGGCGCAGCGCTCGAAGGCCTGCAGCCTGCCCGCAAGGCCGGCGGCCAGGGCTCGAACGACCGCAAAGTCGTCGTGGTTGCCCATGACCAGGAAGATCCTCTCGGCCGGCGTGGCCAGCAGGACCGACACGAGCGACTGCACCCGAGAGGCGTAGAGGCGGGCATCGGGCGAACGGGAGCGGAGCTTGATCTCGTCGGCGAGGTCCCCCGTGTGGACGATGAAGCGGGGCCTGACGGCCTCTGCGATCCTGCCGAGGTCGGCGTAGAAGAAGGAAGGAGTATCGGAAACGTGCAGGAGGGCAGACGCGATGCCCTGGGCTTCCCGGGGCACCGCCGGGGCTTTCGTCAGGCAGGCCAGGGCTCGGCGGAGGGCTTCCTTCACGGGAGAAGCCTCAGGGGGAGGCAGCCGAGGCCGCCAGGGTGGCGAGGTCGTTCCTGAGGGTGCGGTAGGCAGAAAGGACTTTCTCGACGTATCCCGAGTTGCCGCCGACGTATTTCTTCAGGGATTTCGCGAGGTCTCCGCCGGAGGACCTGTGGTAGCAGGAGAAGATCCAGGCCCCTGCCAGGATGTTGTTCCTGGGGTCGAAGAGGTCCTTGACGTTCCGGATTTCAGGGAAGGCCCGAGGGAGGTTCTTTTCGTGGGCCTTCCAGTTGACCTGCATGAGGCCGATGTTGGACCGGTTCCTCGCCGACGCGTTGGCCCTGGATTCCCGCACGAGGATGGAGGCCACGACCAGCGGATCCACGCCGAAGAGCCTTCCCGCGTCGAGGACGTGGTCTGCATAGCGCTCGGCTTTTTCGGCTCCCAGGTTCCTGTTGATACGGCAGAAGAGCGCGGCGATCGCCTTCCGCTGGGCCGTGACGAGAGGGGGCTCGACCGGGGCCGGTGCCTCTTCCGGGAGGGGAGGTTCCTCTACGGCGGCCGCCGGAGGGTTGTTCGGATCGTAGAGCGCCGGCGTATCGAGTTCCTCGGCCGAGGCCAGGCCTCCGGCGAGGGTTAAGAAACCAAGCAGAAGCAGAAGGGTCAGGGCGTTTTTCATCGATCATCCCGCCTTTCGCGAACAAAAGGATAACCCCAAACGGGGGATTTCGGCAAATCCCCCCTGCGAAGCCAGTCTGGGGCGGGGTCCGCGGGCTGCCCTTGCCCTTTGGGCGCCTTCCGTGGAGAATAGCCCTCATGACGCTGACAATCCGGAACCTTTCCCTGCGCTACGGAGAAAAAATCCTGTTCGACCGGATCGGCTGGACCGTGCCGGACCGGGCCCGCGTGGGCCTGGTGGGCGACAACGGGGCCGGCAAGAGCACCCTGCTGAAAACCATCCTCGGAAAAGTCCAGCCGGATTCAGGCACCGTCGAGATCCCCCGGGGGGCGCGGATCGGGTACCTGCCCCAGGACCTGGTGGAGCTGGGCAGCGGGACGGTGATGGACACCCTCCGGGACCGTTGCGGCGTGGCGGAGCTGGAGGCGGCCCTGGCCGAATGCGAGGCCGAGCTGGCGGGCCTGGATGCGGACAGCCCGGAACTGGCCGACGTCCTTGCGAGGCACGAGCGGCTGGTCCAGGCTCACGGGACGCTGGATGCCTACGCGTTCGAAGCCCGGGCCCGGCGGGTCCTGAAGGGGCTGGGCTTCGCCGAAGGGGACGCGGACCGGCCCTGCGAGACCTTCTCGGGCGGCTGGAAGATGCGGATCGCACTGGCATCCCTGCTGCTGCAGGACCCGGAAATCCTGCTCCTGGACGAACCGACGAACCACCTGGACACCGAGAGCATGGAATGGCTGGAGGCCTTCCTGAAGAACAGCCGCTGCACCCTCGTGACGGTCAGCCACGACCGTCGATTCCTGGACAACGTGGTGACGACGATCGCCGAGCTGTGCAGGGGCAACCTCACCCTGTACCCCGGGGACTACGAGGATTTCCTGCGCCAGCGTGACGAGCGCGAGGAGCGCCTGGCCCGGGAAGCCGAAGCCCAGAGAGAGGTCATCGAAAAGGCGGAACGGTTCATCTCGCGCTTCCGCTACAAGGCGACCAAGGCCGCCCAGGTGCAGAGCCGGATCCGCATGCTGGAGAAGATGGAGACGGTGAAAATCGACGCCCCGCCCCCGACGGTGGCCTTCCGCTTCCCTGAGCCGCCGCGAAGCGGTCTGCTGGTGCTGAAGGGGGAAAACCTCTCGAAAAGCTATGACGGGAAGCCCGTCTTCAGCGGGGTGGACCTGGAGATCCGGCGGGGGGAGAAAATCGCCCTGGTGGGGGTCAACGGGGCGGGCAAGTCCACGCTGTCTCGCCTTCTGGCCGGAGTCGAGCTCCCGGATTCGGGGACCGTGACCCGCGGGCACGGGGTGAAGCTGGCGTTCTACGCCCAGGAAATGGCGGACAACATGTCCACCGAGGGGACGGTCTGGGACGAGGCCTGCTCGGTGCTTTCGAAGACGACGCCCCAGGAGCGGCGGGACCTGCTCGGGGCGTTCCTCTTCTCGGGGGACGACATCGAAAAGCCGGTGCGGGTTCTGTCGGGAGGGGAAAAGGCACGGCTCGCCCTGCTGAAGGTGCTGCTGACGGAGTCGAACGTCCTGGTGCTCGACGAGCCGACGAACCACCTGGATCCCTCGACCAAGGACCGCTTCCAGAAGGCCCTGCTGGACTACTCGGGTACGGTCGTGCTGGTCTCCCACGACCGCTATTTCCTGGACGAACTGGTGGAGCGAGTCGTGGAGATCCGCGGGGGACAGGCCAGGATCTACCTGGGAAATTATTCGGACTTCATCGCCCGCCGCGGCAAGGTGGCCCCGGACGAGGAACCGGAAGCCCCGCCTTCCCGGAACGGAGATTCCGCGAGGGCCGCGGCCACGGCTCCTGCGGCCGTCCCCGAGCCGCCGGAGCTCCTCCCGCAGGATCGGTGGGCCCCGCTCCCGGACGAACGGAACAACCCTGCCCGTCACGCGAACCGGCTGAAGAAAGAAAAAACGGCCCTCTCGAAGCGGCTGGAAGCCCTTGAAGACGAGATCGCCGAACGGGAGGACGAGAAGGCGAAAATCGGGGCGGCCCTCTGCGACCCCCGGGCCCACGCAGACCCCCAGCGGATGAGGGAGCTGGCCGGCCAGATGGCTTCGGTGGAAGAAGCCCTGGCGAACCTGATGGACCGCTGGGAGGCCCTGTCGGGAGAAATCGAGGCGCTGGACGAAGCCCTGGCTACCCTTGCTTAAGCGTTAGGGGGTCAGACCTTGTTCTTTGCTGTTTGTATGCAAACAGCAAAGAACAAGGTCTGAACATCCCGCTTATATTTTCAAGTCCCGGCTCCCCGCCAATTCGCGATTGAGGCTTTCGTCCATCCTCACAACCCGGT
>JALHIN010000023.1:0-31453 GCA_022839995.1 Synergistota bacterium
AGGCCTCAGTGAAACAGCCGGTAAACATGTCTCAACCTGAGGCCGTAGCGGTGAATCTGTAACCGGATCCGAATTTACAGCAGTTCTGGGACTTGACTTCCGTGTTTGCCCTTCCTATAAAAGGAATAGTTTGTTTATTGTTAATTGTATGGGCTGGTCGCTTTTTACTTTTCTTAAAAGGAGGCTACATGAGGGTCTAGGCATCGAACGCAAAATGGCAGGCACCGCGAAAGTATTGAATTTCCTCTTCATCTCCTGCATGCTGGTCGGGGTGTTAGTCACCATGCAGTGCTACAACGTTTCGGAAGCGTTGTCTTCGACCTTCAAGGTCAACCAATCCCTCATGGCTGCCATCTACACGGGCCTCGTCTATGTCATGATCGCCGGAGGACTGAGAAAGCTCGGCCAGATCGCCAGCCGGCTCGTCCCCTTTATGTGCGTCCTGTACGTGGTCGCCGGCCTCGGCATCATTCTTGCCCGAATTGACCAGGTCGGAACTGCCCTCTCCCTGATTCTTTCGGGAGCTTTCTCGGGTACGGCCGCAACGGGCGGTTTTGCCGGTGCGGCTGTCGCGGTCGCCATCCAGAAAGGGCTAGCCCGGGCCGTCTTCAGCAACGAGGCGGGCTGGGGGACCTCACCGATGATCCATTCTACCGCCACGACCGACCACCCGGTGCGCCAGGGCATGTGGGGCGTCTTCGAGGTCTTCGTCGATACGATCATCGTCTGCTCGATCACGGCCCTCTGCATCATCATGACCGGGCAATGGAGTTCCGGGCTGAAGGGCGCGACACTCACCCTTTCCGCCTTCAACGCAGTTTACGGGAACATCGGCCAGATCCTGCTCACGGTTTCCCTGTTCCTTTTCGGCATCACGACCACGACAGGCTGGTACACCTATTACGACGTCATTCTGCGCTACGTCCTCAGGGAAAAGGTCGAGCTGAAGCAGCGGATCCTGACTGTCTACAAGTGGTTCTATCCCATTCCGGGGCTCGCCCTCGTGCTTTACGCGGCATACAGGGGAATGCCCGCGGATATCGTTTGGGTTTTCGCGGACGTGGCGTCCGGCGCGCCGACCTTCATCAACCTCTTTGCGATCCTTCTTCTGACGCCGAAGTTCCTCGAACTCCTCAAGGATTTCAAGGCACGACACCTTGGGGTGGGAAAGATCGATCCGAACTGCAGGGTCTTTTTCGAAAACGGCCGCAAGGAAAAGTAACAGCCGAAATCCGGAAAAGGTCCAGGGGGTTTATTTCCCCCTGGACCTTTTTTTGCGCGTGTTGTTTAACGCGTTTTATGTATTAATAGAGTAAAATGAGAGCACGGAAATCTAGAGAGTAAAGGAAGGGGGTCCCATGAAACAGAAGAGGCGGTGGCTGCCGTTCGTTTTATTCCTTTTGCTGTTTCAGGCCTTGCCTGCCGCGGCAGAAAGCAAGCCATCGGGTGACCGCGTGGATGCGCTGATCAAAGCCATGCCGCTGGAGGCAAAGGCCGGCCAAGTCCTGGTTGGGTTTTTCCGCGGAGATTCGGTCACCCCCTCCCTCCGTTCGATGATCGGCCGGATCCGCCCCGGCGGAATGGTCCTTTATTCCTCCACCGGGAACATCGTGAACCCGGACCAGGTGACCCGGCTGACCCGTTCTCTCCAGGAAGCCGCCGCTTCCGCCGATGCGGTTCCGCTGTTTATCGCCGTCGACCAGGAGGGCGGACGGGTCAACCGGCTCACACGGGGGGTCACGGTCTTCCCCGGCAACATGGCCCTCGGCGCGACGGCCGACCCCGAACTGGCCGCAAAGGCAGCCGGAGTCACGGCGAGGGAACTTCGGACGCTCGGCATCACCGTTAATTTCGCCCCAGTCGCCGACGTGCTGCTGAACCCGGCCAACCCCGTGATCGGGACGCGTTCCTTCGGTTCCGACCCGGGCCTCGTTGCGAGGATGGCTTGCGCCATGGTCGCGCCCGCCGCCGCGGAAGGGGTGCTTTGCGTCGCAAAACATTTCCCGGGGCATGGGAACACTTCCGTGGACTCGCATTACGGCCTGCCGGTAGACGACAGCCCGCTGGAGGTCCTCGAGAAGTTCCATCTTGCTCCGTTTGGAGCCCTGGTCAAGGCCGGCGTTCCCGCCCTCATGACGGCCCACGTTTCGGTCCCTGAGCTCGACCAGCGCAATCCGTTTCCGGCAACCCTGCTGCCGAAAACCTATGCCGTCCTTCGCGAGAAACTGGGGTTCCGGGGCCTCATCGTGACGGATTCCCTGGGCATGAAGGCCCTGGACCGATACTGGTCCATCGAGGAGACGGCGGTGCTGGCGCTACAGGCCGGGGCCGACCTCCTGCTGCTGGGGGCGGATCCAGGGCACGACCCGGAGGAACTCGAGAGCATCCACCGTGCCCTCGTTTCCGCCGTCCTGACGGACCGGATCCCGCGATCCCGGCTTGACGAGGCGGTACGCCGAATCCTCAAGGCCAAGGAAGCCCTGAATATCCTGGATGATCCGGGTCCAAGGCCCGAACGGCTGGGGGAGCTGGGGTCACCTGAAAACCTGGCCCTCGCCGAGACCATCGCCCGCCGCGCGCTTACGGTGGCCTGGAACCGCTTCGAACGGTTCCCCGCGGCAGAAGGGGAAAAACCGAAAATCCTCCTGTGGCCGCTGGAAAAGGCAGACCAAGCCTCAGCCCTTCTCGGGACCGCCCCGGGCCTGAAGCCCCTGTTCGTTTCCCTTTCCCTGCGCCCCGAGGACATCGATGGAATCCTGGGGGGAATTGAAGGAGAGGAACCGGTCTACGTCTGGGCGGGAGACCTCGGGAAATTCCCCTCCTGGAAAGACCTGGCCCAGCGCCTCGAAAACCGGGCGGTCCTTCTGGCCACCGGCTCGCCCTTCGGCCTTTCCCTCTGTCCCAAGGCCGGCGCCGCGGTGGCCGTCTATTCCGAAGTTCCCGTTTCTCTCAAGGCGCTTGGAGATTTCCTCCGGTCACCCTGGCCGCCGACAGGAAGGCTGCCGCTGGCATTGCCAGGGCTCTAGCTCGACGATCGGCAGAAGACCGCAAGCCAGAGCGTCGCCCTGCCGGGTGCGGTCCAGGCAACGCGATGCCGTTCCCGCGCGGGAAGGAAGACCCAGTCCCCCGGCTGCATCCTGAGGCGACGCCCGTTTTCCCACTCGAGACAGGCCTCCCCCTCGAGAAGGGCGACCCATTCCCCTTCTTCCTGCTCGTACCAAAAACCCGGCGGGGACTCCTGGCCGAAGGAGGCGATCCGTTCGATCCTCACGCCGGGCAACTCCAGGAGGACCTGGACGGATTCCGAATCCTTGCCCGCTTCCCGGTTCTCAAAAAGGTTCCCGCGGTTTTCCATGGCAAGCCCTCCCCGGTTCGTACCAACGTTTGCCTGGCCGTTGCGTTGACGTTATCATAGGACGAATTCCAAGCGGGATGCACGTTCCCAAGGACGGTCCTTCATGCCAACGAACCTCGGCGCAGAATCCTTTCCCGGGATGGGTCCCTTTCGGGCCCTGCGCTATCGGAACTACAGGCTTTTTTTCACTGGACAGGCCATTTCCCTGATCGGGACATGGATGCAGCGGGTCGCCATGAGCTGGCTCGTTTACCGCCTGACGCTTTCCCCCTTCGCCCTTGGCACCGTCGATTTCGCAAGCCAGATCGCCACCCTTCTTCTGGGTTTCTTTGCCGGGGCCATCGTCGATCGTGTCGACCTTCGCCGCCTGCTGATTTGGACGCAAGGCCTGGCCATGGGGCAGGCCCTCGTCCTTTCTGCCCTGACCCTTGCCGGAAAAGCCACCTTTCTCGCGATCCTCGCCTGCGGGGCCCTCCTCGGGATGATCAACGCCTTCGACATGCCGGCCCGTCACGCCTTCGTGGTCCGGATGGTCGAAAACAAAGAAGACCTGGGCAACGCCATCGCGCTGAACTCCTCGCTGTTCAACCTTGCCCGGCTTTTGGGTCCCGCCATCGCCGGAATCGTCATCGCCGCCGTCGGGGAAGGACTCTGCTTCCTGCTGAACGGCCTAAGCTACTTCAGCATCATCCTCGCACTGAAAGCCATGCGGATTTCACCAGCTGCCGAAGTCCCGCCTCAAACTCCAGCCTTTGCCGGCATACGGCAGGGACTGTCCTATGCCTGGCACAACCGGCCCATTCGCGATATCCTGATCCTCCTCTCCTGCCTCAGCCTCCTGGGACTCCCCTACGTCGTCATGATGCCGGTCTTCGCCAGGGAGATCCTCAAGGGCGGCCCGAGGACCCTCGGTTTCCTGATGGGCGCGACCGGTGCGGGAGCGTTGGTCGGTTCCATGCTCCTGGCCGTGCGGAAGGGCACCGGGGGCCTGGAGAAAATCATCCCGGTCGTTTCCGGCCTTTTTTCCGCGGCGGTGGTCGGTTTCGCGTTCTCCCCGTCCGCCGGTGCTTCCTACGTGCTCGTGGCGATCGCGGGATTCGGCATGATTTCGACTTTGGCATCCTGCAACACGATGCTCCAGACGCTGGTGGAAAATGCCTTCAGGGGCCGGATCATGAGCCTTTACACGATGGCCCTGGTGGGAATCGCCCCCTTTGGAAGCCTGATCGCGGGGTGGCTGACCGGCCGGATGGGCGTGCGGCTTGCCCTGGCACTAGGAGGGATCTGCTGCATGGGTACCTCCGCCTGGTTCTGGAAACGACTTCAAGCCTCAAGGAAGATTCTTTCCTCCGAGAGCAAACGTCTCCTTTGAAATCGAGGTGGTCCACCTGAAGATCGCAGTGTTCCTCAAACAAGTCCCGGATACGGACGAAGTCCGGATGGACGAGAAGACTGGGACGCTGATCCGGGAAGGCGTCGGGACCGTCATCAATCCCCTGGACCAGAACGCCCTGGAACTGGCCCTCTCGCTCCGTGCCGAAAAAGGGGGCACCGTGACGGTCATCTCCATGGGACCATCCCAGGCGGAAATGGCCCTGCGGGAAGCGTTGGCCCTCGGGGCGGACGAGGCTGTGCTGCTCTGTGACCGGGCATTCGCCGGAAGCGATACCTGGGCGACCGCCAGTACCCTGTCCGCTGCCGTTCGCAAAACGGGCCCCTATGACCTGATTCTGGCCGGAGCAAAGGCAACCGACGGCGAAACCGGGCAGGTGGGCCCCGAGTCGGCCGCCATGATGGGGCTTCCCTTCGTGTCCAACGTGTGCGCCGTCGAAATCCAGGAACGGGGCCTGGTGGCCACCCGCTCCGTGGAGGAAGGAACCGAACGGACCCAGGCGCCGTTTCCCTGCCTTTTGACCGTCGTTCACGAGATCAACGAGCCTTCCATGCCCACCCTCGCCGGGAAGATGCGGGCCCGGCGAGCCGCCGTCCGGGTCCTGTCGGCGGCAGACCTGGAGCTGGACCCAGCGGAGTGCGGGCTTTCGGGTTCCCCGACTCGAGTCGTGCGCATCGCCTTTCCCAAGGTGACCCGAAGCGGGGGGCGCTTCGCGGGAAGCGACCTGGACCGAGGCATCGCCCTGGTGGTGGAAAGGCTGGACAGCATGGGACTGCTCAGTTTGAACCGACCAGCCGCTCCAGGATGCCCCGCCGCTTCCCGGGAGACGTCCCGGGCCATCCCAATGGCGGATCTTGCCTGGTCGGAAGCCCCCGGCGGCGATCCTGGCGGAGGAGTGCTCGTCTGCGGGGAGTGCCGCAACGGCGCGATCCGCACTTCAACCCTGGAGCTGGCCGGCAAGGCGCGGGAACTGGCGAACGAACGAAACTGCCTCGTCACGGTGGTCCTTCCATTCGGACACCTTGACGACGATCCGGCCCGCTGCATCCGCCACGGAGCCGACCGTGTCGTGCTGGTTTCCCACCCCTCCCTGGACCTTTTCAATCCCGACGTCGAGAGCCGTCTTTTCGCAGCCCTGATCCGGAGGTTCCGCCCGGAAATCGTGCTGGCTGCCGCTACGACTTCCGGGAGGACCACCCTCCCTGCCGTCGCAGCCCTTGTGGACACGGGGCTGACTGCCGACTGCACGGGCCTTTCGATCGATCCCGAAACCGGGGACCTGCTCCAGACGCGCCCCGCCATCGGGGGAAACGTCCTGGCAACGATCCGGACGCCCTCCCGCAGGCCCCAGATGGCCACGGTGCGGCCGAGGACCTTCCGGCTGCTCCCGGAGGAGGCCTCCCGGAACGGCGAAATCTTCCGCCTGTCTCCTCCCGAATCCTTCCTGGCCTCTCCCCTGACCCCCCTCGGCAGGGAAACCCGGGAGGCGGAAACGGCACCGATCCAGGACGCAGAAGTCGTCGTTTCGGGGGGGAAGGGGCTGAAGCGGCCCGACGCGTTCCGCCTGGTAGAGGGGTTGGCCGCGGTCCTCGACGGGGCCGTCGGCGCCAGCCGCCCCACGGTCGAAGCCAAGTGGATCGGGTACCCCCACCAGGTGGGTTTGAGCGGGAAGGTCGTTACGCCCAGGGCCTACATCGCCGTCGGCATCTCGGGGGCGATCCAGCACCTGGCGGGCATGCAGACGTCCGAGTTCATCGTTGCGATCAACCGGGACCCCGAAGCCGGCATTTTCCGGGTCGCCGACATCGGGCTGGTCGGCGACCTCTTCGACATCGTCCCGCGCCTGGCGGGGGCGATCAAAGCCAGAAAGGAGGCCCGAAAATGAAAGAACCCTGCAATTTCGGAGCGGTCACCCCGGAAGTGGTCGAGCAGCTGGCCGCCATCCTGGGAAGCGGAGGAGTGTCCGTCGAAGGGGAAAAGATCGCCGCTTATTCGCGGGACGAGGTCGCGGAACGTTTCTGGGACCATCCCTACCGGGCCGAAGTCCTAGCCTTCCCGGAGTCGACCGCGCAGGTTTCCGCGATCCTGCGCCTGGCCAACGAAAGGCGGATCCCCGTCACCCCGAGGGGGGCAGGAACGGGCCTTTCCGGCGGAGCGGTCCCGGCATGCGGAGGGATCCTTCTTTCCTTCGAGCGCATGAACCGCATCCTGGAGCTGGACACGGAGAACCTCTGCATGACCGTCGAACCCGGTGTCATCACGGCCGAAATCACCCGGGCCGCCAGGAAGGCGGGGCTCCTCTACGCGGGGGACCCCTGCAGCGGGGACGCTTCCTTCATCGGGGGGAACGTGGCCGAAAACGCGGGGGGGAACAAGGTGATCAAGTACGGCCCCACGGGCAGCTCCGTCCTGGCCCTGGAAGTCGTCCTGGCGGACGGTTCGGTGACCTGGTTCGGGGGCAAGCGGCGGAAGGACGTTACGGGATACGATTTCGTCCACCTCATGGTGGGATCCGAAGGCACCCTGGGGGTCATCACGAAGATCGTGCTGAAACTGCTTCCCCTTCCGGCTTTCGGCGTGGACCTGCTGATCCCCTTCCCCACGGTGGAAGCGGCGATCCGCTTCGTGCCCCGCATCGCCCTGGAAGGCCGGGTCACTCCCGCTTCCATCGAGCTGGTGGACCACCATTCCCTCTCCCAGGCGGAAAAGTTCCTCAACACGCGGCTTCCCTTCGACCAGGCGGCAGCCCACCTGATCGTCCAGCTGGAAGGGAACGACCGGGAGGTCGTGGCCGACGAAACGGAACGGGTCGGGAAACTGGCCCTCGAAAAGGGCGCCCTGGAAGTCTTCGTGGCGGACAACCGGTCGAGCCGGGACAAGCTCTGGAAAGCCAGGAAGTCGGTGGCCGAGGCGATCATGGCGTACTACCAGAACTATGCCAAGGAAGACCTGGTGGTCCCCACGGACCGAGTTCCGGACCTGCTGTTCGCCGTCGACGACCTTTGCCGGAAATGGCGGATGGAAGCTGCCAATTACGGCCACGTGGGAGACGGCAACATCCACGTGAACCTCCTGATGGCCTCCGACCGTCCCCACTGGCACGAGGACATGGACCAGGCCCGGCAGGAACTTTACGAAACGGTCCGGAAGCTCGGCGGGACCCTTTCAGGGGAGCACGGGATCGGACTGAAGCGGAAAGCCTACCTGCCGCAGTTTCTCGACGAGCCCCAGCTGGAGCTCATGCGCAGGGTGAAGCTCGCCTTCGACCCGAACGGCATCCTGAACCCTGGGAAGCTCGTCTACTGGAATGCCGCCGAAAAGGAAACCCGTTCCTAGGACAGGGCTGCCTCCAGCGCGGTGAGCCGGCGGGCGTCTCCGTCCACCTCGACCCGGATTCCCAGGGGGAGGGTGAGGTTCAGTTTTCCGTGTCCGCAACGGAAGCCGCGGATGACGGGGATGCCCAGGCCGGGCAGGTGATCCGAGAACACCTCGTCCAGGGTCAGGCTGTCTTCCGGCCCCGGCGACACGGGATCAGCGTTGAGGAAGTCGCCGACGACCACGGCGGCCGCCTCCGCCAGCTTGCCCGCGTTGCGAAGGTGGGTGAGCATGCGGTCGACGCTGTAGGGCTGCTCGTTGATGTCCTCGATGAAAAGGACTTTTCCTTTCGTGTCCAGCTCGTAGGGGGTTCCCATGGTGGAGCAGATCACCGCCAGGTTCCCTCCGACGATTTCTCCCTCCGCGCGTCCCCCTGCCAGCGAAACGAGCCCGGAGGAGGCGTCGGCCAGGACACCGAGCGGTTCCGTCGTCGTGAGGGCTTTCAGGAAGCTTTCCCTCGTGATCGCCCGCTCTCCCTTCGTGGAAAACTCGACGGTCGCCATTGGGCCGTGGAACGTCACGAAATTTCCCCGCTGCCGGAAGACCGTGTGAAGGGCCGTAATGTCGCTGTAGCCCACGAACGGTTTCGGGTTCGCGGCGATCCGTGCCATGTCGAGCCCCGGGAGCAGCCTCCCCGAGCCATTTCCGCCCCGGAGGCAGATGATCCCGCGGATCGAGGGATCCGAAAAGGCCCAGTGGAGGTCCGCAAGCCGCGCCTCGTCGGGTCCGGCCATGAACCCCCTCTTCAGGAAGCAGGTCTTTCCGAATACCGGCTCGAACCCGAGGTTGGCGAGCGAATCCGCTCCCCTTTTCAGTTTTTCTTCCGGTGCGGCGCTTCCCGGCGCCACGATTGCGATCCGGTCTCCCGGCCTCAGCGCTTTCGGCTTGATCCTCATGCCTCTACCTCCCCTGCAGGAAATTCGCCGCGACTGCCGCCAGCATCGCGGCTCCAACGGGAAGCGCGTCCTCGTCCAGGTCGAACCGCGGGGAATGAGCCGGGTGGATGATTTCCTTTGCGGGATTCCCTGCACCCAGGGTGAAAAAGGCCGAGGGCCGCTCCCTTGAAAAATAGGCAAAATCCTCCACGCCCATGCTCGGTCTTGCCAGGTCGTGGACGTTTTCCTCTCCGAGTAGAAGGCTGCCGGTTTCCCGGACAAGAGCCGCCATCTCGGGGTCGTTTTCCAGGCAAGGATAGCCTTCCTGAAAGGAGACCTCAGCCCTGGCCCCGAAGGCTTCCGCTGTTCGCTCCGAAACCACATTGATCGTTTCGCGGGCAAGCCCGCGGACTTCCGGCGAAAGGGTCCGGAGAATGCCCTGCATCCTTGCCGATTCCGCCACCACGTTTCTCGCCGAGCCTCCCCGGATCGTCCCGATCGTGACGACAGCGGGCTCGAGAGGATCGATCCCGCGCGAGACGACCGCCTGGAGCGCACAAAGCACGTGACCGGCCACCACCAGCGCGTCCACCCCCTCGTGGGGATAGGCCCCGTGACAGCCCTTGCCGGTCACCGTGATGTCAAACATGTCCGAGGCGGCGTGAACGGTGCCCGGGGACACCGCGATCTTGCCGCAGGGAAGCCCGATCCCGACGTGAAGCCCGAAAACGGCTTCGACACGGGGATTTTCCAGGACCCCCGCATCGATCATCGGGCGTGCCCCGCCGATCGTTTCCTCCGCCGGCTGGAAAAGGAAAACAACGGTTCCTTCCAGGGATTCCTTTCTTTCGGCCAAGAGCATCGCCGCACCCAGGAGCATCGCCGTGTGGGCATCGTGCCCGCAAGCGTGCATCAACCCCGGCACTTCCGAAGCATACGATGCGCCGGTTCTTTCGTCGAGCTCCAAGGCATCCATGTCGGCCCGCAAGCCCACCGCGGGTTCTTTCCGCGTCCCTTCGAGACGGCCAACGACCCCGGTTCCCGCGACTCGAACCGAGGAGATCCCCAAGCCGGCCAGGGTTTTCTCGACGAGCGCCGCCGTTTCGAATTCCTCAAAACCGCCCTCGGGGTGCCGATGGATCGTCCGCCTGAGCCTGACAAGAGATTCGTGAAGGCGGCCCGCTTCCTCGAGGAGACCGGCCGAGAGTCTTCCCCCGTTCATGACAGCGGGAAGTGGCAAGCCCAACTTCTCCCCCCCTCGAACACGGATGGGGGGTCGACCTCTGCGCAAACCGGTGCGGCATAAGGACACCGGGTCCTGAAACGGCAACCCGACGGAAGGTTCACGGGGCTCGGGATCTCTCCTTCAAGCAGCTCTTTTTTCCGGCCCCGTTGCCTCGGATCCGGAACCGGGACGGCCGAAACCAGGAAGCGGGTGTACGGGTGCTTCGGCGATACGAAGATCTGTTCGGTCGGGCCCATCTCGACCATCTTTCCCAGGAACATGACCCCGACCCGTGGCGCAAAATGCCGTACCACCGACAGGTCGTGGGTGATAAACAAATAGGTGAGCCGGAAGGCGGCCTGGAGGTCTGCCAGGAGGTTCAGCACCTGGGCCTGGATGGAAACGTCCAGGGCCGAAAGCGGTTCATCACAGACGATGAATTCCGGGTTCAACGCCAGGGCGCGGGCGATCCCGATCCTCTGCCTCTGCCCGCCCGAGAACTCGTGCGGATACCTTCGGATGCAGTCCGCCCGGAGGCCAACCACCCTCATCAGCTCCAGGACCCTGGCCTCCCTTTCTTCGCGGTTCCCTTTGCCATGGGTCAGGAGAGGCTCGGCGATGATATCCCCGATCCGCATGCGGGGGTCCAGGGAGGCATAGGGATCCTGGAAGACGATTTGCATCCGTGTCCGCATCCGCCTGAGAGCTTCGGGCTTCAGGGACCCCAGGTCGACCCCCCCGAGCACGACCGAACCGGCCGTCGGCTCTACGAGGCGCAGAATCGTGCGGCCCAGGGTGCTCTTGCCGCATCCGGACTCGCCGACCAGCGCAAAGGTTTCCTGCGGTGCGATGTCGAAGGTCACGTCGTCAACAGCCTTGACGACCCGATCCTCCGATCCGAACATCCCCGCTTTCACGGGGAAATACTTTTTCAGGTTCCTGACCGAAAGGAGGGGTTCGGTCATGGCTGCACCACCGCCTTGTCCTCATAGTTCCAGCAACGGACCGTGTGGCCGTCCCCAAGGTCGAAAAGCGGGGGGATCCTGTTTTGGCAAACGGCCCTTGCCATGGGGCACCGTGGATGGAAACGGCAGCCCGCAGGAAGGTTCAGCAGGTTCGGAACCATTCCCGGGATGGTCCGAAGGCGCCCGTCCAGTCCTCTCGATGCGGCAGTCCCGGGGATGGATCCCATGAGCCCCTGCGTGTAAGGATGGCTGGGAGAATCGAACAGCTCACAGATTTCGGCCTCTTCCACCACGTTTCCCGCGTACATGACCGTCACCCGGTCGCAGAGCTCGGCCACGACACCCAGGTCGTGGGTGATCAGGATGATCGCGGTCTTGAGCTTCTCCCGCAGCCCTTTCATCAGGTCCAGGATCTGGGCCTGGATCGTCACGTCAAGGGCCGTGGTCGGTTCGTCCGCAATCAGCAACTTCGGCTCGCAGACCAGCGCCATTGCGATCATGACCCTTTGGCGCAGCCCGCCCGAAAGTTGGTGGGGATAGCAATCGAAACGGCCCTCTGGCTCGGGAATTCCCACGAGCCGGAACATCTCGATCGTCCGTTTTTTCGCCTCTTCCCGCGTCACTTTCCGGTGAATCAGGATGGACTCGCTGACCTGCCGCCCCACCGTGAAAACCGGGTTCAGGGAAGTCATGGGTTCCTGGAAAATCATGGCGATCTCGTTTCCCCGCACTTCGCACATCGCATCGTTGTCGAGTTTCGCCAGGTCCCGGCCTTCGAAGAGAATCCGTCCCTCGACGATCCTGCCCGGGGGAGCCACCAGACCCATGATGGATAGGGAGGTCACGCTCTTTCCGCAGCCGGACTCCCCCACGATACCGTGGATTTCCCCCCGCTTGACCGATAACGACACCCCGCTTACTGCCGGAACCACGCCCTTCGAGGTAAAGAACGAGGTACTGAGATTTTCGAGCGATAACAGCGTTTCGGACTTTTTCATGCGTTTTTCTCCTCGTTCGCTACTGTTTCATGTAGGGATCCAGGGCGTCCCGGAAACCGTCGCCCATGAAGTTGAAAGCCAGGACGGTCACCAGGATGAAAAGGCCCGGGGAAATGGCCACCCACGGCGCCGAAAAGAGGTATTCCTTGCCGCTGGTGACGATCAACCCCCAGCTGGGGGTGGGGGGCTGGGCACCGACCCCGAGGAAGCTGAGGCTGGCCTCGGAGAGGATCGCTCCCGGGATGCCGAGGGTGAATAGGACGATCAATGCGGGCAGGCAGTTCGGGAGAATGTGCCGGACCATGATGACCCGGTTTTTTACCCCCACGGCCCTGGCTGCCTCGATAAATTCCTTCTCCTTCAGGGAAAGGACCTGTGAACGGACGACGCGGGCGGTGCCGGCCCAGCCGACTGCCGCAAGGGCGATGAAGATGTTCACCAGCGTCGCGCCGAGCGTGTACATGACGACCATTGCAAGGAGCAGCGAAGGGAAGGCGAGGACGATATCGCACAGGCGCATGATGATCATGTCTGTCTTCCCCCCGTAGTACCCGCCGATCAGCCCGAGCGTCGTTCCGATGATCATGGAGAGCAGGGTCGGAACGATCCCGATGACGAGGGAGATCCGGGTCCCGTAAAGGATTCGCGTGAGGAGGTCCCTGCCGAATTGATCGGTCCCCAGCCAGTGGGCCCAGGACGGAGCTTCCGTCATGGCCTCCAGGTCGATCGCATAGGGATCGTAGGGCGTCAGCCAGGGGACGAAGATCGCCACCAGGAAAAGGATCAGCACGATCACAGCCCCGGCCATGGCCAACCGGTTCCGCCGGTAGGCCGTCACGACATCCCTGAGGAACGAGGACGGCGGTGCGACGGTCTCTTCCTCCGTGAAGGTCTCGGTTGCCAAGCAGGGATAGGAAAGCTCCTGTTCCTTCCGGTCTTTCATTTCCATCTCTCCCTCAGGCTGCCTTGATCCGTGGATCGAGGAACGCGTAAAGGATGTCCGCGGCCAGGTTTCCCAGGATAACCAGGGTCGTTTCGAAAAGCACGGCTCCCTGGAGAAGGGGCATGTCCCTGGCCTGGATGGCGTTCACCGCGATGCGTCCCACACCGGGGATGCCAAAAACGCTCTCGGTGATGACGGCCCCCGCCAGCAGCCCCGCCACCTGGATCGCCATGACGGTGACGACGGGCAGCAACGAGTTCTTGAGAGCGTGCCCGAAAATGACCGGCAGTTCATGAAGCCCCTTGGCACGGGCCGTCCGGATGTAGTCGTTCCGCATGACTTCAAGGAGGCTGGACCGGGTCAGGCGGGCGATGATCCCCGCGCTGCTCCAGCCGAGGACGATGGCGGGCATGATCACGTACTTCCAGCCTTCGAAGCCTGCAACCGGCAACCAGCGGAGCTTGACCGCGAAGACGTACTGGAACAGAAGGGCGGACCAGAAAACCGGCATGGAAACCCCCAAGAGGGAGAAACCCATGAACAGGTTGTCGGGCAGCGAGTATTTCTTCACCGCGGAAAGGATCCCGGCAGGAATGCCGACGATCCATGCAAACAGGGCGGCGCACAGGGCCAGGATGAAGGTGTTGGGAAACGCCCCGAGGATGAGAGAAGTGACGGGACGGTTCAGCTTGTAGGATTCCCCCAGGTCTCCCCTCAGGGCTCCCCCGAGGAACCGGAAATACCGGACGATCGCCGGATCGTCCAGGTGCATCTGGGCCCGTACCCTGGCAACGACGTCGACGCTGATGTGCTCTTTCATCATCAGGGCAACCGGATCGCCGGGGACGACGTTCAAAAGGAAAAAGATGATGACCGTGACACCGATCAGGATCGGGATGGAGATCAGCAAGCGTTTCAGGATGAACTTCAGCATCGTTCGACGGCCTCCGTCCTGCAAACTCGAGCAAGGGAGCTCTCCGGGAGGCGAAGGTCCCCCGGAGAGCTTTCCCCTTCAGGAACTACTCGACACGGGTTTCGTAGATGGGGAAATCGGACCAGCCGTTCCAGGGAACGACGAACTTCTTGACCCGGGGCTGAACGACGTAGATGTGCTTCAGGGAGAACATCGGCAGCCAGGCAGCCTGGTCGATGACGATCTTCTTCTCGAGGTCTGCATAGAGCTTGCCCCGCTTGGCGAAGTCGGTCTCGGAGCGCCCCTTCTCGAGGGCCGCGAAGACCTCGGGGCTGATGTTGTTGTAGGACCGGGCAACCGTGCCCTTGGGGCCGAAGAAGGTGTAGAAGAAGTTATCGGGGTCGTTGAAGTCCGCCGACCACTTGTTCGTGTACATGGGAAGCTTGCCTTCCTTGCGGGTCGCGTAGAAGGCGGCCTCATCCATCTGCTTCAGGGTAACGCGGAAACCCGCCTTCGCGACCATGGCCTGGACGATCTCGCTCATCTTCTGCCACTGCGAGCCGGTGCTCGCCACGAGGGCGATCTCCATGTCCACGCCGTTGGGGTATCCCGCTTCGGCCAAAAGCTGCTTCGCCTTTTCGGGGTTGTACTCGATCTTCTCCTGGTTGGGGTTGTAATGGATCAGTCCCTTGGGCATGACGCCGTTTTCGAGCTGGCCGTGGTTGTAGAACATCTTCTGGAGGATCAGCTTCCGGTCGACGGCCATCTGGAACGCCTTTCGGACCTTCACGTTATCGAAGGGCTTGATCGCCTGGTTGAAGGTGTAGTAATAGATACCGACCCGTGGCCCGGAGACGGTCTGCTTGCCCCACTTGGGATGCGCCGTGAAGTACGGGATCTGGGACATGGCGAAGTCGCAGTCGAAGAGGTCGATTTCGCCGGATTCGAAGAGCATCCGCATCGTTTCCGGATCCGTGACGATCTTCACGACGAACTTGTCGATCTGGGGACGTCCCCGGAAATAATTCGGGTTGGCCACCATGGTGTGGTGGTCGTTCAGGACCCATTCCTTCAGGATGAAGGGCCCCGTCCCGCAGGTTGCCTGCGCCGTCAGTCCATACTTGTTGCCAAGGGGCTTCGTGAATTTTTCGTTCAGGATGGAGGCCTGCGGGCTGGCCATGATCGCCAAAAACGGCACGAAGGGTTTTTCGAGGGTGATCTGGACCGTGTACCGGTCCAGCGCTTTCAGACCCGCGGTCGAGGCGGCCTTGCCCTCCATGCGGTCCTTTGCCCCGAGGACGAAATCGAGGATGTCGGTATTCAGGGCCTTCGTTTTCGGATCGAGCATCCGGTCGAAGGTGTAAACCACGTCCCGTGCGGTCAACTCCTCGCCGTTGTGGAACTTGACGCCCTTCCTGAGGTAGAAGGTGTAGACCTTCCCGTCCTTGGAAACTTCCCATTTCGTGGCCAGCCCCGGCACGAGAGCGGATTTCCCGGGAGCCGTGGTCACGCATTCGATGAGCCGGTCGTAGACGTTCATCGGGATCATGTAGCAGGAAGTGGTCATCTGCATGTCGGAGGTCTGGGGTTCCTCGTTGTACGCGATGGTGAAGACCTTTTCCGCGGCAAAGGCCCCAGCGGCCAGGATACCGGCCAGCAGGACCGAAAGCGAAAACACGACAAAAAGCCTGGACTTTCTCACGCGAATCCCTCCTCTGTTTTTTCCGTTTCGGGTTTCCTGCGTTTCCTGAAGCAGCGATTCAGAAAGCCCCTTTCGCCAGAACGGACCTGTTTCCCGTACCCCCTCCTTTCGGGCCTAACCGAGGATTTTCCTGAACACCCGCATCGCGTTGCCGCCGAGGATGCCCTTGACTTCACTTTCCGAATAGCCCCGCCGAAGAAGGATTGCCGCAAAGGCCGGGATTTCGCCGTGCCCTGCCACGACGTCGTAGGTGGGCACGCTGCACCCCATGGTCAGGTAGTCCTTGAATCCGTCGCAGAAGTCAAAACCGAGACAGACGTGGCGGCTCCCCACCAGCTTTGCGATATGGTCCACGTGGTCGGCCAGGTCTTCCGGGCCAAGGCGGCGGCGGTCATGGTCGGGCTTGACGAAGGCGCTGCAGGAGTTCATCCCGACGATCCCGTCGGTCTTCGCGATGGCGACGATCTGCTCGTCCGTGAGGTTTCTCATCATGCCCGGGACCAGTGCCCGGCAATTGGAATGGGACGCGACGAGAGGACCCTTGGCGATCGCCACAACGTCCCAGAACCCCTCGTCGTTGAGATGGCTGACATCGATCCACATTCCCAGCCGTTCGGCCTCCTCGACGACCTGGACCCCGAAGGGCGTGAGTCCGCCCTTTCGGCCTTCGCGCTTCGGGGAAAAATGGCAGCCGTCCGCCGCTTCGTTCCTGCGGCTCCAGGCGAGTCCGACCCCGCGGACGCCCAACTCGTAAAAGACGCGAAGAAGGGACAGGTCGTTGCCCAAGGGCTCGACCCCCTCAAAAGACAAGAGGATCCCGATACGACCCGCCTCGGCGGCTTTTTCCAGCTCCGAAGCGCTTCGACAGAGTGCCAGCCGGTCGCCGAAGGCTTCCTGCTCGGCCAGGAGGCAGGCCACCTGGTCCAGGGCTTTCCTCAGGGCCATTTCGGGAAGAAAATAGCTGTGAAGGAAGAGGGACGAAACGAGGGCCTTCACCCCCCCGGCCGCAAAGGGCTTTTCGTAGTCCGGCCAGATCCGGCTTTCGCCGCGGTCGTAGCGATCGCACAGGTCCATGCCAAGGTCGTAATGGACATCGACGACAGGAGATTCACGGACAATCCTTTCTGCTTCCTGGAGAAATTCGGTCAAGGGTAGGATCTCCTTTCAAACCAGGCGGGGGTTTCCGCTCATCATTGAGTAGCTATTCAATGCTCTTAGTCTATCACTCGGCGTGTCATTGTCAACGATTCAGCGAAAAAGAGTTGTGTGCAACGAACCGGACAACCTTGAACTTGATGCCCGGCCACTTTTCGAAAGAAAAACCCGGGAGTATGATGGCAGGAGAGAGAACCCTGATTCTGCATGCATCACATCTCTGTGTTTTGAAAGCGATGCCCAAGGCTGCGTGCGCTTGCGGAGGATCATCCAATGCCTGCCAAGATCGTCCCAACGAGGGGAAACATGGTTCGCCTGGCCCGCTCTCTCGAACTCGCGAGAAAGGGGCACGACCTGCTGGAGCAGAAGCGCCAGGTCCTGATGATGGAATTGACCGCGACGATCGCGAAGGCGCGGGACCTCCAGAAGGAAGTGGCCTCCGTCTTCGAGGAAGCCTATGCCGCCTTGCAGAGGGCAAACGTTTCGCTCGGCATCGAGACCGTCGACGAGATCGCCCATGCCATCCCGGAAGAAAAGAACTTCACCATTCGCCTCCATTCCGTCATGGGGGTCGAAATCCCGGAAGTCGATGCGATCGAGCCGAAGAGGGGCCCTGCCTTTTCCTTCTGGGACACCTCCGGCAGCATGGATGTCGCGGCCCTGGCCTTCCGCAGGGTGCTGGCGGCCCTGGCCCGGCTTGCCGAGGTAGAGAACGCCGTCTACCGCCTGGCGGTGCAGATCCGCCGGACGCACCGGCGGGTGAACGCACTGGAGAAAATCGTTATCCCCACGACCCTTTCTGCCCTGGCATCGATCGCATCGGTCCTGGAAGAGGGGGAAAGGGAGGATTTCGTGCGAATGAAAACCGCGAAGAAGAGCCACGCGGAGAGGGGGAGGTAACCGGTGTCATCCCTTCAGGAAGCGCTCGTCGTGCTGCTCGGCGCAGAGAGCGAAGGAGTCCGTGAAGTGCAGGAGGCCAAGATCCAGGCCGAGGCCATGCTGAAGGAAACCCGGGAAAGAATGGCACGGGAAGCCGAAACGCGCCTCCAGGCAGCCCGGAAGAAGGCCGGCGCAATCCTGGAAAGCGCCAGGGCCGCAGCCGACGAGGAAGCCCGGTCCATCACCGAGCAGGCCAAGTCGGAAAGAGAGCGCATGGAGAGGCGCTTCAGGGAAATCGCGGGAGAAGTGGTCGACTCCCTGGTCCAGGAGAGTGCCGAAATCCTGCTCGGAAAGAGAGGCACCCCGGCGTGACCGCCTTTTTCTCCCTGGGGGAAAGGACGGCAGTCGGCGCAAAGGCCCACGTCCTCTTCTCGAAGTTGCTGAAAGACGACGAAATGTGGGCCTTGCTGCAATGCGACGACGTCCCCGAAATCTTCTCCCACCTGGCCCGGACGGAAGGCTACGGGGAAGCCCTGGCAACCCTCGTGCCCCAGGATGTGACCCGGGTTCAGCTGGAGGATCGCCTCAAGCTCATCCCGCCAAAACGCGCGGCAGGCTTCCTCCCCTACCTGACGGGAGCCCGACGGCGGCTTCTTTTGGCCTGGATGGAACGGAACCAGGCCGGGGCTCTGAAGACCGCGCTTCGTTTCGTCCTGACCCGGCACGGAGACAGGGAAGCCATCCGTGCAAGGATCGCCGCCCTGCCGAACGCCTCCCTCCCCTTCGACCTCCTGCTTTCCAGCCGGGACTTCCAGGATTTCACCGATGCCCTGCGGGGAACGCTCTACTACCGGCCCCTGCTGGAACCCTTGAAACGGCTGGCATCCGGGGAACAGAACCTGTTTCCTGCCGAAGCGGCGATCGACCGGGAAGTGCTGCTCCGCCTCCTCAAGGCTGCAGAAGCCCTTTCGGCGGGGGAGAAACGTTCCGTGATGCGCCTGCTGGGGGTTCGGTTCGACCTGTTGAACATCTCCTGGACCTACCGCTCGATGCGCTACTACGACCTGACCCCCGAGGAGAGGGTCGCGAGGCTTTTGCCCTACCGCTACCGCCTGCATGCGGATTCCCTCCGGAGGATGGCCCGGGCGGCCGACCCGGACGAATTCTGGGCGATCCTGAAAACGACCGCATACGGGGAGGCCTTCGGGGAATCCCCGCCGTCCGAGGAAATGGTCATGGACCGGGATCTTCGAAGGACCATCCGGCAGACGGCATACAGGGTCTTCCGGCAGGGACGCCCGGATCTTTCGACCCTTTTTGCCTACTTGACCCTGCTGGAATCCGAGATCCGGGACCTGGCCACCCTGATCGAGGACGTTCGGTATGACTACGACCGGAGGCATGCGGCCCTCTTCCTGGCCCGGCCCCTCATCCCGGGAGGCGAAGTGCGATGGCAGTGGTGAAAATGCTTGCCGTGACCCTGATCGGTCCCAAGGCCGAGATGGAAACCGTCGCACGCTTGATGGTCCTGACGGGAGGATTCCAGCCCCTGCCCCTGGACCTCCTGCTGAAGGACCGTTCCGTCCGCTCGAAGATCACCACCGCCTCGGAAAATCCCTACGACGAACTCCTCGTCAAACTTTCGGAGGTCTGGCAAGCCTCAGGGGAAAGGGTCCCCGACCCTCTTCCCGTGCCGATCACGCCGGATTTCAGCCTGGACCGGGCTACGAAGGCGGTCAACGAAACCGTGCACCGGCTTTCTCTCTGGTCAAAGAGGCGCGAAGAACTTTCGGAGGAGCGGGAAGAGCTGGAAGCAGCGCAAATCCTGACCGCTTCCCTTTCGGAAAGGGGGCTGGGCCTTTCCGACCTGTCCGACACCACCTACCTGGTCCCCCTGTTCGGAAAACTCGCGGACGAAAACTACCGACGGCTGGAGGAGGCCACCCTCGAGACCCCCCTGCTGCTGGAGCCGCTGATCTCGAGGCACGGGTTCACCTGGTTTCTGGGCCTGACGGCACCCGGCTACCGGGAAGGAGCGAAAAAGATCCTGGACAGCCTCTATTTCAAGGGATTCTCCCTGAAGGACATGGCGGCTTCCCTGGGGGAGGACCCGCAACGGCTGCTCTCGAGGCGGATCGAGAACCACCGGAAGGCGATCGAGGGACTGAAAAGAGCTGCCGCCGACGTCCTCAAATCCAACCGGGAAAGCATGGAGCGGCTCTATTCCTCGATTTACACCATGCAGCGCGTTTACGACCTCTGCCGGGGCCGGGGGGAGCTGAGCGGCCTCTACCTCCTGTCCGGCTGGATCCCCGAGGACACCCTGCAATGGACCCGGGAGATCCTCGAAAGAGAGGCCCCGCGGACCGCGGTCCACATCGAGGAGCTCGGGGAAATGCCCTACAGCGGGATCCGGGTCCCCACCCTTCTGAGGAACCTTCCGCTGGTCCGGGCCTTCCAGGACGTGGTTTCGCTCTACAGCCTCCCCTCCTACGGGGAGATGGATCCCTCCTTTTTCGTGGCCGTCAGCTTCTGCCTGTTCTTCGGCTTCATGTTCGGGGACGTCGGGCACGGTCTCGCGCTCATCGCAGCGGCATCGGTCCTCCAGAGAAAAAGGGTGATGTCACGGTCGATGGCGACGGTCCTGAAATCCGCCGGGGCGGCCTCGATGGTTTTCGGCTTCCTGTACGGGAGCGTGTTCGGCGTGGAAGGCTGGATCCCGGCCCTCTGGATCTCGCCCATGGAAGACATGAACCGTCTCCTGGGCGTTTCGATCGGGGTGGGGGTTTCGGTCATCACTCTCGGGATGGTCCTCAACATGGTCTCCTGCTACAAGGCAAAGGATTTCGGGAGGCTTCTCTTCGACGGGAGGGGGCTCGCCGGCGTTGTCCTCTACCTGTCGATGGCGGCCTGGGGATATGCCGTCCTGACCGGGCAGCGCATGCCTTTCCCCTCGTGGGTCCCGTGGGCGTTCCTTTCGGCCCTGCTGACCGTCATCCTGATGAGGGACTTCCTGGCGCGGCTGCTCCTGCGCCAGGCGACGCACGAGGAAGGGGGACTGTACGCCTTCGAGGTTTTTCACAATCTCCTGAATTTCCTGAGCAATACGGCCTCTTTCGTCCGGCTGGCGGCTTTCGCCTTGAACCACGTGGGCTTGTCCCTGGCTGTCATGATGCTCTCGGACATGGTCCGCAACCTGCCCGGGGGAATCCTCCTGAAAGGGATCCTCCTGCTGGCGGGCAATGCCGTCATCATCGGCCTAGAGGGGCTGATCGTCTTCATCCAGACGCTGCGCCTGGAGTACTACGAGTTCTTCAGCAAGTTCTACCGGGGAGGAGGGCGAGCCTTCAGGCCGGTTTCCTTCCGGGAAGCCCGCCTTCCGGCCAGATCCCGCCCGGCGGGGACCTAAGACCTTCGATTCGAAAAGGAGAGGATTTCATGTTCGGATTGCTCGTTCTTGTCTTTGCTTCCGTGACGCTTGGACTTCTCGGCGCCCGCCTTTCCGGGAGAACAGTGAAAAACCCGCGCGGGATCCTCGCCGCCAGCCTTTGCGCCTGTTCGGCAAGCCTCCTGGCGGGATGCCTGCTGGCCCTTTCCGCTGGCTCCGCAGTCGCGGCTGAAGCGGGAGCTTCTTTGGGAGCCGGGGCGGGGATGGGATTCATCGGTGCGGCCGTTTCCACCGGCCTGGCCTGCCTCGGAGCCGGGATCGCCGTGGCGGTCGTGGGAGCGGCGGCCTTGGGAATCATCGGCGAAAAGCCCGAGATGCTGGGGACCACCCTCATCTACCTCGGACTCGCGGAAGGCATCGCGATCTACGGGGTCATCGTGGCCCTGCTGATCCTGGGGAAGCTCTGAGGCCCGATGCGCGCCTACCTGCTCAGCGACAACCTGGACAGCCTTGTCGGCCTTCGCCTGGCGGGTATCGAGGGACGGGTCGCCCGCGGTCCCGAAGAATGCCGGAGGGCGATCGGCGAGGTACTGGAGGACCCGGAGGTCGGAATCCTCGTTCTCACGGAAAAGGTGGCCGAAACGGTGCCTGACCTCGTACAGGCCCTCAGGGAAAGGGGCGAGCTGCCCCTCGTGGTGGAGATCCCCGACAGGCACGGGATGCGCCGCCCCGCCGACTTTTTGACCGCCTACGTCAGGGACGCGATCGGGGTGAACCTGGGATGAGCGAAATCCAGAACGAAAAACTGAACGGTCTGCGAGAGCTCCTCCTTCTCCAGGCCGAGCAGGAAAAAATGGGGATCCTGGAAAAAGCCAGGAAAGAGGCGGAAAGTTGGGCCGCCCAGGAAGAGGAGAGGATCGCCCGGGAAGAGGAGCTGGTCCTGAAGGATGCCGCGGAACGGGCGGAAGCCACCCGCAGGCGCCAGGTGATGGCCGCCGAAAGGGAAAAGGCCGCGGAGGCCCTTCGCCTGCAGAACCGCCTGCTTTCCGAGGCCGTTTCGATGCTGGAAGACCGCTTCTGCCGACTCCGGGAACGGGAGGATTACGTGCGGATCCTGGCCGGTCTCATCGCGGAGGCGGAATCCGCCCTGCCCCAGAGCGGCGGGCTGCGGTTCAGGCTGGCGGCCGTCGATTCCGGGATCGGAAAGGCGGTCGAGAAAGCCGCCGAAGCGTTGCTGCCAGGGGTCGAGGTCCGCTTCGACCCAGAGGCGGCCCCGATCCTCGGTGGGGCCTGGGTCCAAACTGCCGACGGGCGGCGGTTCGTGGCGGCGGACTGGCGAAGCCGTGCCCAGGAGATGGCCGGCCTTCTGGCGGAACGCCTGCTGCCGATGCTGTAATCACCGGGCAAGGGAGGGAAACGGATCGTGGAAACCTTCGGAACCATCGTCCGGGTCAATGGCCCCGTCGTCCGGGCAAGAGGCATGAGGGCTTTCGGAATGCGGGAAATGGTCCGGGTGGGGAAGCTCGGCCTATGGGGAGAGATTATCCGAATGGAAGGGGACGAGGCCCTCATCCAGGTGTACGAGGACACCCAGGGGCTCCGCCTTGGCGAACCGGTGAAAGGGACGGGGGAACCGCTATCGGTTTCCCTTGGCCCCGGCCTCATCGGCCAGATCTTTGACGGGATCGGGCGCCCCCTCGGTTCTCTCCTGAAGAAGGAAGGCCCCCTGCTTTCCCGCGGGATCCAGGTCTCCATGATCGACCCCGAGCGGTCATGGGAATTCAGGCCGTCGGTCGGGAGGGGAGACGTCGTGACCGGAGGCATGATCCTGGGAACGATCCAGGAAACCCCCCTTTTCGAACACCGGATCCTGGTTCCACCCGGGCTGGAGGGGGAGGTCACGGACATCCGGACACCCGGGACGATCCATGGAGAAGACGTCCTGGCCAGCATCCGGGACGGAAGGGGCCGCGTCGTCCGGGTCCCCGCGGTCCAGCGCTGGCCCGTCCGGGCAGCCCGCCCCTACCGGGAGCGCCTGCTGCCCACGGAGCCGCTGGTCACCGGCCAGAGGGTCATCGACGGGCTGTTCCCGATCGCCAAGGGCGGAACCGCCGCGATCCCCGGCGGATTCGGCACGGGGAAAACCGTGACCCAGCACCAGCTGGCCAAGTGGAGCGAAGCCCAGGTGGTCGTCTACATCGGCTGCGGGGAGCGCGGCAACGAGATGACACAGGTCCTCGAGGAATTCCCCGTCCTGGAGGACCCCCGTTCGGGACGTCCCCTCATGGAAAGGACCATCCTGATCGCGAACACCTCGAACATGCCGGTTGCCGCACGCGAGGCTTCCATCTACACGGGCATCACCATCGCCGAGTACTTCCGGGACATGGGCTACGACGTGGCCCTCATGGCCGATTCGACCTCGAGATGGGCCGAGGCCCTCCGCGAAATCTCCGGGCGCCTCGAGGAAATCCCAGCCGAGGAGGGCTTCCCAGCCTACCTGCCCACCCGGCTGGCGGAATTCTACGAGAGGGCGGGGCGCATCGTCACCCTGGGCGGGAACGAAGGCAGCATCACGATCATCGGAGCCGTTTCACCGCCGGGAGGCGATTTCACGGAACCGGTCACGCGAAACACCAAGAGGTTCATCCGCTGTTTCTGGGCGCTGGACCGCAACCTCGCCAACGCCCGGCACTTCCCTGCCATCGGCTGGCTCGACTCCTACAGCGAATACGCGAAAGAAGTGGAGCGCTGGTTCGAAACCCACGTGGATTCCCGGTGGGGACAGCTCCGGGAACGCGCGCGGGCCCTGCTGGCGGAGGACGAGAAGATCCAGCAGGTGATCCGCCTCGTGGGCGAGGACGTGCTGCCGGACGAACAGCGCCTGATCGCCTTCACGGCTTTCCTAATCAAGAACGGCTACCTCCAGCAGGGAGCCTTCGGGGAGGACTCCTTTTCGCCACCGGAAAAGGGGTTCGCCATCCTGGAACTGATGCTGCATTTCCACGACAAGGCGGGAGAACTGGTCAAGAGGGGCGTTCCCCTTTCCCTGATCCGCGACGGGAAGCCGGTCCTGGCGCTGACCCACCTGCGCGAGCGTCCCATGGACGACCCGAGGGGAGGACCGGCCGCCCTGAGGCGCGAACTGGACGCCTTCCTCGAAAGGGTCGGCAAGGAACGCTCCGCTGCGAAAGGAAGGATTTAACATGGCGATCGCCGAATACATCGGCCTGGAGACGATCAACGGGCCCTTCGTCCTGGTGGAGGGGGTCCAGGGGGCCGGCTACGGAGAACTGACCGACGTCATCGGCCCGGACGGGAAGGTCAGAAAGGGACGGGTGGTCGTCCTGGACGAAAAGGCGACCCTTGTCCAGGTTTTCTCCGGAACCGGGGATCTCGTGCCAGAATCGACGAGGGTCCGCTTCCTGGGAAAGGAGCTCTCGATGACCCTCGACCCCGCGATCCTCGGGCGGACCTTTACGGGACTGGGCGAACCGCGGGACGGATGCGGGCCCGTTTACGGAAAGATCAGGCGGAACGTGAACGGCCAGCCCATCAACCCGATGGCGAGGGCCTACCCCAGGGACTTCATCCACACGGGGATCTCCGCCATCGACGTCCTCACCACCCTGATCCGCGGCCAGAAGCTGCCCATCTTCTCGGGGAACGGCCTCCCCCACAACGCCCTGGCAGTCCAGATCGCCTCACAGTCCCGCCTGATGGGAGCCGAAAATTTCGCCGTCGTCTTCGCTGGAATCGGGATCAAGCACGACGACGCCGCCTTCTTCACGCGGGAGCTGGCCGAAAAGGGGCGCACCGACAAGATCGTGACCTTCCTGAACCTGGCGGACGACCCCGTCATCGAACGGATCGCCACCCCCCGGTTCGCCCTCACGGCCGCGGAATACCTGGCCTTTGACCTGGGGCTTCACGTGCTGGTGATCCTCACGGACATGACCAACTACTGCGAGGCCCTGCGGGAACTGGGAGTCGCCGTGGGAGAGGTCCCCAGCCGGAAGGGGTACCCGGGCTACCTTTACAGCGACCTGGCCTCCCTGTACGAGCGTGCAGGAGTCCTGAGGGAGGGGAAGGGAAGCGTCACCCAGCTGCCGATCCTGACCATGCCCAACGACGACATCACCCACCCGATCCCCGACCTGACGGGTTTCATCACCGAGGGGCAGATCGTCCTTTCCCGGGAACTGGACGCCAAGGGGATCTACCCGCCCATCGACGTGCTGGCCAGCCTTTCCAGGCTGATGAAGGACGGCATCGGGAAGGGGTACACCCGGGAAGACCACCCGAACCTCTCGAGCCAGTTGTTCGCCTCCGTCAGCCGGGTGCAGGAGGTCCGCGCCCTGGCGAGCGTGGTGGGTTCCGACGAGTTGGGGAAACAGGACAAGGCCTCACTCGCCTTCGGAGAACTGTTCGAGAGCCGGTTCCTCAGCCAGGGCACCGACGAAGACCGCGAAATCGGGCTTTCGCTCGATACGGGGTGGGAGATCCTTTCCGTGCTGCCCCGGGAGCAGCTGACCCGGGTTTCCACGGAGGAAGCGAGGAGACACCTGTCAGCAAAATGAGGAAAAAGCCCCTAGGCGGAAGTCCCGCTTAGGGGCACCACCTAATCGGAAACCCTAGGACCAGGAATTAAAAGGGTAAAAAGATCTTTCCCAACTCCACATTGCGGGCATATCCATTCTTCAGGCAAATCTCCGAATGCCCTGGGGGGAAAGATCCCTGCATCAGGGTCCCCTACCTGGGGATCATACACATATCCGCATACACTGCAAACATATTTCGTATGCAACGGCGACATCCCGTTTCCCCTCCCTTAAGAGCTCAAGTATGATGCTAACAGCCTTCGAGCCCCAACTCCCGCAATTTATCCCTGCTTGGGATTCCCTCTGGTGACCAACCCCTGATTCGATAATAATCCCAGAGGATTTTTCCCATATGCGGGATACTGCCCTTCGCAGCACCACTCTCCTTGTCGTGTACACCTAGGCGGGGCGGTAATGTATCGTCTTTTCTTGTTATACCCAGTTTACCATTAAACATTCTCTTTAAATTAAAATTCCTCTCTCCGGCTTGCATCAATTCGGATTTCGTGAAAGGCAATCCGGTAACCAGGCTTATCCATTGTGCAAAAATCTCCGGACTCGTAGAATCCTTCCCTCGGATGAGAAACTTGCAAAGCCCGAGGTTATTCATCGCTTCCATTAGGTTTTGCATTTTTACTGCTATTTCTGCCTTATTTTCGTATCCTAGCCGCGTAAATTCTTTTTCGAAATCAACAAGAACAAGGGGGAAAGCCCCTTGCTCGGCAAAATAGGTCAAGCCTTCCAGGTGGCAAGCTCCACGGTTCGCCGTAGCATAGTTTGCCGCCATGGAAGTAAACGCCCTGGGGTCATGGAAGGCATACTCCAACCCTTTCGTGTGCACCGCAAATTCCACCGCTAGGCCTCCCAGTTTCTCTGAAGCTCTTTTTACCCCCTGTCCCAGGAATTCCCCGAAACCCTCGCCCTTGCCGATGAGCTCGGTTAGCTTCAGGATCGCATCCGCGTTTCCCCAGGTGATTTCGATCCCTCCTGTATCTTCCTTCGAGATCAGCCCGCTCTCATAACATTCCATCGCCCAGCCTATGACCCCTGATGTCGAAATCGTATCTAAACCGTACCTGTTGCAAAGGTCATTCGCTGCCACGATTACATCCAGGTTCTCATTCAGGAGATTCGCTCCAAAACCATCCGTTGTTTCGTACTCGGGTCCGTGCGCTTCCTCTCCCTTGAAGGGACCGATTGGAACCCTAACGTTCTTGCCACAGCGAATCGGGCAGGCAAAGCAACCGTAATGGGAAATGAAAACAGTTTCCGCGATTTTCTGGCCGTTTGTCTTGGCAGCGCCTTCCGTCCAGGATCCTAGCGACCAATTCCGGATGGAAAGGTCTCCATTCGCCTCTACGGCCATCACTCCACCTGCGGTGCCGAAGTCGGTCAATCCCTTTGTATTTGCCTTAATGACTGGAACGGTCTCCTGGATTGACTTGACCAAGCCGGGTCGGTCAAAAAGATCAACGGCGTTCGTGCCGCGGATGACCAAGGCTTTCAGGTTCTTTGAACCCATCACGGCTCCAAGCCCCGTCCTGCCTGCAGCCCGGGTTTCCTTGCCACCGAACATGATCCCTGCAATTAACACGAGCTTTTCCCCGGATGGGCCAATCGCGGCTACTTCGTGCTTTTCCCCGTGCCTCCCCTTCAGGATCTCCGCCGTCCTGTAGGTGTCAAGCCCCCAGAGGTCTTCGGCTTCCAGGATCGTTACCTTTTCGTTTTCGACCAAGATGTAGGAAGGCCGCCTAGCCTTTCCGCGGATGACGATTCCTTCGTAACCCGTTTTTCTCAATTCCGCTCCGAAATATCCCCCGACCGTTGCCTCTCCCCAGATCCCGGTGAGAGGAGATTTTGCACAAACTGACATCTTGCATCCACAAGGAACCGGGGTGCCCGTGAACAGCCCGTTCATGAAAACCAGGATATTTTCTGGGCCAAGGGGCTCCACGGCATAGGCTTCTTCATCATAAAGCAGCCTAGCAGCAATGCCGGAGCCACCCAAGTGCAGTTTCCAGTACTCTTCCGGCAGTTTTTTTTCCTGTATGATCCCTTTTGTCAGATCAATATCGATAATTTTCTCAGAAATACACTTCATTCGCCTTCCCCCCTTCTGTTGCGGGAGGGGGGCTCTTAGAAGCCCCCTCCATATTCCCCCGACTTTTCTTCCTAGTAAGCCTTCTTGTAAAGTTCCACGATTTGCGCTTCCGTCACGAACCTCGGGTTATTTCCGGGGCTGCCGCTGACCACGGCATCGTGCGCCATCTTTTCCAAGGGTTTTTCAAATGCCTCCCTGTCAGGGACAAGGGCTCTGACTGGAGGAACTTCGACATCCTTGCAGAGGCGAACGATGGCCTCAACGCCTTTCTTGGCCGCATCAAGGCAAGAAAACCCATCGATCTTCTCTCCCATTGCCTCCGCAATCAGAGCGAACTTTTCAGGCTTCGCGATGTAGGTGAACTCTGCCCATACTGGGAGCAGAACGGCATTCGAAATCCCGTGAGGGATATGAAACACGGCACCGATGGGTCTTGACATACCATGGATAAGGGTGACCGATGCATTGTTGAAAGCAAGCCCGGCCTGGGTCGATGCCAGCATCATCTGTGCCCTTGCATCGAGATCGTCCCCATTGCACCAAGCTTTCCGCAAATAGGTCCCGATCAGCTTGATCGCATTGAGGGCAAGAAGGTCCGTCATCGGCTGTTCCTTTTTTGAAACAAGTGCTTCTACCGCGTGACAGAAGGCATCCAGGCCCGTTGCTGCCGTTACCTGTGGCGGAACGGACAGAGTGAGAACGGGATCCGCCACCGCAATCATAGGAATGACAAACGGAGAACCAATCAACATTTTCACGTTGTTCTTCGTGTCCGCGATAATGGTGAACTTCGTTACCTCAGAGCCGGTCCCGGATGTTGTTGCTATCGCCACCACCGGAGGAGTCGGAACGGCTACCTTGTCGGCCCCCATGTAGTCGGTGATCTGGCCACCATTTGTGGCGAGAATCCCCACAGCCTTAGCGGTGTCGATCGGGCTACCCCCACCCAGCCCGATAAGAAAATCGCACCCATTTTCCTTGTAGAATTTCAACCCTTCTTCCACAATAAGATCCGTGGGCTCGGTGCCAACCCCGTCGAAGAAAACACTTTCGACCTGAACGTCAGCCAGGATCTTTTCTACCTGGGCAGCGTACCCCGCCTTGACCATTATTTTGTCCGTTACAAGCAGGGCTTTCTTTTTTCCAAGCCTCTTCACTTCTTTACCGATGTTCGCAAGGCATCCCGGCCCTTGAAGCAATACCTGAGGCATACGGAACTCTGATGAACGCATCATTTGAATGGCCCCTCCCTTTATGAGTTTTATTATTGGACTCTCTCTTGACTCAATATCTGCTTAGGGCAATCCGAGTGCGTGATAGAAAATCAGGGCTGCAACTGCAACCATAGGGATAAAGATCTGGGTCACGGCAATTGGCCAGTATGCTTCCCTATGGGTCTGGTGGCAAATTGCCAACAAGGTGATCTGTGCTCCCTGGTGAGGCAAAGTATCAAGGGTGCCCGCTGCAATGACAGAAATGCGGTGGACCCACGGGAGCGGGATCCCCATACCGATAAAGGTATCCTTCAAGGCAGCAAAAGCAACGCTTAACCCCCCAGAAGCCGACCCTGCCGCTCCAGCGGCAACCGCAACGACAACGGCAACGAATAGCAACGGGGGCATGTGCAATCCCTTGAGACCGTCAATCAGGATCGTGAACCCAGGGGTCTGTCGGACCACTCCTGCGAACCCCACCACGATCGCCGTATTGAGAATTGCCGGTGCAGAGTTCATCGCACCATTGTTGAAAATGGACACCCATTGCTGGTAACCCCCACCGTATTTCAACAAAAGGAGGAAACCAGCCAAAATACCGAACAGAACCGCAGCTTCAACTTTTACATGGAAGATGTTGAACAGCACCAGGATCAAAATGCAGGGAATGATCGAAATCACCGGGTTGGGAAGCTTCTGAGTCAGATCCAGCGAAGTGGTGAATTTGCGAACATGCTCGTCCTCTACAAACGTGAACCCTTTCCTCGCATATTGCCTGCCCTGCCATTCAAGGTAGGCAAAAATCAGGACAAACTGAAGGATCGTCGTCATCGCTCCGCCGATCGGGTCCGCCATGGGGCCCGTGCCGAGAAACCTCATCGGAATGACGTTCTGGATAGCGGGAGTCCCGGGCCCACTCATTGACCAGGTCCAACATCCAGCGGAAATCGTGGCGGGGATGAGCCGGCGGGAAAGGTTGGCTTCCTTGAACATGTGAAGCGCGACCGGGTACATGGCGAAGAATATGACGAACCCGCTGATCCCGCCATACGTCAGGATACCTGTTACCGTCATAATGAGCGGAGCTACGTACTTCCCCTTCGTAAGGGATGTCATCCACTGGGCAAGTGACTTCGCGGCCCCAGTCTCTTCCATGACGGACCCGAATACGGACCCGACGAAGAAAACAAGGAAGAAACTCTTGATGTAGGCAGCGGCAGTTTCCATGTAGGGGCCGAGCATCGTATCGAGAAGAGGAAGACCGGCTACGGCAGCAACGAGCAAGGCCAGCAACGGGCCAAGGATAAGGGCACTCCACTTTTGGAATGCCAGTATTCCGAACAAGACCAGAGCAATCGGCAAAATCGCTACCTGGAGAAAATCCATCAATATCCCCCCTTCAAATCTTGGAAGTCCAGGATTTCGCTATGCGTGTGCATGTTCGACAGCATCTCTCTCCTATCCCCCCCCGATAATCGGTAAAACGTCAATCCGCCCTCCTTCTTCGATCGTTTCAGAAAGGCGAATCCACTTTCCCCCGGAGAACGCTCCTTCGACTTCCGAAAGAGGAATTCCCAGCCGCTCGATGACTTCCTTGAGTGTAATGGGCACTTCCACCTCCAGAACAAGTTCCTTCTGCATTTCTGCCAAGTAACAGCTGAGGTGCCCCTTCAAACAAACGTTAATCCTCAAAACCTGCCCCTCCTCGCTTCGAAACCTTCTTTCCTGCTTAAAGTAAGAGAAAGAAAGCTGAAAGGGTATGTGAATCCCTGATAGGATACTGGCTCGTTTCATGTACGGGACCGACAACTCCTGAGCCACTTCACTTAACTGAATTCAAATGGTGCGCGGAGACCGGCGAGGTATACTGGTTTTGCTTTAAGCAGATCAGTTTTTGTGAAACCTTCATAGGTAATTGGATATTGACGAAAGGCTTTGGGCGATTACGCAGAAACAAGAGCCCCATCTGTTTAACGAGGAGTTCGGGATGATCGTCGCAGACCTTCTTCTTCAGAACATTTTTCCTGATTTTCGGCTTGTCGCAGGAAACGAGGGGCTAACAAAGGAAATTTCCTCGATTTCTGTTATCGATGCACCTGACATGGCAAACTGGATTAAGGGAGGGGAATTCCTGTTCGGCACGGGATATATTTTCAAAGATTCAGCTTCCGAATTATCGATTTTTTTCCACAAAGTTGCGACACACGGAATCTCGGCCCTGGGACTTAAGTTGGATCGCTTCCATACAAAGTTCCCGGAAGCAATGCTCAGAGAGGCAAATGAATTAAAAATCCCCGTATTTGAAATCCCCCTTCATTACCGCTGGTCGGATATCATCCAAGAAATCCAGTCAAGGTTATTCCAGCAAGAT
>JALHIN010000080.1:0-1035 GCA_022839995.1 Synergistota bacterium
CCTTCACATAGTATAATATAGTCAGAAGTTATGGACTGAAGCTGATTTAAGAAAGTGGTGGCCACGCTGGAAGTGGCCACTTCTTTTTTCTCAGTCATAACTCATCAGCTTCTTCTGTCTGCTGTTTTGCTTTTGCCTGATATGCAGACACAAAAGCGATGTAGTCAGGTTCTTTGTCGGTCTTCTTCTTTGAGTTTGGCAGCACAATCATTGTGGCTGTTGGTGTCAGTTTACCTGTAAGGTACTGGCTGCCATCCTTCTTGCTCTTTCGTTTCCACAATCCAGTTAGCTTCACAAGGTTAGAATTAGCCACGTCACATCATCCTTCTATATCCACGGTCCTTCAGTGCAGTTGTTACCATATCCAGTTCATCAGGTGTGAAGTTGTACCTGTTCCCTGTCTTCCTGAAGGTCAGACCTTTCTTAGTCTGAAGTGTGTAGATCACATCATAAACATCAGTATTAGAGATAACAAAGCTCAGATCTCTTATAGATCTGTGATGGTGAATTAAGATGTGTTCTGCTTAAGATCTTTCATGAAGCTCACCACCTTTTGATGGATGGTGGCTAGTAGAAGTCTGTGTGATTCGGATGAAGTAATGAAGCGTTACACTAAAAGGCTTCCATCTAGATAATACTCTGTGGTATTATCAGAATACCGATGAACCATACATATTTCTACTAACCGGCCTTCACTGTTGACAGCAGTTGAAGGCCTTATTGTTTCCATCCTAGTTTTAGTCATTTTTCTATCCTTTCTTATTCTCCTGAAAGTATTGTATCACACTGTACAAGGTAACTCCGAACGAATCAGCCCACGAATATTTAGAGCTTAGAAAGTCGTGGTTCATTATCTTCAAAGTAATAGGCTGCGCTGTTGTATCTTGAACTTAAGGTATTACCTATATGCTCTTTGTAATCTGTGAATCTAAGTAAAGGATCATCTTCTTCTAGAAGCTTTGCTTCATTTAACCAATACCATGTGTCTTTCCACTTTTGCTGGCTATCTTTCTCAAGTGTGGCTGTCACATATAC
>JALHIN010000002.1:0-109101 GCA_022839995.1 Synergistota bacterium
GATGGTACTGCGGTCCTAACCGTGGGAGAGTAGATCGCCGCCGGAAACCTTCTTCAATTACGAAGGGGAGTCTCCTACGAGACTCCCCTTCCTTCGTTTTAAATGACCCCGCCTGTAGCATTTTTTCCTCCATTCATTTAAAATTGAAAAAACCGTTTAGTCATTCAACGCAGCAAGAGAGGGGAGGAACGACTCTTGGTCGACAGCCCGAGCCCGCTCCGTCTTGGAGATCTCCTGGTGAACGCAGGAGCCATCACCGAAAAGCAGCTTCAGTCGGCCCTGATGGAACAGCAGCTCACGAACCTTCGTCTCGGTGAAATT
This sequence comes from Synergistota bacterium, assembly GCA_022839995.1. Lineage (GTDB taxonomy): Bacteria > Synergistota > Synergistia > Synergistales > 79-D21 > 79-D21. Next base: position 322 of record JALHIN010000002.1, read on the forward strand.
CTCATCAAGAACGGGTTCCTCACCGAGCGCCAGCTTGCCGAAGCCCTCAGCAACCAGCTGAAGCTTCCGTTGGTGACTCTCGCCCGATATCGCCCGATGATCGAGGCCCTCCGCATGGTGCCCGAAAGCGTGGCACGCCGACTGGAACTCCTTCCCCTGGCTGTCCTCGACAACAACCGATTGTTCATCGCCATGGCGGATCCCCTGAACATCCTCGCCATCGACGAGATCCGGATGCTCACCGGCATGGAGGTCGAAGTCGGGGTGGCGATCCCCTCGGAAATCCGGCGTGACATGGACAGCTTTTACAGCGTGAGGGGCAACGTCGACGACGCGATCGTGGAAATCGTCGACATGAGCGCGGCCGAGGAAATGAGAAAGGACCTGGACGCCGCAGCGGAGGCCTCCATCGACGACGCCCCGGTGGTCAAGCTCGTCAACGGCCTTCTCGACCAGGCCGTGCGGGAGGCGGCCTCGGACCTGCACATCGAACCTTTCGAAAAGTCCTCGCGAGTCCGCTACCGCGTCGACGGCAACCTCTTCGATGCCCTCGACTTCCCGAGGAACCTCCACCCGGCGGTCATCTCGCGCCTCAAGATCATGGCCAACATGGACATCTCGGAGAAGCGCCGTCCACAGGACGGCCGAATCCTCCTGAAGTTCCAGGAAAGGAAGGTCGACCTGCGGGTCTCCTCCCTGCCGACGGTCTACGGCGAAAAGATGGTCATGCGCGTCCTGGACCAGGCCTCCAGCGCGGTCGGCCTGGAACGGATCGGCCTCCTAGAGGAGGACCGGTTGCTCCTGGACAGCATCATCAGCAAGCCCTACGGCATGATGCTGGTGACAGGCCCCACCGGAAGCGGGAAGTCGACGACCCTCTACTCGGTCCTGGAAAAGATCAACGACCCGGAATCCAACCTCATCACTGTCGAGGACCCGGTCGAGTACATGATCCCGGGAATCAACCAGGTGCAGATCAACGAAAAGGCGGGGCTCACCTTCGCGGACGCCCTTCGGTCGATCCTGCGCCAGGACCCCGACAAGATCATGGTGGGAGAGATCCGGGACACGGAAACCGCCCAGCTGGCCGTCCGGGCAGCCCTGACGGGGCACCTGGTCCTGTCGACGCTTCACACCAACGACGCCCCGAGCGCCGTGATCCGGCTGAACGACATGGGCGTGGCCCCCTTCCTGATCTCCTCCTCGGTCATCGGCGTCATCGCCCAGCGGCTGGTTCGAAAGCTTTGCCCTGCCTGCAAGGAGGCTTTCGAGCCCGGCCCGAACCTCTGCAGGGAATACGGGATCCCCGAAGGCTCCCGGATCTACCGTGCCGTGGGCTGCGAGCAGTGCCGCTGGAGCGGGTACAAGGGACGGACCGCGGTGTTCCAGATCATGACGGTCAACGACGAGATCCGGAAACTGATTTCCGACCAGGCCCAGGCCCGGGACATCGAGGCGGCGGCCACCAGAAACGGGATGAAGACCTTGCGGGATGCCGGCCTCCTGAAAGTCCTGGAAGGGATCTCCAGCATGGAGGAAGTGCTCCAGGAAACGACGATCAACTGATCCGATCCTTGCATCACGGGATAGGAAGAAAAGGGGTGATGACCAGTGGCCTTTGAACAGAGCATTCACACCCTGCTGAACGAGGTGATCCGCAGAAACGCCAGCGACCTGCACCTGAGCGTCAACCTGCCTCCCGCCCTGAGAATCGACGGCGACCTGCATTACATCGGCGGGCCTGCGACCCTCACCAACGAGGATATTCGTCGCATGGTCACGGAGGTCCTGACGAGGCAGAAGCTGGCGCAATTCGAGGAAGAATGGGAACTGGACTTCAGCTTCACCTTCAAGATCCCCGGAGGGGATAGCGCCCGGTTCCGGGGAAACTGCTTCTTCGAGAGGGGCAGCCTCGCGGCGGCCTTCCGGATGATCCCCACGCAGGTGAGAAGCACTTCGCAGCTGATGCTCCCGAAGTGCCTCGACGAGATCGCGAACAAGCTAAGGGGAGTCTTCCTCGTGACGGGCCCGACGGGGTCCGGCAAGAGCACGACGCTCGCCGCCATCATCCAGCAGATCAACACCACGCGGCGGTGTCACGTCATCACGATCGAGGACCCGATCGAGTACCTGTTCAAATCGGAAAAGGCAATCATCCAGCAGCGCGAGGTGGGCCTCGACACGCGCTCCTTTGCCAATTCCCTCAAGCGCGTCCTCAGGCAGGACCCCGACGTGATCATGATCGGAGAGATGCGGGACCTGGAGACCATCTCATCCGCCATCACCGCCGCGGAAACAGGCCACCTCGTCCTGACGACCCTCCACACTCCCGACGCGGTGCAGAGCATCGACCGCATCATCGACGTCTTCCCGCCCCACCAGCAGCAGCAGGTGAGGATGCAGATCAGCCACGTCCTGATCGGCGTCTGCTACCAGCAGCTGATCCCCCTGATGGGCGGCGGAAGGATCGTGGCCACGGAGGTCCTTTTCGCGACCCCCGCTGTCCGGAACTGCATTCGGGAAGGGAAAACCGCCCAGATCCGCAGCATCATGCAGACCAGCGGGGGACAGAACATGCACACGATGGACCAGGACCTCGCCCGGCTCGTCTGGGACGGTTTCCTGAGCACGGAGCAGGCGATGCAGTTCGCCCTCGACCCGAAAGAGCTGGAACGGATCCTCATGGACATGTCCCCGGCCTCGCGACAAATCCGTTAGAGGGGGGAGGGAATCGGCATGGATTTCCGCTACAAGGCCCGGAACGCAGAAGGAAAGATCGTCAAGGGAACTCACGCCGGCCAGTCCCAGTACCAGGTTGTGCAGTGGCTGAGAGAGCAAAACCTGGTCCCCATCAGTGTCCTCGAGAACCGGAAGGGCACGAGCGTCCCGATCCTTGACCGCTTCCGGATGCACCTCGGAGTCAGCCTGAAGGACAAGGCCGTCCTCTTCCGGCAGCTGGCGACCCTCCTGGGGGCCGGGGTGGTCCTGGGCAACGCCCTTTCGGTCGTGAGCGACCAGACGAAGAACGTGCGGCTGGCCCATTCCATGAGAGAGGTCAAGCGGCTTGTCGACAGCGGGAACTCCCTGAGTTCCGCCCTTCGGTCCAGGAAAGAATTTTCCTCCCTGATCTGCTCGATCATCGAAGCCGGGGAGGACGGGGGCATGCTGGACCGAAGCCTCGAGCGCGTGGCGACTTTCCTCGAACGCCAGGACGAACTGAGAAAAAAGATCATCTCGGCCGTCACCTACCCGGCGGTGGTCAGCCTGTTCGCCCTGCTCGTCCTGTGGATCCTCATCACCGTCATCGTGCCCAAGTTCGCCATGGCTTTCAAAAGCCTCAACGTCGAACTCCCGAAGATCACCACGCTGACCTTCCGGTTCGCAATCTGGCTCAACGAGAAATGGTACATCTTCACCGGGGGCGTTCTCGTCCTCGTCCTCCTTGTCCTCCTCATGAACCGTTACAGGAAAACGAAGCCCATGATGGACGCGATGAAGCTCAAGCTTCCCCTCGTAGGAGACATCTTCTACAAGAGCATCATGGCCCGAGCCCTGAGGACGCTTTCCTCCCTCCTGGAGGCAGGGATCCCCGTTCTGAACGCCCTCGAAATGGCCGCTGGGGTCGCAAACAACATCCCGGTGGAAAAGGCCTTCATGGGCCTTCGGGACGCAGCACGAAAGGGCAGGGGGCTAGGGGAGACCGCCAAGACGATGCCGATCTTCCCCCTGATGGTGGCCCAGATGATCGTCGTGGGAGAGGAAACGGGAAAGGTCGACGCCATGCTGAACAAGGTGGCGGACTGGTTCGAAAGCGAACTGGACGAGAAGATCAAGCGTCTGACCTCGATCCTCGAACCCGCCCTGATCATCGCCGTGGGCCTTGTCGTGGCCATGATCGCCTCGGCCATCTACCTTCCGATCGTCGGCGCGATCCAGGCCTTAATCTAGAAATCTCTTTCGTAGTGATTTCAAAGGGACTCGACAAACTGGAACCGGAGTGATAGGATAACTTCGTTCATTGCTTTAGCGGCACGAAACGGCCGTCGGGTATCGCGTCTTTATCCTGCGGGTTATTATGCCGGGAGGTGGAAAAAACAAAGAAGCGGTGTGAAGTTGTCGCGAAGATTTTCAATAAATAAAGGAGGCGAAACGAACAATGAAGAAGTTTCTTCTGAAGAACCGCAAGGCAAAGGGCTTCACCCTCGTCGAACTCCTCATCGTCCTGATCATCATCGGTATCCTCGCCGGAGCCCTGCTGCTGGTCGCCGGAGCCGGAACGGACAAGGCCAACGCCACGAAGATCGTGAGCAACATGCGGAGTGCGAAGGCAGCTGCCCTGATGGTGTATGCAGATAACAACGGTGGATGGAATTGGGTCGTTAACTCTCAAGATCTTTATAAGAAATATATGGATAAGGGGACTGCAACAGATAAGATTACTATCGTTAGCAAAGACAATGACATTTGGGTTTACTATAACGACGCTAGCGGGGATACGACGATTACTACCGGTGTGGCGGAAAAATTGATACAATTAAAAGATACTGGGGTGCCTCTTTACAAAACTACAACCGCAACTTCACCTGATTATGATGGAGGCGGAAACGTTTACATGCCTTTGACGAGTAATTAGATTTACTAGTGAACTTTTTAAAGACAGGGCCTCCAACGGATTTTGGAGGCCCTGTCTTTTTATTATGTGAGCGGCTCCCTATCTGGCACCCGTATTAGGATTGTGCTATGCCCCTCTGCAATTGGCACAACTTACGCCCTAATTTCCTGAACCATGTCAAAAAAACAGGCGGCTTCAATGCCGCTTCCCCATTCCTGCAATCGAGACGCGTTCCGGGTAAAGTCCTGATGGTATCCCGGATTGCCGGAGGAACGGGATTTTGAAGTTTTTATCTTGTTCTTCATTTAATCTTACCTCGGGGTAGAGTGGTACCCTTCTTAATCAAGGGAACGAACACCTACAACAAGGGACGATGACCGTGATTGCTCACCAAGGGGAAGAGGTACGACGCGTTTACGCTCGTTGAACTGCTCTGTTCTCTCCTTCTCTGCACCGTCATCGCGGGAGCGGCGATCGGGGTCCTTTCCGGCTGTATCCAGTCCTACGAAAGAGTCCTTGCCCTTGCCGAGGCCCGCAGGCGGGGGCAGAGTGTCCTGCAGATCCTCCGCCTTCCGGTCGAAAACGCGTCTCTCGGACTGCCCACGAAAGCGGAGGAGTTCATCGCTTCCCTTTCGGTCGGCAAGGCTGCCCTGGCCGCTGTGAACGGATGGGAGGGACCCGTTTCCGTGGCGGGAGGAGAACTTCGTTTGCTTTATGCCGTTCCCACGACGATCGTTAACGAAGGCCTAGCGGCGGAAACGTCCTCGTCCCAGGACCGGGCCGTGAAGCTTTCAGTTCCGGTCACGGACGGCCAGGTTCAGGCCTTCAGGGGATTCGGGTCGACTGTGACGAAGTCCTGGGTCCTCTTCCCCCCTTCCGGTGTCCCTTTCCTGGTGAAGGGGCTCTCGAACCGGACCCTTTCGGTCCGTTCTTCGATTTCTTCGTGTATCTTTCACAACGCCCGCCTTCACTACCTGCGCGGCATCCGGGCCAGGGTGGTTGTCGTCCCCGGGCAGGAACCGGCCTTCTGCACGGAAGACGTGACGTCCGGTTCCGGCCTCCAGGAACGGGTCCTGGGGATCGCCGGTTTCCTTCCGTCTTTCGATGCCGTCAACCGGACGTTGACCCTAACGGTCCTTTCCCGCGGGGGAAGGCGCCACCCGGACGCGGTTTCCCCGGCCAGCCTTCCGGGATGGCCCGAGCCAATCGAGGACGAGGACCGCGCCTACGTGCTGAGCGTCACAAGCAGGACCTGGCGGATCCGAAACGGGACCGAACCGTGAAGGGCAAACCGAAGGGCAGGGGGATGATCCTGCCTCTCCTTCTCGTGGTTCTCTTCCTCGGGGCCCTCCTGGCCGGGCTGGCCCTGGAAGAGGCCCAATCGACGGCAGGTCTCTCGGAACTCCACCAGGAGCAGTTGACCTGTTCCTGCGAGGGGGTTTCCGTGGTCAACCGCGGGGAAGCCTGGATTCTAGGCCAGATGGAAAAGGACGGGGTACTCCCTCGCTGGCTGAACGGCAAACCGTTCGAAGACGGGCTTCCCGGGGACGGGGTCCTCGGGGGAAGGGGGAATCTCCTCCTTTACCGGGAAGAGTCCGCACAGGGGCCCTTGTCCTGTACGCTTGAAATCTACGACCTGGACTACAGGACCGCAGACCCGCTCATGGGAGACCCTTCCCTTCCGCCGTCGTACTTCGATTTCTACTCCCTTCACGGCGGAACCGAGTTTTCGGACGGCCCCGCACTCGACCGCCTTTCCGCGATCGGGGACGTTTCTCTTTCCGACGGGGCTTCCCTTCAAGCCGAAAACGGAGCGTGCCTCCTTTCGGGAAACGGGCAGGCTTTCCTCGTCTTCGGGGAGGATGTCCAGGGAAACTCGCTCGCGGGGTCCAACGGTGAGGTGATCGTCCGTTTCCGCCTTACCGGTTCGCCAGGGAACCTTCCCGCGGGATTCGAAATCGGTTTTCGCCTCGCTCCCGCGGGGCACGACCCGGAGAACGCCTTCCGGTCCGGCTTTTCCGCCGCGTTCTCGGTGGAGGACGATTCCCGGCCGGAAAACCGGGACCGCCTCCTCCTCAAGCAAAACGCGGTCGAACCCGACGGGTCAGACCGGATCCTGGCCTGCATGCCGTTCCCTTCCTGCCGCAGTTCGAACCCTTTCGACCAGGAGAGGTACGCGGCCTACCTCGCAGGCCCTCACGAGCTTCGCATCCGCTTTGAACCCGAAGGGGTCACGGTGGTCCTCGACCCCGGAGAGGCCTCCCTGGAAAAGCGTCTTTCGGTCTCCGTCGGGGCAGTATCCGACCCGTCGAAGAAACCCCTCTTCGCCGGCCTTCGGTTTCGGGGCGGAAGCGGGGGCGGTCTTACCCTCCTTTCCCTGCGCGTCCACCCCGCCGACGAACAGGGGTATTTCCCCGAATGCAGGAAAACGGGGTTCTACCTGATCCGTGCGGAGGCTTCGGGGCCCCGGTTTCGCCAGGTGTACGAAACGATCGTTTCCGCGGACCCCGGTTCGAAACAGGTCGAACGACTGTCCTGGACCGCACTTCCCTTTTTCTGAACCCCACTCGGATATTTCACCGCTTTAAGGACTTGCATTTTCCGGACCACGCGACAATAATATATTTGATCTCGGTTAGAGTTTTGTGCTTTTTTTCATTTTTCTGCCCCGTGAAAAACAACCTTTGACCCCTGGGGTGGTGATGGTATGGCTTCAGCCTTCTTCAGATCATCCGCACCGATGGCAGGTTTGTCCTTCGAAAGCGGAGTCATCCGGTACGTCGAGCTGGAAGGGGGGATCGGAAATCTCAAACTGGTTCGCAAGGGAGAAATTTCAACCGAAACGGGCGTGATCCAGCAGGACATGGTTTCGGATTACGCTGCCCTCGAACAGTCCTTGAACAGCCTGAAATCGCAGATCGGCGGGCATTGGCCCCGCCAGGCCGTGATCGGGATTCCCCCGCGGGACGTCCTGATCCGCGTCGTGGAGCTTCCCAGCATGCCGACCCAGGATGCCAGGGAAGCCTTCAAGTGGGAGTTCGACAAGTACTTCCCCTTCTCCAGCCTCGAGGCCACGTTCGACCTGGCCCCGGTCATTCTCCCGTCTACGGAGGAAGGGAGCGACAAGTCCAGGTTCATCGTAGCCGCAACCCGGACGCGGACGATCGACCGGATCGTGGAGACGGCAAAGCGGGCGGGCCTGACCGCCGGGCCCGTCGAACCGACGAACCTGGCCATCTACCGCTCGGCCGTCGGCCCTCTTCCTCCTTCCGAGTCCGGGCACCTGCTGGTTTCCATCGGCAGGGAAAGCACCCAGGTCATCATGGGATACCGGGGAGACGGTTTCCTCTACCGGACCTTCCTCGTGGGAGGTGCCGGGAAGACGCCTTCCGCGGACGCGTTCAGCGCCATCGTCCGGGAGGCGGTGTCCACGATCGCCTACACCCGCAGCCAGTACAGGAACCTCAATATCGACCGGATCTTCCTCTCAGGGGAATTCGGCCGAACGGAAGGGTTGCCCGAACAGCTCGAACAGGCATCGGGCCTGCCTGTTTCCGTCCTTAACCCCTGGGATACGTGGGGCATCCCCGCGGGTACGGAATCTCCTGCGGGCTATGACGCCGCGATCGGCCTTGCACTGAGGGATGTCCTATGACGATCAAACTGGACCTCCGCCCCGCAGCCCTTAGACGGGAAACCCGGAAGGCCGTCCACGTGACGCGCCTGGTCGCGGCCATCCTGCTGGTCGCCTTTTGCGTTGTCTCTGCCGTCTGCATCCTGTACGGCTCGGTCCTGGCCTTCCGTCTCAGGGAAGAAAAGGCCTCCCTGAAGCTGAACATCGAAGAGCTGACCGCGCAGGACGTTCGCCTGACGGGCGAACTGAAGCGGCTGCAGAACGAATCGGCCCGCTTCACCGAGAACCTGGCTCTCGTGAAGGCCGAACTGCCCGCACTCGAGTTCCTCAACGCGGTCCAGGGGGCACTCCCCGCGGCAAGCCGGATGGATTCGGTCGAGGTGAACGCGGGAACTGCGAAACTCATCGGCATCGCCGCTTCGGAGGGCGAGGTGGTGGCTTTCGCGAGAAAGCTCGGGGAAGCGCCGCTGGTCACTTCGGTTTCATTTCCTGTCACTTCAAAGCAGGGCAACCTGATTCGTTTCGAGCTGACCTGTTCCCTCCTCGACATGGATGCGTACGGCCAGAAACTTTTCAAGGGGGGGGATTCGCGTGAACCTGTCAATCAGCCGTAAGTTCGTCATCCTGTCCGCTCTCCTTCTGCTGCTTTTCGCCCTGTTCCTGGGAGAAAACGCCCTTTTCCGGGTCGTCGCCGTGCAGCGCGCGGAAATCGAAAAGGAACTTCGCATCCAGGAAATGACCCTACGGAAGCAGGTTTTGGGCAAGACCCGCCTCGTGGAACAGTACAAGCGGGCGCTCGTCGAGCTGGAGCGCTACCCGATGGGGGAACCGGGGGACCTCGTTTCCCTGTTTGCCAACATCGAAGGGGAGCTGGCCAAGAACGGGCTCGTCGTGGATTCCATCCGGCCGGTGGGTCTCGACCCCGCGACCCTGACCGCCACGACGGAAATCTCTTTCAGGGGAAACTACTTCTCCGTGCTGCGGACGATGGCGGATTGGAGGAACGGAATGCAGCCGATGCGTCTCTCGACACTGTCCATCCGTACGGAATCGAAGCCTGACGCCCCGGCCGGAGTTTCCGCGAAGGCCGTCATCGTTTCGAAAATCAAGGCGGACCAGGAAGGGGGGAAATAGCGATGGACGACAGCCAGGGATGGGCGGAAAGCGCTCGCGAACTCTGGGAAGAACTCGTGTACGGGGAAGGGGTGTTCCGCGTTTTCCGTCTTCTGATCGGAATCCTCATCGTCGTCGGCCTCCTGTGGTCCCTTTTCCTCTTCAGGCAGTTGGCCTTGCTGGGTCAATCGAACCCGCTGGCCTTTTCGGACAGCGTCCCGGCCCAATCGGAGGAGATCGCGAAGCTGGACGCCCTTGTCCAGTCCTACCGCAACCAGGCCCTGATCCGTTCCGGCAGCACCCAGCTCGCTTCACTGGCCCAGGCCGCGGGGCGAAGCCCCTTCGCGGAACCGCCCTCGCTTGCGGTCTCCGTGGCGGGGACTCCGAAACCCGGCGTGCCGTTGCCGATCGAAGTTCCGCCTCCGAACATCGCCGTGAAGGCAGTCATGGTCCTCGGCAACGCGGCCGTTGCCGTCGTCGACATCGACGGGATCGGGCAGAACCTGATCGTCAAGCCCGGTTACACCTTCTCGGGCAAGAGGGGAAAGATCGTTTCGATCAATCCACAAAAACTGGTCTTCCTGTGGAACGGCAAGCGACAGGAAACCTTGGCTACTTCACTACTGGGGGGATTCTGATGACGGAACTCTGCAGAAAATGGACAGGCCTTGCCATCTTGAGCGTGTTCCTGGCGCTGGCACTGGCCGGAACGGCGTGCGCTGCCGATCCCGCCGAAGCCCTCCCGGAAGCCGAGAAGGCCCCGCTGATCGAATCGGTTTCGGTGCGGCAGTCCGGCTCGACCCGAATCCAGGCCGAGGTCACCGGCCGCAACCTCCCGCTGCCGGAGCTGGTCAAATCCGCCGCGAACCACATCGACTTCCGCTTCGCTGGAACCTCGGCCCTGTCCCCGAACCAGACGATCGGGGTCATCTATCCCTTGATGAAGTCCGTGGAGATCAGGGCCGTCAGCGGGGACGTCTTCGTTTCCTTCCTCACGAACAAGCCGATGAAGCTGAAGGCTTCCGAAGGTGTCGCCCCCGCAAGCCGGTACCTGCTGACGTTCGAGGCGGAAGCGGAAGCCCAGGCCCCCGCGCCGCTGCCGAAGCCGGCCTTGAAACCGGTGCAGGCGGACCCGCTGGCAAAGGACACGAAAGTGACCCTGGAACTGCGTGACGTCAACATCAAGGACATCTTCCGCATGCTGGGCAACATGATGAACCTCAACCTCGTCGTTGATTCCTCGGTACCCGACACGAACGTGACCTTGAGCCTCAAGGACGTTCCGCTTCGGGAAGCCTTCTCTTACCTCATGCGGATGCACGAGCTGTCGTACACCATGATGGGCCGCACGATGATCGTCGGCAAACCCGAATCGCTCGCGAAGACCACGGGGATGGAAAAGACCCAGACCTATCACATCGCTTACGCGGATCCGAAACAGATCCCGGGGATCCTCCAGAACCTGGCCGGCGTGAACAAGATCGTGGTGGACGAGCGCATGAGGACCCTGTACGTGACGGGAACGGCCGCGCAGCAGGAAGAGGTCCGGAAGATCCTGGAGCGGGTCGACCACCCCGGGCGGCAGATCATGATCAACGCCCGCATCATCGAGCTGAAGGACACGGCATCCAGGGAATTCGAGGCCATGCTCGACGCGATTTACAACAACTGGTGGCTGAGCTACAGCAAGGGCAGCTTCTCCGGGGGATACGCGGACGCAAACTACCCGAACCAGATCCCCTCGGGGGTCACCTCCCCGACGCCCTTCGCCACGGACCTGAGCGGCCTGGCCCGCAGCACGCTGAAGGCGATCGACGCACAAATTGCCACTTGGACCCAGGGGGACGTCAAGGGTCACGTCCTGGCCAGCCCTTCGGTCATCACCACCGAGGGCAAGAAGGCGACGATCAAGATCACGGAAAACGTGAAGTACATCTCCGCCCGCGACGATGCCGGAAATCCGACCTACTCGGACGAGGAAGTGGGGCCGATCCTCGAGTTCACCCCAATCATCGGGCGCAATGACGTGATCAACCTGGAAATCAAGGTTTCCACCGGGACCATCACGCAGTACCTCGCCGGGGGCCAGGGGGAAAGAGTTCCCCAGACCGCAAAGCGGGAAGTCCAGACCTCGGTCCGGGTCCGAAACGGCGAACCCTTCGTGGTGGGAGGCCTCTTCGGGACCGACAAGTCCACGACGATCAACCGGGTCCCTGTTCTTTCCGACATCCCCCTGATCGGCGAGCTCTTCAAGTCAAAGACGAAGAAAAACGAGAAGACGCAGGTTGTCGTCGTCCTGGTGCCCGAGCTGCTCGACGTCCCAGAGAGCGCCATCGAAGTCGGCACCCTCAGGTAGCGCGGAAACAGGCTTTGATCCGCTGGAAGGGGGCGTCCCCCTCGGGACCCGCCCCCTTCCGTTTTTCTTGTCAGACCGGCACTGGATGGGATAAACTTCATAGGCTTGGTGGCAGGAATCCTGCACACGGAATTCGAGAATTCGGGAGGATTGGATTCATATGGCTCAAGTAGTGGACACCAGTGATTTCCGGCCGGGAATCAAGATCAAGTGGGAAAACGGCATCTGGCAGATCGTGGAATGCCAGCACCACAAGATGGGACGGGGCGGAGCGATCATCCGCACCAAGATGCGGAACCTGGAAAGCGGTGCGATCATCGAGCAATCGTTCAAGTCCGGTGAACGTTTCGAGAGGGTCGTTTTCGACGAAACCGCAGCCCAATACCTCTACCGGGAAGGCGAGAACTACGTTTTCATGGACTTGACCAGCTACGACCAGGTTTACATCCCGAAAGACACTCTCGGGGACAGCGTGAAGTACCTGAAGGAAAACCTGGAGGTGAACCTTGAATTGTTCGAGGGACGGATCATGGGGATCGAGTTGCCCAACAGCGTCGAGCTGAAGGTGGTCAGCACGGCCCCGGGCTTCAAGGGCGACACCGTGACGGGTTCCGGGAAACCGGCGACCCTCGAGACTGGAGCCGTCGTCACCGTCCCGATGTTCATAGAGCAGGACGAGGTCATCATCGTGGACACGCGCACGGGGGAGTACATCGAACGCGCGAAGAAGTAAACCCGAAAGGAGAGTGGATGTCGTGGAATCCAAGGAGAGGATCGCGTATTTGAAAGGCCTGCTGGACGGACTTCGTCCCCAGGACGAAACCCAGGCCAGGATCTATGCGGCCATCGTCGATGCCCTCGACGCCCTGGCGGAAGAGGTCGAAACGAACAGGGACGAACTCCGGGAGCAGGCGGAGATGGTCCAGGAACTCAACGAATTCTGCGAATCCCTCGAAGACGACATGGAAGAGCTTGAAAAGAGCGTTTACGAACTGGAAGGCGAGATGATGGAAGAAGAACCGGAGGAGGAAGACGAGGAGGATTTCGAGACCGTCTACCAGTCTGCCGTGTGCCCCAAGTGCGGTCACCGGTTCTACTACCAGCCGGAACTGTATGAAGAGGGGGAACCGGTGCAGTGTCCGAAGTGCGCCGAAACATTCGAGCGCAAGGAAGACTGAGCCCGGCCCCGGAAAGGAGACCCGCGATGGAGGAGAACCTGGAGAGAATCGATCAGGATCCTCTCCCCGAAATGGAGCGGGAGGTTCCTGCCCCGAAGGGAGAAATCCGAATTTCCGAGGACGTCATCGGGGCACTTGCCACGCAGGCGCTGCTCAGCGTGGAGGGGGTTCGGCCCGCAAGCGCCGGGATCGTGGCCAACCTCCGGCTCGGCAGGAAAGGAAGTTCCGGTGTCCGGATATCGGTATCGGAGGGTAATCCGCCGGTCGTCCAGGTCGACACCTACATCATCGTCAAATACGGGCTCCGCCTCCCGGACGTTTCGTGGGACGTCCAGGAGTCCGTGAAGGACCATATCGAGCGCTACACGGGCTACGCCGTCAAGGAGGTAAACGTGACGATCCAGGGGATCGACTTCGGCGAGCCCAGGGCGAGAGAGCAGGGACAGGAGGACCGGGAACCTGCCGGCGAGTCCCATTGAGCGGAACCGGTTCCGCGTTTGACCACGGGGTCGGCCCTGAACCGACCCTTCCTTTTCGAGGGAGTGACAGCCGATGATCCTTTTCTGGAAATCCGGACCCCAGGGAAAGCTCTGGATCGACGAAGCCGCCTTGAAGGCGGCAATCGAACCGTGCCTGCCGGACGGGGCGAACTGCCGTTCCATCCAGCTTTTCGGCGACCGTGATCTCCTGAACGTCTACGTTGCCATCCCTTCCGAAACGGGTGAGCCCGATTCCGAGGCACTACGAAAACCCATTGCCGAAACGCTCGCACCCCTTGGACTGGACGTTGCGGTTTCGCTCGTGGCGGAAAGCCCGGAAGCCGCGGAGCGGAACAACCGGCACCCCCTGCTCCGGTCCCCCGCCTTCTGGGGAGTCGCGGTGGGAACGCTGGTAGCGGTCTTCAACCTGGGGCTTTCGGGACTTTTCTGGGTCCTCTTCTTCGGGTTCGCGGCCTTCGGTATCGCCTGGCTCTTTCTCACGACGGCCGGACGCGAACGCCTGGCGTCCTTCCTGGACAATTTCGAGGAGTGACCGGAGCTTGGAAAAGGAATTCATGCCGCAGCGGCGCCACCGTTCAAGGGAAATCGCACTTCAACTGCTGACATCGATCGACCTCCGGCGTGACCAGGACATCCAGGAAGCGTTCGAGCTTTTCCCCCTCGAAAACGAGGAGGCGGTCGTCATCGACTTCGCCCGCAGGCTTGCCTTCGGGGTCGTGGAAAACGAGCGGGAAATCGACCTTCTGATTCTCAGGAATCTCGTGGGGTGGCGCCCGGAGCGGATGGTGGCCGTGGACCGGGCCGCCGTCAGGCTGGCCCTCTACGAAGGGATCATCGCCCGCTGTTCCCCGCTGCCGGTTGCGATCTCCGAGGCGGTCGAGCTGGCCAAATCCTTTGGAACCGAGGATTCCGGGCGTTTCGTCAACGGTGTGCTCGGAAGGATCGTCCGGGCGCTGGAATCCGGGACCGCACACCAGGATGCCGAGGGCTCTCCCCAACCTGACCGTTGACGAGCTGAACCAGAGGGTACAGCTCGTCATCCAGTCGGATCCCGTCCTCGAGAACCTCGCCGTAACGGGAGAAATCCTGGACTTCAAGGTCCATAAGACAGGGCATGCCTACTTCACCCTCGTGGGGAAGGAATCCCGTCTTGCCTGCGTCATGTTCAGGAGCCATGCGGAGTCGCTTCCCGAGTGGCCTCGAACCGGGGATCTCGTCGTGGTGGAGGGATCCGTTTCGGTTTACCTCGCCCGTGGCGCCTACCAACTCTACGCGCGCCGCCTGCTCCCCGCGGGCCAGGGGGCCCAGGCCCGGGCCAGGGAAGAACTTCGCCGCAGGCTGCAGGAAGAAGGCCTCTTCGACCCGCGAAACAAACGGCCCCTTCCGCGGTACCCGGAGTCGGCGCTCGTTTTGACGTCCCCGACGGGAGCTGCCGTCCGGGACGTCCTCCGCGTCTCCCGCAGCCGCTTTCCCGCCTGCTCGATCACGGTCATTCCCTGCAACGTCCAGGGGGAGGACGCCGTCTCACAAATCCTGAAAGCCTTTGCCCGTGCGGGAAAGCTGCCGAAGGCCGACGTGGCGCTTCTCGTTCGGGGCGGTGGAAGCCGTGACGATCTCAACGCGTTCGACGACGAACGGGTCGTCAGGGCGGTCCGTTCCTGTCCGATTCCAGTCGTCACGGGCCTGGGACACGAGATCGACCAGACGTTTTCGGACCTCGCGGCGGACGCGGCGGCCCCGACTCCCTCCGCTGCAGCCGAAAAGGTCTTCCCCGACAGGCGCGCCGTCTCGTCCGACCTCGCTTCCCTTCGGCGCCATGCCGCCGCGGCGGTATCAAGGCGGATCGAGGAGGGCGCCTGGTTGGCGGAGAAGCTGCGGGGCCGCCTTGCCTCTGTTGCGGAACGCAGGCTCGCCGAAACCGAAACCGGCCTGGAAAATTTAGGCGAATTCCTGGGGAGGTCCATCCTGTCCCGCATCGACCTGGAAACGCATCGCCTCGCCTCTCTGGTGTCCGCCCTGGAAGCTCTTTCGCCGGTTCGCGTCCTATCGCGCGGATACATCTCCTGCGAAACCCCAGAAGGGCGTCCGGTCGTGTCCGCCCGTTCCGTAGAAACGGGCGACCGCCTGCGCCTGGTCTTCCCGGACGGCCGCCTGGGCGTCCGGGTGGAGGAATCGGAAAGCTACGATCAGGGAGGATGCAGATGAACGTACAACCCGTCGAATGGCGGCAGGGGAAGCTGGTCCTACTGGACCAGAGGGCCTTGCCTGAATCCGTCCGTTTTCTCGAATGCCGAACTGCGGAAGACGTGGCGCTCGCCATCGAGACCCTCGCAGTCCGGGGTGCCCCCGCGATCGGAATCGCAGCAGCCTACGGGGTCGCCCTGGCTTCCTCCCTCGGGATCGAAGGGGCGCGGGAGGCAATCGACCGCCTTTCCAAAACGAGGCCGACCGCGGTAAACCTTTTCTGGGCATTGAACCGGATGGAAAGCGCACTTCAACGTTTCCAGGGCGGGAACCGGGACTGTGCTTCCCTGGAGGACTTCCTCCTGCAGGAGGCCGTGGCGATCCACCAGGAGGACATCCGGGTCAATCGTGCCATCGGCCTCCACGGGCAGGTCCTCCTGCCCCAATCCTGCACGGTGCTGACGCATTGCAACGCGGGTGCCCTGGCGACAGGAGGGTACGGTACCGCGCTCGGCATCGTCCGGGCGGCACGCGAAGCCGGGAAGACGGTCCGCGTGATCGCCGACGAAACCCGGCCGGTTCTCCAGGGTGCGCGGTTGACGGCCTGGGAACTTGCCGCCGAGGGATTCGACGTCACCGTCATCTGCGACTCCATGGCCGAGCCTGCCATGTCGTTCTTCGGCGTCGACGCGGTCATTGTCGGTGCGGACCGGATCGCTGCAAACGGCGACACGGCCAACAAGATCGGGACGCGCTCCCTCGCGATCCTGGCTGCCTCCCGCCAGGTCCCGTTTTATGTCGCGGCCCCGACCAGCACGCTGGATCCCTCGATCGCCACGGGAGAGGAAATCCCCATCGAAGAACGCCCGCCCTCGGAAATTTTCTTCTTCCAGGGGAAACGGTGCGCCCCTGAAGGCGTCAAGGCCTGGAACCCCGCCTTCGACGTGACCCCCGCGAAGCTCATCACCGCCATCATCACCGAGCGGGGGGTCATCGCTCCTCTGTTTGAAGGCAAAATCCGCCAGCTGTTCGATTGAACAGTCCACCGCAAAAGGAGTGACCGACCATGCCGGAAAGCCGAATCGCCCATCCTGAACTCGCCGCCGAAGGACACCGGAAAATCGCCTGGGCCTGGTCTTCCATGCCCGTGCTTCGCCTGATTCACGAGAAATACCGGGCCAGCCGACCGTTTTCCGGCATGTCGATCGGGACCTGTCTCCACCTCGAGGCCAAGACCGCCTGCCTCCTGAAAGTGCTGAAGGAACTCGGGGCATCCGTTTCGGCTGCGGGGAGCAACCCCCTTTCCACCCAGGACGACGTCTGCGCCGCCCTGGTGGAGGAAGGAGTAGCGGTCTTCAGCCGAAGGGGCATGAGTTCTTCCGAATACCGCGAAAACCTGGAGGCCGTTCTTTCCCTCCGGCCGAACATCCTGATCGACGACGGGGCCGATCTCGTCGCACTGGTCCACGAAAGGATGCCGGAAATCGCGGAAGGGATCCTCGGGGGCTGCGAGGAAACGACGACCGGGATCAAGCGCCTGAAGGCGATGGAGAGGCAGGGAATCCTCCGCTTTCCGATGGTCGCCGTCAACGATGCCTACAGCAAATTCCTCTTCGACAACCGGTACGGCACGGGACAGTCCGTCATGGACGGGCTGATGCGGACGACGAACGGCCTGCTGGCGGGAAAATTCTTCGTGGTGGCAGGCTACGGGTGGTGCGGCCGGGGAATCGCGACACGGGCCGCCGGCTTGGGAGCCCGGGTCACGGTGGTGGAGGCGGATCCTCACCGGGCCCTGGAGGCCCTGATGGACGGCCGCGACGTCCGGTCCATGGAGGAGGC
This sequence comes from Synergistota bacterium, assembly GCA_022839995.1. GTDB lineage: Bacteria > Synergistota > Synergistia > Synergistales > 79-D21 > 79-D21. Next base: position 17,741 of record JALHIN010000002.1, read on the forward strand.
CGCCCCGATCGGCGATTTCTTCGTCACTGCCACCGGAAACATCCGGGTCATCCGTAGGGAGCACCTCGAGCGGATGAAGGACGGCGCGATCCTCGCAAACGCCGGGCACTTCAACGTGGAGATCGACCTTCCGGCCCTCGAGGAGCTCTCCGTTCGCCGGGACGACACCCGGGTCAACGTCCAGACCTACACCCTGAGAGGCGGGAAGCGGCTTCACCTCTTGGCGGAGGGAAGGCTGGTCAACCTGGCGGCCGCGGACGGGCACCCGATCGAGATCATGGACCTGAGCTTCGCGCTCCAGCTGCTTTCGAGCCTTTACGTCCTCAACACCCCGTCGCTGCCTTCCAAGGTGCTCACGGTCCCGGACGAACTGGACCGTTCGGTCTCCGAGCTGAAGCTCGAATCCCTCGGAATCAGCCTGGAACCCCTGACGGACGAACAGAGAGCCTACATGGCAAGCTGGAAGGAGTGATCGAGGTGCTGCTGAGGGACGTCCTGCTGCTGGACAGCTCGATGGAATCCGCCCGATCCTGCGACATCGTGGTCTCGGGCAGCGTCATCGGTGCGATCCTGCCCCCGCGGAGCACGGAAGGGCCCGCAGATATCGACGGCAAGGGAAAAACGGCGGTGCTCCCCGGCTTCGTGAACGCCCATGCCCACGCTGCCATGACACTCCTCAGGGGACTGGGAGAGGAAGCTCCCCTCATGGAGTGGCTCCAGCAACGGATTTGGCCGGTCGAGGCCCGCCTTACCCCCGAACATGTCTTCTGGGGAACCCGCCTCGCCCTGCTCGAGATGGTTTCTGCGGGAGTCACCTGTTTCGCGGACATGTACTTTTTCATGGACCAGGTCGCCGAAGCGGCGCTGATGGCCGGGATGAGGTGCGCTCTCTCGAGGGGCCTCGTGGGAGCGGACGAGGCGAAGATCCAGGAAGGCGTGGACCTCATCCGGCGTTACCACGACCCCAACGGGCTCGTGACGATCCAGCTGGGACCCCACGCCATTTACACCGTTCCTCCGGCGGCTTTTCGAGAGATTTCGCAGACCGCCGGGGAGTTCGGCGTCGGAGTGCACACCCACTGGCTGGAAACGGAATGGGAAGCCCGCTACATCCGCGAGGAGCTCCGGAAGGACCCCGTCGACCTGCTGGAAGAGGTCGGGCTCCACGAGGTCCCGTTCGCCCTCCTGGCACACGGGGTCTGGTTCCCGGAAGACCGCCTCCGGGACTTGGCGAACAGTCGTTTATCCATCGTGCACAACCCGAATAGCAACCTGAAGCTCGGTAGCGGGGTCGCCCCTGTTCCCGCCTTCCTCGAAAAGAACGTTCGGGTGGCCCTGGGAACTGACGGAGCCGCCAGCAACAACCGCCTGGATGTCTGGGACGAAATGCGGACCTGTTCCCTCCTTCACAAGGGGATCCGAAGGGATCCCAGCATCGTCCTCGCCTCGGAGGTCCTGCGGATGGCCACGCTCGACGGGGCAAGGGCCCTGGGCCTGGAAAACGTCGGGCTCCTGAAGCCAGGTTGGCAGGCCGACCTCGTGCTGGTCGACCTGGACAAACCCCAGTATGTCGGGGCAACGCCCGAAACCCTTTCTGCCAGCCTCGTTTATTCGGGCTCATCGGCAGATGTGACCGGGACGGTAGTGGCGGGGAAATGGCTGTACCGGGATGGAGTTCACTTGACGCTGGAAAGGGAAACGATCCTCGAAAAGGCGGCTGCATGCCGGAAAGAGTTGTTGCAGGGCTGACGGGGGAGCTATAATTTCCGGGCAGAGTGGCTGGAAGACAAACTGCGCCGCAGGAGGCGATCCAGATGCAGTTCAGGAGCGGAAACCAACTGAGGGAAAGTTTTCTCGGATTCTTCGAGGAGAAGGGCCATCGGCGCTTCCCGAGCTTTTCCCTCGTTCCCGAAGACCCTTCCATCATGTTCACCATCGCAGGCATGGTGCCCTTCAAACCGTACTTCCTCGGGATGAAGGTGCCTCCAGTCAAGCGGGCCACCACGTCCCAGAAATGCGTCCGGACAAACGACATCGAGAACGTCGGTCGAACCGCACGCCATCATACTTTCTTCGAAATGCTCGGGAACTTCAGTTTCGGGGACTATTTCAAGAAGGAAGCCATCCCATGGGCCTGGGAGTTCGTCACCGAAAGGATCGGTCTCGACCCTGACCGCCTTACGGCCACGATCTACCTCGACGACGACGAGGCCTTCGAAATCTGGCACCGGACCGTGGGGCTTCCCGAGGAACGGATCGTCCGCATGGGAGAAGAGGACAACTTCTGGGCGGTCGGGCCGGTCGGCCCCTGCGGTCCTTGCTCCGAGCTCATCTACGACCAGGGGCCCTCGTTCTCCTGCGGAAAACCGGATTGCAAGGTGGGCTGCAGCTGCGATCGCTACCTGGAAATCTGGAACCTGGTCTTCATGCAGTTCAACCGGGACGAGGCGGGCAACCTGGTCCCGCTCCCCAAGCAGAACATCGACACCGGCATGGGGCTGGAAAGGCTTGCCTCGGTCGTCCAGGGCGTTCGAACGGACTTCGACACGGATCTCTTCGTTCCTCTCATCCGCCATGCCTGCGAGATGACGGGCCACGCCTACGGCTCGAACCCGAAAGGGGACATGGCTGTGCGGGTCATTTCGGACCACATCAGGGCCATCTCCTTCATGATCGCGGACGGTATCCTCCCGTCGAACGAAGGGCGGGGATACGTCCTCAGGCGGCTCCTCCGCCGGGCCGTGCGATGGGGGAGGCTGCTCGGCCTCCAGAAACCCTTCCTTTCCGGGTTGCTCCCCACGGTGATCGAGGTCATGGGAAGCCATTACCGGGAAATTCCCGAGAGGCAGAACGCGATCCGGCAGGTCATCGATTTCGAGGAGGCCAAGTTCGGTAGGACGCTGGAACAGGGCTCCGCCCTCATCGAAAGCGAACTCCGGCGCCTCGCCGACCGGGGGGAAACGGTCCTGCCCGGCGAGGTGGCCTTCGAGCTGTACGACACGTACGGCTTCCCCATCGAGCTGACGGAGGAGATCTGCCAGGACGCCTCGTTCACGCTCGACCGGAAAGGCTTCGAGCGGGCCATGGAGGACCAGAGGGAGCGGGCCCGCAGTTCCAGCAAGATGGCATCGGCGTCCTTGTCGGGGAACGTGTATACCGAGCTGGCGAAAACCATCGGGCAGGTCCCGTTCGTCGGTTATGCCGAAACGCGGGCACAGGCGACGGTCCTGGCTCTCATCCAGGACGGGCGGCCGGTCGAGGAGCTGCAGGCGGGTGACGAGGCCGAGGCGGTCCTGGACCGGACTCCCTTTTACGCGGAAAAGGGCGGGCAGGTCGGAGACACGGGAACCTTGTCCTCGGAGATCGTGAAAGCGAGGGTGCTGGACACGGTCAGCCCGGCGGCAGAGCTCCCGGTCATCCGGATCCGGGTGGAAGAAGGCCTTCTCCGGAAAGGGGACACGGTCCTCGCGGCCGTGGACGAGGACCGACGGTGGGACATCCGGAGGCACCATACCGCCACGCACCTTCTGCATGAAGCCCTGATCCACGTTCTCGGCGATCACGTGAGGCAGGCGGGATCTCTCGTCGGCCCGGAGGCGCTCCGGTTCGACTTTACGCACTTCTCCGCGGTGACGCGCGACGAGCTTGCCCGCGTGGAACGGATCGTCAACGAGCAGGTTCTCCGCAACATCCCCCTCGAGACGCTCGAAACCGACCTGGAAAAGGCCAAGGAGATGGGAGCCAAGGCGCTGTTCAGCGAAAAGTACGGAAGCCGTGTCCGCGTCGTGAGCGTTCCCGGTTTCTCGACCGAACTGTGCGGAGGCACCCACTGCAATTTCACCGGGGATATCGGTCTTTTCCGGATCCTCCGGGAAGAGGGGATCGGCTCGGGCCTTCGGCGCATCACCGCGCAGGCGGGGCGGCCTGCCTACTTCTCACAGAAAGCGGACCACGAAATCGTTGACCGCTTGAAGGAATCTCTTGGAGTCCATGAGACCGAGCATCTCCCAGAAAGGGTGCGTGCCCTGCTGGACGAGCTTTCCGCTGCGCGTCGCGAGGCCACCGACGCAAAACTCAAAGCCCTGCTTTGCAGGGCAGCGGACCTTGCGGCTTCCGCCAGGCAGGTCGGGAAGTTCTCGGTGGTTACGGGACATTTCGAGGGGGTCGACATGGAACTCCTCCGTCAACTGGGTGATTCCGTCAAGAACCGCCTGAAGGGAGCCGTCATCGTCTTCGCCTCGGTGGGGGAGGGGAAAGTCTCTCTCATGGCCATGGGCGACGAACTTGCCGTTTCGGGCGGGTTCCACGCCGGACGTCTCGTTGGTTCCATCGCCCCCCTGGTGGGCGGGTCGGGGGGCGGAAGGCCCAACCTGGCCCAGGCCGGCGGGAAGAGCCCGGAAAAGGTCGCCGAGGCGCTCGATGCCGTGGCGGGCATCGTCGAGAACCTTTTCGCGAAGTCCTAGGACCTTCGATGGGACGCCTGATCGGACTCGATCTCGGAACGGTTCGAATTGGCGTGGCGATCACCGATCCCCTGGGTCTTTTTGCCCAGGGGATCGCCGTCTGGCGAGTCGACTCCGCCTGGCTCGAAAGCCTCAAGCGCCTGATCGCAGAATCCGCCCCCGTGGACCTGGTCGTCGTCGGGCTTCCGCTTCGCACCACCGGGGCGGAGGGCCCCGAGGCCGCCAGGATCCGCAGCATGGCGGAAACGATCGCCGCCGAAATCGATCCGATCCCCGTGGAGTTCATCGACGAACGCTTTTCAACGACCCGGGCCCACCAGATCCTGCTCGAAGGAAACGTGGACGCCCGCAAACGGAGGACCCGTGTCGACAAGGTCGCCGCAGCCGTTTTCCTGCAGGATTTCCTGGACCGCAGGAGGGACGGGAACGGATGAAACCGGAACAGGGAATCGCCATGACTCCCATGCTTGAACAGTACTTCACCTGGAAGAAAGCCTATCCCGACTGCCTTCTTTTTTTCCGCATGGGAGATTTCTACGAAATGTTCTTCGAAGACGCCCGGGAGGCTTCGCGTCTCCTGGACATCGCCCTCACGGCCCGGGACAGCGAGAAGAAGGTTCCCATGGCGGGAGTGCCCCATCATTCCGTTGAACCCTACCTCGAGAAGCTCGTGAAGGCAGGCAGGAAAGTCGCGATCTGCGAGCAGATGACGGAACCGGACGGGCGAACCCTAGTGGAAAGGCGCGTCGTCCGCCTGGTGACACCGGGAACCTACGTCCCCGAGGACGCAAAAGGGGAGGGGCGCCTCGCCGCCATTTCCGAGAAAGACGGCCGTTTTTCCGTCGCTCTCCTTTCCCCGGGCTCCGGCCGCCTCGAGGCGGGAACTTTCGATGCCGTCGGAGCGATGGGACTGCTGGTGGCCTTCGGCCCGATGGAAATCCTCGTCCCCCAACCCTGCCCCGAAGCGGTGCGGGCAAGGATCACGTCCTGCCTGCCCGAAACCTGCCTCATTTCCGAAAAGGACCGCAGTCTCTTCGAACCGAGGTCCGCGGAGGCGTGGCTCTGCAAAAGGTGGAACGTTCCCAGCCTTCGGGCTTTCGGGCTGGACGACGGCGATCCGGCAGCCGGACCTGCCTGTGCGGTTTTTCGGTACTTCGAGGAAACGCAGTTCGGTCTCTCAAGGCACGTGATGCGGCTCTACCCCCTTTCGTGCGGGGATGCTCTCCGAATCGACGCCCAGTCGCAGAAAAACCTGGAACTCCTGGAATCCGGCCCGGCCTCGCTCTTCGGTGTCCTGAACCGGTGCCGGACCCCCATGGGGAAAAGGACCCTCAAGGATTGGATCCTACGCCCCCTGCTCGACCTCGACGCCATCCGCGCAAGGCAGGATGCCATCGAATGGCTGAAGGACAGCCCGGGAAGCCGAGCACGCCTCGCGGATTCCCTCCAGCGGTGCAGGGATCTTGAACGGGCCGTCGGAAGGCTTTCCCTGAACCTCGGGTCCCCGATCGACCTCGCAGGGATCCGTGACACCCTGTCTGAAGTGCCGACACTCCTGGCGATCGGGAGGGACAGCCCGCTCGAACACTTCCTCGCGGGGATCCCGGAACTTTCCGGTTGCCTGGAAGACCTCCGGGGGACCCTCGCGGACGCTCCACCCCGCAGCTTGAAGGAAGGAGGGGTCATCAGAAGCGGAGCCGATCCGACGCTGGATGAATGGCGCTCCCTGGCGGGGCAGGCAGAAGGCTGGCTCGCCGGCTACATGGCCCGGGAGCGGGCGAGGACCGGCATCTCCAATTTAAAGGTGGGAAACAACAGGGTCTTCGGCTATTACATCGAGATTCCGAGGTCGCAGCTGGACAAGGTCCCGGACGACTACATCCGGAGGCAGACACTGGTGGCTGCTGAACGGTTCGTCACCCCCGAGCTCAAGGATTACGAAGAAAAGATCCTCAAGGCCTCCGAGGAAGTCCAGAAGCGGGAAGCCTTCCTCTACGAGGCCCTTCGGGAGCGGGTTCTTTCGCGTGCTTCCGAGATCCAGGAAACAGGACGGACGATCGCGTGCCTGGACTGCCTTTCCTCGCTGGCGGATGTCGCCTGGGAACGCCGGTACCTGAGGCCCACCGTCAACGGGGGCGAACGAATCCGGATCTCGGGCGGCCGACATCCCGTCGTGGAAACCACGCTGGGCAACGATCCTTACACTCCGAACAGCGTCGATCTGGACCGGTTCGGCAAGCGGATGGCCATCCTCACCGGCCCGAACATGGCCGGGAAATCGACCTACCTTCGAATGGCGGCCCTCCTGGTAATCATGGCCCAGATGGGCAGCTTCGTCCCCGCGGATTCCGCAGAATTCGGGCTCGTGGACCGGATTTTCACCCGCATCGGAGCCCACGACGAGCTGGCCCTCGGCCGGAGCACCTTCCTCGTGGAGATGCTCGAAACCGCCCAGATCCTGAACAACCTCACCCCCCGAAGCTTCGTCGTCCTGGACGAAGTGGGGCGGGGGACCTCCACCTACGATGGGATGAGCATCGCCTGGGCTGTGCTGGAATACCTCCACGCGAGGAGCGACTGCAGGCCCCTCGTCCTTTTCGCCACGCACTTCCACGAACTGACCGCCCTCGCCGGGCGTTTCCCCGAGATCGTCAACCTCTCGATGGCGGTGGAGGAAACCGTTTCCGGGATCCGTTTTCTGCACCGCGTCAGGCCGGGACCCGCGGACCGCTCCTACGGGATCGAAGTCGCCCGCCTAGCGGGGATTCCCGATTCGGTCGTCCTCCGGGCACAAACGATCCTGGAGAGCTTCGAGAAAAAGCCTGAACTCGATCTTCCCGAAAGAGAACCGGAAAGAGACCGGAAGGCAAAGGGACAGCTTTTCCTGTTCCCCTCGCCCCAGGACGCCCTCCTGGACGAAATCGCGGCCCTGGACCCGGATCGGCTTAGCCCCCTGGAAGCCTTGGAACTCCTGTACCGTCTTCGGGACCGCTGCAGGGAGGTCCGATCCTGATGGCGATCCGCAGGCTGCCCGAAACCGTCACCCACCGGATCGCCGCGGGAGAGGTCATCGAGCGCCCGGCATCCGTCGTGAAGGAACTCCTCGAGAACTCCCTCGATGCAGGGGCCTCCCGCGTGACGGTCCGGATCGTCCAGGGAGGGACCCTTTCCATCGTCGTGGAAGACGACGGGGCGGGCATCCTCCCGGAAGAACTCCCCTTGGCCGTGGAGCGGTTCGCCACGAGCAAGCTGTTCGACATCGACGACCTGGAAAGGATCACGACCCTCGGTTTCCGGGGGGAGGCACTTTCCAGCATTGCCAGCGTCAGCCGCTTCGAGGTCCGCAGCCGCCCGGCATCGAAGACGGAAGGAGCCTTCATCCGGGTCGAGGGAGGACAGTTCATCGGCAGCGGGACCATCGAAACCCCCAAGGGGACTCGCGTCCAGGTCGACGACCTGTTCTTCAACCTGCCGGCCCGCCGGAAGTTCCTGAAAAGCTCGTCCGCCGAACAGAGGCGGATCCTGAAGGTCGTCCAGGAAATGGCGATCGTTTTCCCGGCGGTTTCGTTCCTTTTCGTCGCAGACGGGAAATCCGTCTTCCGCTGGGAAGGCGGGACACGGAGGGAAATCCTCCAGGCCGTACTCGGCGAAAGCCGGCTCAGGGAAACACGATACGAAAAGGGCCCGGTCATCGTCGAGGCCTGGCGCGGAACCGCCAGGCCGGGCCAGCGTACCGAAGTTCTTTCTTTCGTCAACGGTAGGAGGGTGACCGAACCCACGATCCGGTCCGCCCTCTTCGCCCTCGGGCCTGAAATCGCCGGTGACTGGGTCATTTTGGTCGATTGCCCTCCCGCGGATGTGGACGTCAATATCCATCCGGCAAAGGCGGAGGTGCGGTTTCGAAATTCCGGCACCGTCTTCGAAGCCGTTCACGGAGCCGCGAAGGCAGCCCTGGCTTTCGGTGCGGAACTTGTCCTCGAGAAACCTCAGCCTTCGGAAGGATTTTCGAGCGAAGGAGGAGGCTTGAACCTTCCCTGGCCTCGCGTGGCAGCGCCTACGGAAGCGGAAGTCGGCCGCCTTGTCGAATACCCCGCCGGGGATTTTCCCGGATCCGCCCCAAAAACCGCTGCTGTCCGTTTCCTGGGACACGTTTCGGAAGGATTCCTGGTCTTTTCCGAAGGAAACGACCTCGTCCTCGTGGATCCCCACGCGGCCCACGAGCGCATCCTTTACGACCGGCTGCGGGAAGCCATGAAGAACCGTTTTCCTTCCCAACGGCTCGGCATGAAGACAGAACTCTCTCCGAGCCTGGCGGCGGGAGCGGAGGAGCATCGTTTCCGACTCCTCGAACTGGGGTTCGGTTTCGAGCAAAAGCACGGACTCCTTCCCTCCCTGACGGCCGTCCCGTTTTTCCCCGGCCTGGAATCGGTTTCGCCTGAAGATCTACTGAGAAGCACGATCGCGGCACTGGACGAGAACCCCGAACAACCGCTCGACATCCGGCTCGCCCGCCGCTGGGCCTCCGCTGCCTGCCACGGAGCGATGAAACTGGGGGACAGGGTCGGTTCGGAAGAGGCGCTGGCTCTCTGGCACCAACTCTTCGAAACCGAGGGACCACGGACCTGTCCCCACGGAAGGCCGACTTTCCTTCGCCTGGGCGGTTCGGCCATCAAACGCCACTTCGGAAGGAAAGGCTGAAATGACGGTCGACGAAAAACCTTTCTTCTGCGCCATCATCGGCCCGACGGCCGTGGGAAAGACACGGCTCAGCCTGGACCTGGCTGAAACCCTGTCGGCGGAAATCGTATCCGTCGATTCGCGCCAGGTCTACCGGTTGCTGGATATCGGCACCGCCAAGGCGACCCGGGAAGAGCGGGAACGCGTGCCCCACCACCTCATCGATGTGGCGGAACCGACGGAACGTTTCTCGGCCTCCCGTTTCGTGGAGCTGGCCGAGGCGGCGATACGGGAGATCCGGGCAAGAGGGAAAAACGTCCTTCTGGTCGGGGGAACCCCTTTCTATTTCCGGGCCCTCCTATCCGGTACCTTGACCGCGGAACTCCCCTCGGACCCTGCGGTCCGAGGCAGGCTCGAAGAAGCCCTGCGCTCCGAAGGCAAGGAAGCCCTACACCTTCGGCTTCGGACCATCGATGAAACCACCGCTTCCCGGATTCACCCCAACGACGGCGTTCGAATCGTCCGGGCTCTGGAGATCTACGAACTGACGGGCCAGCCGCCTTCCGTCGCCTTCCGGGAGCGCAGGCCCCTGGGCACCCAGGCGGACGTCCTCTACATCGGCCTGACCCGTTCCCGGGAGGACTTGAGGGAAAGGATCGCCCAGCGGGTGCATGACCAGATGAAGGAGGGGTTTCTTGAGGAAGTCGCCTCGCTCCTTGCCAAGGGGATAGACGAGCGCTATCCCTCTATGCAGGGACTCGGCTACCGTGAACTTGCCGCTTCGATCCGGGGCAAAATCCCGCTGGACCAGGCCGTGGAAAGGATCATCCGGGCGACCTGGGCTTTTGCGCGCCGCCAAATGACCTGGTTTGCCAAGTTTGAACCCGCCGTGTGGTATGATATGACTCGTTCCGGGGACCTCTTCCCGATCGGGGAGATCCTGGGGGCAATCGCGGAAAGCCAGCGAGGCGGTCGGTGTTGAAAGTGACGGTGGCGAGACCCACGGGTCTCTGTTTCGGAGTCAGAAGGGCCCTTCTCGAACTCGAAAACGCGCTCAAGGAACACGGCAGGATTTTCGGCCTAGGAAGCCCCATCCACAACCCGCAGGAGATCGAGCGGCTTCAAAACCTCGGCCTTATTGTCGTCGATAAACCCGGTGAAGTCCCTTCAGGTCAACCCGCCTTCATTCGAGCCCACGGCATCTCTCCGGAGATTCGCGATTCCCTGGCTTGCCGAACTTCTCTCATCGTCGACGGGACCTGCCCCTTCGTGAGGAACGTGCAGGAAAAGGCCGCCATCCTGAAGCGGGAGGGGTACCGGGTGTTCGTCGTGGGAGATGCCGCGCACCCGGAAGTCCAGGGCATCCTTGGATACGCGGGTGACGGTGCGATCGTCGTGGAGCGGGCTTCCGACATCCCGGCGGGGCTGAAAGGCGAAAGGATCGGCATCGTCTGCCAGACGACCCAGAAGGTTTCCGTTCTGCAGGATATTGCCGGCGTCCTAGCGGCCCAAGCCGGCGAACTGCGGGTCTACAATACGATCTGCAGTGCGACCCTGGAGAGGCAGCAGGCCGTCACGAAACTGGCTCACCGGGTGGACGGAATGATCGTGATCGGGGGCAAGAACAGCGCCAACACGGGAAAGCTCGTGGAGATCTCGGAGGGTTCCGGGGTTCCCACGCTTTGGATCGAGCATTCTGAAGAGTTGGAGGAGGGATGGATCCAGGGAAAGGAAAAGATCGGAATCGCCGCGGGCGCGAGCACGCCCGACTGGCTGATTCAGGAACTGATTTCAACACTCGAGAGCGCACGGTCGCCAAGGGGGAAGGATTGAAATGGTTGAGGAAATCGTGAACGCGAACCACGAAATGAACGACGTCAACAAGGAAAGCATGGAAAGCATGTATGACGGCTATCTCAGCGAGGAAATCCACAAGGGGAAGGTCGTTGAAGGAGAGATCGTCGGCTCGACGGAAACGGGCTGGCTGGTGAACGTCAATTACAAGTGCGAGGGATTCCTCCCCCGTTCGGAATGGACCCATCGTGTCCTGGTGGACACGGCTTCCGAACCCCGTAAAGGCGACAAGGTCCGTGTCCAGGTCGTCAACGTCGGTCAGGGCGAGGAGGCCCAGCTGGTCGTGAGCCGCTGGAGGCCCGAATTCGACGAGCGTTGGAGCCGCATCGAGAAGGAGGCCGCGGAGAAGGAAATCCTCCCCGTGACCGGGCTGCGGAAAATCAAGGGCGGCCTCATCGTTGACTGCTTCGGCATAGAGGGGTTCATTCCGATTTCGCACCTGGCCCAGGAAGGCAGGGCGGTCAATCCCGGCCGTTTCGTGGGAGAGACGTTCAACGTCAAGATCCTCGAAAAGGAACGAAACAAGAGGCGCCTCGTCCTTTCCAGGAGGGAGCTGGTGGAGCGCGAGACCCAGGAACAGCGGGAATCTTTCTATGCCCGGGTCAAAGAAGGAGACGTCGTTGAGGGGACCGTCAGCAGCATCACCTCGTTTGGTATTTTCGTCTCCCTCGGGAACGACATGGAAGGACTCGTCCACATCAGCGAGATCGCCTGGCAGCGCAACGTGAAGCCCCGGGAGCAGTACAAGCGCGGGGACACCGTCAAGGTCAAGGTCCTGGGCATCGATCGGGAAACAAACCGTATCTCGCTGAGCATTCGCCAGACCCTTCCCGACCCCTGGGATAGCGTTTCCGAACGGTGGCACATCGGCGATCGCACCACCGGCACCGTGACCAACCTAACGGATTTCGGGGCCTTCGTGGAGATCGAGCCTGGAATCGAAGGACTCATCCACATCGGCGACCTGAGCTGGCATCGGATCAAGCACCCCAAGGAAATCCTCCGAAAGGGGCAGTCCGTCGAAGTGCAGGTCCTAGAGATCGATACCGAGCGCAAGCGGATCGGCCTGGGATACAAGCAGCTCAACGATCCCTGGAACGGGGTGGAGGAGCGGTACAGGCCAAAGCAGGACGTCCCGGTGAAAGTCGTCCGTCTCGCCGATTTCGGCGCTTTCGTCCAGCTCGAGGAAGGAGTCGAGGGACTGATCCACATCTCCCAGCTGAGCCGCCAGCGCGTCGAAAAACCCGGGGATGTCCTCCAGGAGGGGCAGGAGGTCGTCGCCCGCATCCTGGAAGTCAATCCGGCCGAACGCAGGATCCGCCTCAGCCTGAGCGCCATCGAGGACGAGCAGGAGAAGAAGCACCGCGAGGAGGAGCGTAAGACCCGCGACGACGAACGGCGCAAGCGCGGCCCGGAATCCAGGAAGGCGCATGAACCTGCCTATCAGCCGGACGATACGTCCGTAACGATCGGAGACGTGTTGCGGGACATCCTCGACTCCTGAGGATTTTGTCCTATAATGTCGTAAATAGCCGGCTGCTTTTCGCGGCCGGCTTGATTCTTCCCTAAAGGAGGACCCCCATGAGCCTTCTGAAAGTCCTGGTCTACCCCGACCCAGCCCTCCGGGAAGCCGGAAAGGAGGTCGATCGGTTCGACACGGAACTGGAACGCTTCATCCGTGACCTGTGGGAAACCATGATGGCCTATGACGGAGTTGGGCTGGCCGCTACGCAGGTGGGCAGGGCTATCCGGGTTTGCGTCATTTTCTGGAAGGAACATCGCCTGGTCCTGGTGAATCCCAGGATCACCCACGCGGAAGGAGAGCAGGTGGGGGAGGAAGGATGCCTGAGCTTTCCGGGGATCTTCGAGAAAATCCTCAGGCCCCAGAAGGTCCGCGTCGAAGCCTTGGACTCGGAGGGGAAACCCTTTTCAATCGACGCAGAAGGTTTCCTGGCCCGGGCCCTGTGCCACGAAATCGATCACCTGGACGGACGGTTGATGATCGACCACCTTAGCTCCCTCAAGCGTGAAATCGTGAGGAGAAAGCTTCTCAAGAAATCCAGGGAGGAGCGGAAATAATCGTGAAGGCCTGGTTTTTCGGTTCCGGGCATTTCGCCGCCCTCTGTTTCCGCGAGATTGCTCCGTTCCTTCATTTCGAAAAGGTCGTCACTCTCCCTCCGTCCCCCGCCGGAAGGACAAGGGCCCTTCGGCCGACTCCCCTCGAGGAACAGGCCCTGAAACACCGTTTTTCCCCTTTTCGCTGTTCAAACCCCTCCATAGAACCGCTCCTCCTGGAAGAGCTCGTAAAGGATCCTCCCGATCTCGCTCTCGTCGTCGATTTTTCCAGATTCATCCGGGACCCCCTCCTCAACGGCCCTCGCCTGGGATGCCTCAACCTCCATCCTTCACTCCTTCCAGCCTACCGGGGAGCCGCACCAATCCAGCGGGTCCTGATGGACGGGCTTAACCAAACGGGCGTGACGCTTTTCCGGCTCGTGGAAAAAATGGATGCGGGACCGATCCTCTTGCAGAAAGCCGTCCCTGTCGGGCTTGAAACGACCGCCGGAGAACTTGCGGAAATTTTGGCTCACGAGGGTAGCCAGATTTTTCTAAAAAGTTTAGAATACCTCTGTGGTGGATATGCAGAATACATTGCGCAAGACGAGAGCCTAGCAACGTTCGCACCGAAAATCGACCGCGAAGAAGAACGGCTCGCCTGGAGCGAGCCCGCTCTTAAACTTCACAACCGTGTCAGGGCTTTGAACCCCTCCCCGGGGGCCTATTGTCTTTTTTCAGGGAAGCGCCTGAAAATTTGGAAGACTCGACCCCTCGAAGGCACAAGCCCGGGCAACGGAATGGTGACAGGTTTCGCGGAACGGTTCCCCGTGGTGGGCTGCGGGAAGGGAGGGCTGGTCCTTCTCGAGGTTCAGCCCGAAGGGAAAGGTCCTCTCAGGGGGGACGACTGGGCCAGGGGTAGCCGGATCAAAGAAGGAGACCGTTTCGAATGAACGTTACCGGGATGATACACGATCCACTGACAGACTTGGACGGATTTTCCTGGGAAAAGGTGATCGCCGTCGTCGGAGCTCTCGGCTCCGGGAAATCCGAATGGCTTCTGAACCTGGCCAATGCGTTTCTCAAACGGGAGGAAGCGGTCACGGTCGCCGACGTGGACATCATCAACCCCTACTTCTGCATCCGGGAAGTCTCTTCCCTCTTGAAGAAAATGGGACTCTCCGTGATCCTTCCCTTCAAGGGAACCCAATGGTCGGACCTGCCGTCCATTTCCCCTGAAGTCGACCGGGCCTTCGATGCACCCGGCAAACTCCTGATCGACATCGGGGGGGATCCCCGCGGCGCGATGGCCTTGACACAGTTTGCCCCGCGCATGGAACAGGCGGGCTACAACCTTCTGGCCATCGTCAATGCGTACCGCCCCCAGACCTCGACGGTCGAGGGGATCGAGGCCATGATCCGTTCGATCGAACGGGTCAGCGGGCTGACGGTCTCCGCCCTGATCAGCAATTCCCACATGATGTCCGAAACAACCCTTGACGAGGTCCTGCAGGGGTATGAAACGGCGCGCAACGCGGCCGAGAAGATGGGGCTTCCCATCCTCTTCGTGGGCGTGCCGGCGAACGCGATGGAAGAGGCTCAACACCGGTTCGAGGGCAGGAAGGTCAACTTGTGGCCGGTCTCCAGATACATCCTATTACCTTGGGAGAGGGGTGGCATGTGATGGCAAAGGGACGGGTCGGGGTCAACGAGGAACGGTGCAAGAGCTGCGGTCTTTGCGTGGCGGCATGTCCAATGAAAGTCCTCCGGATCTCCGACAGGATCAACAGCAAGGGCTATCGGCCCGTGGAGCAGTTCAAGGAGGGGTGCATCGCCTGCAGGATGTGCGCGATCACCTGTCCGGACGTGGTCCTCGAAGTCTTCCGTCTGGAAGACGAAAAGGCCTGCAATGCCTAGAGCGAGGTGAACCCTGATGGGCAAGCGTTTCCTGATGAAAGGCAACGAGGCGTTGGCGGAAGCGGCAATCCATGCGGGTTGCAAGTACTTCTTCGGATACCCCATCACACCGCAGAACGAAATTCCCGAGTACATGTCCAAGAAGCTGCCCGAAATCGGTGGCGTCTACCTTCAGGCCGAAAGCGAGCTCGCGGCGATCAACATGATTTTCGGGGCGGCCGGCACCGGCAAGAGGGTCATGACGTCTTCCTCCAGCCCGGGCATTTCCCTGATGTCCGAGGGAATCAGCTACATCGCGGGAGCCGAACTGCCCTGCGTCCTGATGAACGTCATGCGCGGGGGCCCCGGCCTGGGGGGGATCCTGCCCTCCCAATCGGATTACTTCCAGGCGACCCGCGGAGGCGGCCATGGAGACTACCGCCTTCTGGTCCTTGCTCCCAGCACGGTCCAGGAAGCCGTCGATCTCACGATGCTGGCATTCGACCTCGCTGAGAAGTACCGCAATCCGGCAATGGTCCTGGCGGATGGCTTCATGGGACAGATGATGGAAGCCGTCGAATTCAGGGAAACCAGGACGGGGGAACTTCCCGACCCGGCGGAATGGGCGGTCGGCTACATGAAGCAGAGGGGGAGCCGGGCCCTGATCAAGAGCCTCTACCTCGACCCCGAGGAACTGGAGGCCCACAACTGGAAACTCCAGGCCAAGTACGCCAAGATGGCCGAGCAGGAAAAGCGCTTCGAAAGCTACATGGCGGAAGACGCCGAAATCCTGATCGCGGCCTACGGGACCGTAGCCCGGATAGCGCGCACGGCGATCAACGAATTGCGCAACGAAGGCGTCAAGGTCGGACTTTTCCGCCCGATCACCCTTTTCCCGTTCCCCTACGACCCGCTGGAAAACCTCCCGGCCTCCGTAAAGCAGATACTGACCGTCGAGATGAGCTGCGGCCAGATGGTCGAGGACGTCCGGCTTGCGGTTGGAAAGGACCGCCCGGTTTCCATGTATGGACGCGTCGGAGGCATGACGCCTTCGGTGGACGAGATCAAGGACCAGGTCCGAAAGGCCCTGGGGCGATAGGGGGGACCTTCCGATGAAAGAGACGAAGATTTTCGAGAAGCCCAAATCCATGATCGATGTCACGACCCATTACTGCCCCGGGTGCACCCATGGAGTGGCCCACCGGCTTGTCGCGGAAGTCATCGACGAACTCGGCATCCAGGAAAGGACCGTCGCCGTTGCTCCGGTCGGCTGCTCAGTTTTCCTGTACAACTACATCGATGTGGATTCCTACGAGGCGGCCCACGGCAGGGCCCCTGCGGTGGCCTCCGCCTGCAAGCGCCTCCTGCCCGACAGCGTCGTGTTTTCCTACCAGGGAGACGGCGACCTGGCTTCCATCGGCATGGCGGAAATCGTGCACGCTGCCAACCGGGGAGAAAAGATCACCGTCATCTTCATCAACAATGCCATCTACGGAATGACGGGCGGACAAATGGCCCCGACGACGCTTGTCGGCCAGAAGGCCACGACCTGCCCTCTCGGCCGCGACCCCAAGCTCGCAGGATACCCGATCCGCATGTGCGAGATGCTGGCAACCCTCCAGGCCCCGGCTTATATCACCCGTGTCAGCGTCGCCAAGCCCAAGTACACGATCAAGGCCAAGGAAGCCCTGAAAACGGCCTTTCAGACCCAGATCGAGGGGAAAGGGTTCTCCTTCGTGGAAATCTTGTCGACCTGCCCGACCAACTGGGGCATGCGCCCTGTGGACGCCACCAATTGGCTCGAAGAGCACATGATGCCCGAATTCCCGCTGGGCGTTTTCAAGACGCCGGAATAGAAGGGGGAGAATAATCATGGCCAAGTTTCTGCGAGGTCTGATCGCAGCCGGATTTGGGGGCCAGGGAGTCCTGCTCCTCGGCCAGATTGTCGCCCACGCGGCGATGAAGGAAGGGCGCTACGTGACCTGGATCCCGTCGTACGGGCCTGAAATGCGTGGAGGTACCGCCAACTGCAGCGTGGCGATCAGTGACGAGGAGATCGGTTCTCCGGTCGTCCCGCACCCCGATTGCCTCGTGATCATGAACCAGCCCTCCCTCGCGAAGTTCGAGCCGGATCTCAAGCCAGGCGGAATCCTTCTGTACAACTCCGACCTGGTCACATACCCCGAACCGAGGGCGGACATCAAAGCCATCGCGGTCCCCTGCAACAGCATCGCCCTGGAACTCGGGAACGAGAAAGTGGCGAACGTGGTGACCCTCGGAGCGCTGGCGGCCGCGACCGACCTGGTTTCGGTCGAAGGATGCAAGGAGACCCTCGCCGAGCTGATGGGCAAGAAAAAGGCCGCCCTGGTCGAAATCAACATGACTGCCTTCGACCGGGGGGTCGAAGTCGCCCGGAAGGCACTCGGCCGGTAGGCCCGACATGTCTGCGGAGTGGTCGGTCCAGGACAGCCGAACGGTGTATGAGGGGCGCATCCTCAACCTTCGCCTGGACGAAGTCCGGCTGCCGTCGGGAAGGATCGCCCTCCGGGAGATCGTCGAGCATCGCCCGGCGGTGGCCATGCTGCCTGTCACTGGCGAGGGGACCATCCTCCTGGTTCGGCAGTACCGGGACGCCGTGCGGCAGCAGATCCTCGAGATTCCTGCGGGAATCCTGAATCCGGACGAATCGCCACTGGAAGCCGCCCGCAGGGAACTCCAGGAAGAAATCGGCTTCGACGCAGAGCAACTGGAGGAGTGGGGGAAGTTCTATACCTCGCCTGGCTTCAGCGACGAGGAAGTGACGCTGTTTTTCGCCTCGGGGCTCGTCGAATCGAGGCTCGACCCGGACGAGGACGAATTTATCCGAATCGTCCCCGTAAGGAAAGAAGAGATCCCGACCCTCCTCGACAGCGGCCGGGTTCGCGACGCGAAAACCATCGCGGCGCTGGCCTGGTATCTCGCCAAAAAATGAAATTTCTGCTTTACTTTGGGCAGGCGGTACTCCGCCTGCCCTTTTTCGTTTTCGGGAGGGGAGAGTTTTGCCCGGCGAAACCGAAGAACGTCTCAGATCCTTTTGCGAATACCTCGAGTACGAACGCGGGGCCAGCCCGAACACGGTGCTTTCCTACCGGGCTGACCTGAAGAGCTGGCTTGCCTTCCGGGAGACAGCGGGGATCGACGACGAGGTCCCCGATTCCGCGGAACTCGCTCGATACCTCCGGCACCTTGCCTCCCTCTCGAAAAGCAAGAGCACGATCCAGCGCCACGCGGCGGCTCTCAGGACCTGGAAACGGTTCCTGGAGGAGGAGGGACACAGAAAACCGGATTCAGAAAGGCTCCCCCTACCGGCAAAGGCGAGGAAGCTTCCGCAGGTCCTCGGAGAAGGGGAAATCGAGAGGATCATCCAGGCTTGCGCAGGGACTTCTCCGATGGACAGAAGGGACCGGGCCCTTCTCGAAACCCTTTACGGGTGCGGGCTCCGGGCCAGCGAGGCCTGCGGCCTCAGGCTTCCGGACGTGGATTTCGCCGGCGGCGTTCTCCGGGTCACCGGAAAAGGCGACAAGGAAAGGCTGGTCCCCCTGGTCGGAACCTGCCGGGCAGTCCTGGAACGGTTTGTTTCCGAAACCCGCCCCCTTTTCAGGCCTGCGGGAAATGTTCTTTTCACCACGCGTTCCGGAAACCAGCTGAGAAGGGAAGACGTCTGGCGAATCGTCCAGAAGAGAGGGCAGAAGGCAGGGATCCCCCTGTCGCGGCTCCACCCTCACATCCTCAGGCATTCCTTCGCCACACACCTTTTAAGGCGGGGTATGGACCTTCGGACCTTACAGGAACTTCTAGGCCATGCCTCGATCGGCACGACGGAGCGTTATACGCATTTCGATACCGAACTGCGGGACATATACGACCGATGTCATCCGAGAGCCTAGAAAAATGCTTGAGAAGGAGGGACCTCCCCTTGGAAACCTATCCGAAAAAGGTTGAAACGGCCCTTGAGTGGCTCCGGCAAAGGATACCGGAACGCCCGGTCGCGGCTATCGTGTTAGGATCGGGCCTGGGTCAAATGGCGGAAAGCCTGGAGGATCCGGTTTCGATCCCGTTCGCGGAGATCCCCCATTGGCCGGTTTCAACCGCGCCGGGACACGCCGCGAGGCTGGTTTTCGGCCGTTTGGCCGGACGAAGCGTGCTCGTTCAGCAGGGAAGGGTCCATTATTACGAGGGTTTTTCCATGAAAGAGGTCACCTTTTCGACCCGCGTCTACGGATCCTGGAAAATCCCCTATTACCTGCCGACAAACGCCTCCGGCGGAATCCACCACGGGCTGAGGCCCGGAGACATCGTCCTCATCCAGGACCACATCAACCTACTTGGGACCAACCCACTCATCGGCCCGAACGAAGACAGCTGGGGTCCGCGTTTTCCCGACCTCCTCGGCGCCTACGATCCTGAACTTCAGCTTCTGGCCGAGGAAGTGGCCCGTGAAAAGGGAATTCTCCTGAAAAGGGGAACCTACGTGGCGTTCACCGGGCCTTCCTTCGAAACCGCAGCAGAGATCCGGATGGCCCGCATCCTGGGTGCCGACCTGGTCGGGATGTCGACCGTTCCGGAGGTGATCGTCGCAAAGCACATGGGGATGAGGACCTGCGCCTTCTCCTGCGTCGCAAACGCTGCAGCGGGCATGACGGGGCAATCACTGACGCATCAGGAAGTCCTGGCCGAGATGGAAAAATCTTCGGCCTCCCTCGTTCGCCTCCTGGAGGGAGTTGTCCGGAAACTGGAGGACGACCGTGATTGACATGCCCCGTTTCATCGAGAGCAAGCGGGACGGCCTGGAGCACGCACTTTCCGAGCTCCAGGAATTCGTCCGGGCCTTCCAGGCCGGAGAGGTCCCCGATTACCAGGCATCTGCGTGGCTCATGGCCGTTTTGTTCCGGGGTCTCTGCGAGAAGGAACTCGAAGCCTTCACCCTTGCGCTTGCAAACTCGGGGAGCGTGGTGAAATTTCCCGAGAAGCTTGCCTGCGTCGACAAACACAGCACGGGAGGCGTCGGGGACAAAACCAGCCTCGTTTTGGTCCCCCTGGTCGCCAGTTGTGGCGTCCCCGTTGCGAAACTCAGCGGCAGGGGATTGGGCTTCACCGGGGGAACTGTGGACAAGCTGGAAAGCATCGAGGGCTTCAAAACCCATCTCTCCCGCACCGAATTCGTCCGGCAAGTCGAAAAAATCGGCTGTGCCATCAGCGGACACTCGGAGGATCTCGCTCCGGCCGAGAAACGTTTCTACGAGCTCAGAGACGTCACGGGAACGATCCCCTCGATCCCGCTGATCGCCAGCAGCATCCTGAGCAAGAAGATCGCCGGAGGAAGCCGCTCCTTCGTCTTCGACGTGAAGACGGGCAACGGGGCTTTCATGAGGACTCTCGAGGACTCCCGGGCCCTTGCACGGCAACTCGTCGAGCTTTCCGGGAAGCTCGGGCACAGGAGCCTGGCGCTGATCTCCGGAATGGATCAACCCCTGGGCCGCTGGGTGGGAAACGCAGCCGAAGTCCGTGAAGCCATCGACATCCTCAAAAACACCGGCCCGTCGGACACGAGGGAGCTCTGCATCCGGCTGGGCGGCGCCATGGTATTCCTGGGAGGAAAGGCCAAGACCCCCCAGGAAGGCGAAGACCTTTGCCGAATGGCGCTGGCCGGCGGGAATGCGCTGGAACAGTTCCGGATCCTCCTCGAGGCCCAGAAAGGACAAACCCTCTGCATCGACGAGCCGGAGCTTGCCCTGCCCCTTGCCCCGGTCAGGACGGTCATCCGGTCAAAATACAAGGGAATGCTCGCCTTCTTCGAAACTTCCCGGATCGGAACCGCGCTGCGCCACCTGGGAGGCGGAAGGCGGAAAAAAGAGGACTCGATCGATTTCGGAGTCGCCATTGAAGTGCAGGTAAAGATCGGAGAAGAGGTTTCGGAGGGGGATCCGATCTTCACCGTATACCGGCGGAATGCCGCCGGGGACCTCGAAGCCCTCGCGCTCCTGGAAAAGGCCTATGCGGTTTCAGAGGCGGCCCCCGCGCAACCGGTCGTCAGGGAGGTGATCGAGCCGCTTGGAACCGGAAGGAAGAACTCCTGAGGATCCCAACACCCGCTTCGGCCGGGTGGAACGGAACGTCCGGCAGCAGGATCTCGTGGAGCTCGCGCCGACGATCCTGAGAATTGCCCGTGCCTTATCTCCCACTGACACGCGCTTACGTGAGGACCTTGTCCAGGAGGGGTTTCTCGGCCTGATCCTGGCCTCCTCCTCCTACGACCCGGAAAGGGGTGCCTTCGAAGCGTTTGCCCGGCGTTGTGCGCGAAATCGAATGATCTCCTTTCTCCGGAAACAGAAACCGTCCCTTTCCTTCACGGACGAAGAATTGGAAAACCTGGCCGTCGAACTTTGCCCCGAAGAAAGGATCGACCTGCACCTTGCGCGAAACTCCCTCTTCAGCCAACTAAGCCCTTTTGAAATGATCTGCCTGGATGCCTACCTCTACGCGGGTTCCATTCCGGGCGCCGCCGAATTGCTGGGCTGGGAACCCAAGAAGGTCGAAAACGCGATGACGCGAATCCGGGGAAAAGCGCGCCGTCTCAGGGAAAATCCCTTTCAGGAGAGTGAGGCCGATCCGTCTGGACAGGAACCGGGTGTTTCCCTACAATAATCAGGCAGTGAAGGAGGCGAGTGCTGTCTGGTGATGACCCCGGGCTTCAAACCCGGCGGGGGTGGCTTCAAGGCTGCCTCGGTGGGTTCGATTCCCACACGCCTCCGCCACCGATCCTTAAGCGCAGCCCTATCTTTCGGCTGCGCTTTTTTTTCCGCAACCCTTGATGTGCTAATCTTGTAGATGAATTCATGGGGAGAGGGGATCGGGGATGAAGACCTTTTTTTCCGAGAAAAAAATCGAAGACCGTTTTTCAATGATCCTGAGCGAAATCGAGGATGACATAAAACGACTGGATTTACCGGACGTGGTCGAAATCGGACGCCAAAAGACCATCGATTCGCTCTACCGGCGATACAGCATCGGGCATATCGACGTTGAACTCTCGCGTATGAAACTCTCGGAGCTGAAAAAAATCGAAGTCGGGCGCATGGAAAAAAACGGGAGGCCTGTCCCCATCTATAAAAGCCACGTCATCCTCTCGATCCCCTACGTCGGCCCCGAGTCCCTCTTCGACTATATCCCCACCCGCACGAACGGCCCGGCACCGGTGGGCGAACTGTCGGACGGGAGCGTTATCCTTGCCATTCCCATCGAAAACGCATCCAGCAGGGCCCGCAGGGAAGTCGAGTCCCTGACGTTCTACGTGGACCAGATCAACCGAGACGCGAAGGAGTTCAACGAGCGCCTGATGGAGGTCCTGGAGAGAAAACTCGATGAACGGCGCCGGGAGATCGAGAGGGAACTGGAGGAGTACCAGAAAGTCGAAGCTTTCGTCAGGGAACACAACAAGCTGAAATGGTCCTGACGCGATTTCCGCGGTCGGCCCTCATCGACGTTTCACAGGAAATGGAAGGGTTCGTCTTCCCGGGAAATCCGGCTTTGGGAAAAAAGGGGCCTTTCAACCGTGTCGGGGGAAGAAACCGAGAGTTCGTCTATGATTTGTCCTTCTGTACCCAAACGGGGACCCACATCCAGGGACCGCATTACTTCCTCGAAGAGGGGGATACGATCGACCGGTTCCCGCTGGAAGCCTTCGAGGGACCGTGCGTCATCGTTGACCTTGAAAAGAGGGGAGCCGACACCACGGCAAAAGACCTGGAAAGGCTGATCCGGCCGCGGGAAAGAAAGTGGCCGGTCCTGATCCTTCGGACAGGCCACATGGAAGAGGTCCTTTCTACGGGTGTTCTGGACCCGTCCAGAAGGCCCGGGCTTTCTCTCGATGCCGCGTTTTTCCTTACGGAAAGGACTTCCTTCCGGCTGATCGGGATCGACTCGGTGGGGCTCGAATCCAGGAACACGGAAAACTTCGAGGTCAACGTTCATTTTTGCCGCCGCGGCATGCTGATCCTCGAAGGACTTGTCAACCTTTTCTCGGTCAAGAGGCGCCATGCCTTCATACAGGCCTTCCCGCTAAAACTCAGGGGAGTGGAAGGGACCCCCTGCAGGGCAGTGATTCGGGTGAACCCGCTGGGTTCAACCTTCAAGGAGCGTGAGACCGATGTTCCTTTACCTCGTCCGTCACGGCGAAGCGGTCGATGAGGCAGAGAGCCCCGAGCGGCCTCTTTCGTTGAGAGGAAAGCAGGAGGCAGCCTTGACGGGGCAGTTCCTGAAGGCGATCGGCGCGAAGCCGAAGCTGTGCCTTTGCAGCGACAAGCTGCGGTCCAGACAGACGGCCGAGAGGATCGTGGAGGAGCTCGGAATCCCGGTAAAAATCGAACAGAGGAAAGGGCTGGCTCCCAAGGACTCGCCCGAAGGCTTTCTCGAGGAGGTCGAATCGTTCGCGGACGACCGACTCATCGCGGGGCATTCCCCGTTCCTTCCCAGGCTGGCGGGCTTGCTCCTCTGCGGCCGAGCCGACGCAGACGCGTTTCCGATGGCCCCGGGTGGGCTCATTCGGCTGGAAAGGCGGGGCAGGGGGGCCTGGAGCCTCTCCATCGCGATCTCCCCGGCCGAAATCGTAGAATTCCTTTAAGAACCGCAGGATCCCGCCAAGCGGCAGGCCAACCTGCTGCAGCGCTGCTGAACCCGATCGTTCCGGACGGCAATTGCAATGGCTTTCCGGGTTCCGACAAGGACGGCGAACCGCCTGGCCCTCGTGAGCCCCGTGTAAAGAAGGTTTCGCTGGAGCATCATGTAATGTTGGGTCGTGATCGGCAGAACCACAGCCGGGTACTCGGAACCCTGGGATTTGTGAACCGTGATCGCATAAGCAGGAACCAGCTGGTCAAGGTCTTCGAAAGGATAGGGGATCGCCCTTCCGTCAAAGGCCACGACGGCCACCTGGCCTTCCGGGTCGATTCCCAGGATCCTTCCGATGTCGCCGTTGAAGACCTCTTTTTCGTAATCGTTTCGGATCTGCATGACCCGGTCTTTGACCCTGAAAACCCGACCGCCACGGTGCAGCGATTCAGCCCCGCCGTTCAGGGCGGCTTGCAGCCGTTCGTTGAGCGCAATGGCCCCGGCTTCTCCCTTGTGCATGGGGCAGAGAACCTGGATCTCTTCCATCGGGTCAAGGCCGAAGCGGTTCGGCAAGGTCCGGGTCACGAGTTCGCAGACTTTCAAGGCGACTTTTTCGGGATCTTCTTCGGGGATGAAGCAGAATCCTCCGGAAAATCCGCCCTGGCGGGCGAATACCGGCATTTGCCCGTCCTTGATTCGGTGGGCATTGACCACGATCAGGCTCTCCCGGCTCTGGCGGAAAATCTCGTTCAACTCGACGACGGGAACCTTCCCGGATTCGATGCAATCCTTCAGGATGTTGCCGGGCCCTACGGATGGAAGCTGGTCCGCGTCTCCGACAAGGATGAGGGAAGCCTCGGATGGGACAGCCTCCAGCAGATGGGCAGCCAGGTGCACGTCCAGCATCGATACTTCGTCAACGACCAACAGGTCGCAGGACAATGGGTTTTTCGCGTTGCGCGCGAAAGTCCCGTCCTGCACCTTGTATTCGAGCATCCGGTGGATCGTCCGGGCCGGGGTTCCCGTCGTCTCCTGCAGCCTCTTGGCTGCCCGTCCCGTCGGTGCCGCGAGTGCGATTCGCTTTCCTTGCCTTCGGTGCAGCTGGAGAAGGGCCTTGATCAGCGTCGTTTTGCCTGTTCCGGGACCCCCCGTGATGATCAGGACCTTCTTCCGGACGGCGAGGCGCAGGGCTTCCACCTGCCTGGGAGAAAGCTTCAGGGGAAACTTGTTAAGAAAATCGCCGAGATCCGGGGCAGCGGCCTCTTGGGGGAAATCCCCGGAAAGAAGGGCATTCAGGCGGGCTGCCACCCGAGTTTCGGCCTGGTAGGAAGATGCCAGGTAAACCGCTTGCTCTCCCTGGTGCTCCTCCAGGACCAGGTCCCCCTTGGCGACTCCCCTGGAAATGGCTTCCACGACGGGTTCATGAGGTGCAGAGAGGGTTTCGCAGGCTTTTGCAACCAGCTGGGGGAGGGGAGAATACAGGTGTCCGGCTTCAGAGAGGGTTCGCAAGGTGTGCAGGATTCCTGCGTCCATTCGCTGGGGAGATTCGGGCTTGAACCCCATCCCGGAGGCGATGCGGTCTGCAGTCAGAAAGCCGATCCCCCAGACCTCTTCCGCGAGCCGGTATGGATTTTCCCGGATCCGCCCGACCGCCTGGTCCCCGTAGCGCCTGAGGATTTTCTCTGCGAGGGCCGTGCCTACGCCGGCAGAATAGAGGAAAAGCAGGGCATCGCGCGCTGCGTTCCGGGCCTTCCAGCCGGAAAGGATCAGCTGCAAGCGGTTCCGTCCGATTCCCTCGACGCCTGCGAGCCGCTCCGGTTCGCGGTCGAGGATTTCCAGGGCCCTGTCGCCGAAAGCCCGGACAATTCTCCTTGCCGTCACCGGCCCAACTCCCGGTATCGAACCGCCCCCAAGGTACCGCTCGATCCCGGCTGCACTGACCGGAACGGTCGGAAAGCAGGAGTGGACCTTGAACTGCCTGCCGAACCGGGGATGGACCACCCACTCCCCCGAAAGGGCAACCGTTTCTCCTGCCGATGCGAAGGGGAAGATTCCCACCGCGGTGATCGTCCGCCCGAGGCTGGAGACGTTCAGGCGGACGACGCTGTAGCCGGTACGTTCGTCACGGTAGGTTACTCGTTCGATTTCACCCTGCAGGGTGATCTTCTCGGTCGGTGTCGTGGACATGGGGCCATTTTCGCACCGTGCCCCCGACAGAACAAGAGTGGAGGTTCCTGCACGAATGCCTGAGATCCTCTTCCATGGGAAACTCGCGGAAATTGTCTCGAAGAGGGCGAAGCAGCCCCCGGTATGGGCCTTCCCGAGGGCTGCGAAGGATCTCGTGGAAACCCTTGGGATCCCCCACACGGAAGTCGCTCGGATCCGGATCAACGGAAGGGATTCGGACTTCCTGGCCCCGGTGAACTTTGAAGATCGGTTGGAGGTTTACCCGCACACTCCGCCGAGACCGTCCCCGTGGAACGCCGACGGCCGGGTTCCCCACCCGGGGGAGATCGCCTTCATCGCGGACAACAACGTCGCCGGGGCCGGAAAGCTTCTCCGGCTAATCGGTTTCGACACCTCGATCGATTCCCGCCTCGATGACCGGGAAATTTGCATCAAGGCCAACCGCGAAAACCGGGTCGTCCTTTCCCGGGACCGAAATCTCCTGAAGAGGCGCATCGTGGCCTACGGGTGCCTTCTTCGCGCGGAAGATCCCTGGAGGCAGCTGGAAGAAGTGGTCCTGGAGTACGGGCTGGCACGACTCGCAAGGCCCTTTTCCCGGTGCCTCCACTGCAACGGCATCCTGGTCCCCGTCGAGAAAGAAAAGGTGCTCGACCGGCTGCTGCCCCTGACCCGCCTGTACTACGATGCCTTCAACGCCTGCAACTCGTGCGGGCGAATCTTCTGGAGGGGCTCCCACGTCAAGCCGATCCTGCAGCGGCTGGAGCCGATCCTCGGTTCCTACCAGGCTTCCGAATAAAGCAGTTCTGCGTCTTCCTTCGTCAACGGACGGGGGTTGTTCTCCAGAAGGCGGACTTCCCGCATCGCGGCTTCCGCCATCGAGGGAATGGCTTCCCTTGGAATGCCAAGGTCCCTAAGACGCGTGTGGACCCCTGCCTCCCGGACCAGGCCTTCTACCGCCCGGAGGAAAGCCTGGGCAGACTTTTCCGTATCCGCCGGCACCACGACCTTGAAGGCCATCGCAAGCCGCGTGTATCGCTCCCTGCTGGCGGGGAGGTTGAACTTGAGAACGGGCAGAAGCATGGCGGCGTTCGCCGCTCCGTGAGGCACGTGGAACTGCCCGCCGAGGGGGTAGGCAAGGGCATGAACGGCAGCCGTCCCGGCCATCGAAAAGGCGAGCCCGGCGATCAGGCTTCCCAGGGACATTCCTTCACGAGCATCGAGGTCCCGGCCGAATCGAACCGAGCGTAAAAGATTCGCCGAGAGATGCTCGCAGGCCATCAGGGAAAGGTTTTGGCTCAGCGGATTTGCCTTGACCGAAAGGAAGGACTCGATGCCGTGGATCAGCGCGTCCACACCGGTATTGGCCGTGATGCCGGGAGGCAAATCGAGGGTCAGGGAAGGATCCACGACCGCCGCATCCGGAACCAGGAACCGGCTCGCGATCCCCCGTTTCATCCCTTCGCCGGGAAACGAAAGCACCGCGACCGGGGAGACTTCCGATCCGCTCCCGGCTGTCGTAGGGATCATGACCGTCGGGAGCCCCCTTGAGGGTACCCGGTCGTTCCCGGCCAGGTCTTCGATCCGCAGGTCGTGGACGGCCAGGATCGCGGCGATCTTCGTGAAATCCATGGTGCTGCCGCCTCCGAAGCCGATCAACAGGTCGTATTCTTCTTTTCGAATCCTGTCGGCTGCCCCGACGAGGATTTCCGCAGGCGGTTCCGGGGTCACTTCGCTGAAGATCCCGTAATCGAGCCCGGAGCGCTCGAGCGGCTCCTTCACGGAAGCCAGAAGGGGTGAATTTCCGATGCTCGGCCCGGTTAGGACCAGGGGACGCCGGCAACCGAGGCGCGCTACGTACTCCGCAACCGTATCAACCGACCCGCTGCCGAACACCACGGTGTTCGGCGCGTTGAAAACGAATCCCTTCACGTTTTTTCCCTCCCGGCAGCTACGCCACGACCTCTTCCGCCCCCGCCTTCCGCGCGGCTTTTTTCCGTGCGTCGTGATTCAGGATCGTCTTCCTGACTCTCACCGAAAGCGGCGTAACCTCAACCAGTTCGTCTTCCGCGATCCATTCCAGGGCCGAGTCAAGGGTCAGCCTCCTGGGGACATCCAGGATGACCGTGTTGTCCTTGGTGGCAGACCGGTGGTTCGTCACATGCTTCTTCTTGGTGGGATTGCAAGGCAGATCGTTGGCCCTGGAATGTTCTCCAACGACCATCCCTTCATACACGCGATCCATCGGGGAAATGAAAAGGGTCCCTCTTTCCTGCAGGTTCTCCAGCTGGTAGCTCGTTGCCTCGCCGGTGTCCATGCTCACCAGGGAACCCCGGTTCCTGCCCGCGACTTCGCCTCGCCACAGGTCGTAGCCGATGAACCGGGAGGACATGATCCCGAGTCCTCGCGTGTCGGTCAGGAATTCGCTCCGGTATCCGATGAGCCCGCGCGTCGGGATGTTGAACTCCAGCCGCAAAAGCCCGGTTCCAAGGTTCTGGACGCTGGTGAACTCGCCTTTCCGTTTTGAAACTTTCTCGATCACGACTCCCTGGTGTTCCTCCGGGACATCGATGATCAGCTGTTCGATCGGTTCCAGGAGGTTTCCCTGCTCATCCCTGGCCGTGATGACTTCCGGCCTTGACACGCAGAATTCCATCCCTTCCCTGCGCATTTCCTCGATCAGGATTGCCAGGTGCAGTTCACCCCGCCCGGAAACCTTGATCCCGTCCGGTCGGCCGATGTCCTCGACCCGCAGTGCGACGTTGACCCGGGCCTCCCGCATCAATCGGTCCCGGATCTGCCTCAGGGTGACGGCACGGCCCTCCTTGCCTGAAAACGGGCCCGTGTTCACCAGGAAAAACATCGAAACGGTCGGTTCTTCGATCGTCAGCGGCGGCAGAACGACATCCTGAATTTCCGTGGAGGCCAGTGTGTCGCCTATCCCGATCTCTTCCGGGCCCGCGATCCATACGACATCCCCGGCCCCGACCTCTTCGACCTCGACAAGCTGTAGCCCCCGGGAAACCCACAGGTGCGTGACCTTCGCGCTTTCCATCCCGCAGACCTCCCACTTCTTGCGATCGGGACCCGCCCAGGCGGTACTCGTCCGGAGGATCGGATCGCCGGTGCGTATCCGTCCCTGCAGGACCTTCCCGCAACCGATCCTGCCGATGTAGTCATTCCAGGCCAACGTGGTGGCCTGGAGGAGAAAGGGTTTTTCCGGGTCCCCCGACGGGGGAGGAACGTTCTCCACGATGGTCTCGAAAAGGGCATCCATCCCCTTGCGTTCGTCTTTCTCCAGGTCCCGGACAAACCAGCCATGCAGGCCGGATCCGTATAGGACCGGGAAATCCGCCTGTTCCTCGGTTGCCCCAAGCTCGAAGAACAGGTCGAAGGTCGAGTTCAGGGCATTCTGCACCGAGGCATTCGGCCGGTCAACCTTGTTGACCACGACGATGGGTTTCAAGCCGGCCTTCAGGGCCCGCATCAGAACGTACCGCGTCTGGGGCATGGGGCCCTCGTTGGCGTCCACAAGCAAAAGGACCGAATCCACCATCGAAAGAACCCGTTCCACTTCTCCGGAAAAATCTGCGTGCCCGGGGGTGTCGATGATGTTGATCAGGGTGTCTCCCCATTCCACCGAGCAGTGCTTGGCCCGAATCGTGATGCCCCTTTCCCGTTCGAGTTCGTTGTTGTCCATGACGCGTTCTTCCACCCGTGCGTTCTCCCGGAAAACGCGCGCGGCCCTGAAAATGGAATCCAGCAACGTGGTTTTCCCGTGGTCGATGTGCGCAATGATGGCAACGTTCCTGATTTTCGCGAGGTCTCTCATCTGACCGATCCTTCCAGATTGAAGTTTTCCCGGCCTGAACCGGACAAAGGATCATTATACTTCCAAGTGCACAAAAAAAAAGCCGGAAGTTCGGCAAAACGCCGAAGTTCCGGCCAGTTCCCTGTTTTAAAGCTTTTCCAGGATCTCGACCCTCTTCGGGGCCAGTGCGGCTGCAAGGGAAGCGATGTATTTCCCTTGAAAACGCGCTCCCGCCAGGTCGATCTCCCCGGGGGAACGCTCTCCGCTCGTTCCCGCGACCGTCGTCGCCCCGTAGGGACTCCCCCCGACGATCCCCTCGTTGTTCATCTGGCCCTTGAAAGCGTAGGGGAGGCCCGCGATCACCATTCCGTGGTGGAGCAGGGTCACTTGGAAACTGAGAATCGTCGACTCCTGCCCTCCATGCTGCGTGCCCGTACTGGTGAAAACCCCTCCGACCTTCCCGACGAGAGCGCCCCGGACCCAAAGTCCGCCCGTCGCGTCCAGGAACGCTCTCATTTGGGCAGCCATGTTTCCAAAGCGCGTCGGCGTGCCGAAAATCACCGCATCGGCTTCCTCCAGGTCCGAAACCGTGGCCACCGGGACATCCTCAAAGGCCTTCTGCGGCTCCAGGGCTCCCATCTTTTCAAGCACTTCCCTCGGGAGGGTTTCGGGAACCCGCCTGAGGACGACTTCGGTTCCGGGAACTTCGCCGGCCCCCGAAGCGACGGCCTGGGCCATGCGGAACACGTGACCATACATCGAATAGAACAGGACGAGAACCTTCATCCCATATCCCTCCTCCATGGCATTTAGCTCCCTACTTCATTTCAATGATAACACAGGAGGGTGTCGATGACGGAGGGGAAGGCCCATGGGGACCTTCCCCTCCGTCCATTTCCCGTTTTCGGGCGTTCGCGGTCAGATCTGCTTCTTCCAGCGGGTTCCCTGGGGCGTGTCCTCCAGGATTACGCCTTGTTCAAG
The DNA here is from genome assembly GCA_022839995.1 of Synergistota bacterium. GTDB lineage: Bacteria > Synergistota > Synergistia > Synergistales > 79-D21 > 79-D21. The sequence goes on from JALHIN010000002.1 coordinate 48,308, forward strand.
GAGTTCCGACCGGATCGCATCGGCCTTCTCGAAATCCTTCCGCTTTTTCGCCTCGGTTCTTTCGCGGACACGACTTTCGATCTCCTCGTCAGTCAAACCCGATTCCTGTTCCTTTCCGATTCCCAGGACACCGAGGATTTCATCGGCCTCCCTTAGGAAGGCCTCGGCTTCCCGGAGTTCTTCGAGGGCGGGAAGGGGAGATTCCCGTAAAGCGCTATTGATGGCCTTGACGGCCTCGAAGAGGGCGCCCAGGGCTCCGGCCGTGTTCAGGTCGTCATCCATCTCTTCCCGGAATCGCACCCTGTTCCTCTGGATCTCCGAAGCCAGGCCCCGCCCCGATTCACCACGGATCGATCCGGCAGCGATCGCCTCCTGCAAGGCTACCCAGCAGTTTCTCAGGCGCTCGACCGCCGCGGTTGCCTGCCGAAGGGAGTCATCGGAGAAGTTGATCGGGGACCGGTAGTGGGCGCTCAGCATGAAAAGGCGGATCGCCAGGGGCGAAAACCGCTTCCGCAATTCCCGGGCCGTGAGGAAGTTCCCCAGGGATTTCGACATCTTCTCGTTGTCCATCAACAGGTACCCGTTGTGGACCCAGGTCCGGATGAAAGGTTTTCCCGTCGCCGCTTCCGCCTGAGCGATTTCGTTCTCGTGGTGCGGAAAGATGAGGTCGCTTCCTCCCGCGTGGATATCCGCCGTTTCTCCAAGGTATTTCATCGCCATCGCGCTGCATTCGATGTGCCAGCCAGGCCGCCCCGGACCCCAGGGGCTCTCCCAGAAGGGCTCGCCCTCTTTTCGGGCTTTCCAGAGGGCAAAATCCAGGGGGTGCCTCTTCCTCTCGTCCACTTCGATCCTGGCCCCCGACTGCAGTTCCTCCAGCGTTTGCTTCGAGAGCTTTCCATACTCCGGAAAGGTTGCGACCTCGAAATAGACGTCGCCGTCGGCCGTATAGGCGTGCCCGGTTCTGACCAGCCTTTCCACCAAGTCGAGGATTTCCGGGATATGCTCCGTCGCCTTCGGGTTTACCGTCGCCCTCCGGATTCCCAGGGCATCCGCGTCCTCGTAATAGGCCTCGATGAACCGGTCGGCCAGTTCTGCGACGGAGATCCCGAGTTCACGGGCCCGTTGGATCATCTTGTCGTCTATATCTGTAAAATTCTGGACGTAAGTGACTTTCATTCCCGTGGATTCGAGGTACCGGCGCATCACGTCAAAGACGATGAACGGGCGGGCGTTGCCGATATGGAAAAAGTCGTAGACCGTCGGGCCGCAGACGTAGAAACGGACTTCTCCCGGGACGAGGGGCACGAATTCTTCTTTCTTCCGGGTCAGGTCGTTGTATAGCTTCATGGGCATGCACCTCCGAATTCGTTGACTTGTTGGAGCTATCCTATACTATGCGGGAGGGGTTTTCCAGTTCGGGGAACAGGCACGACCCCCGAAACCGGAGGGATACTTTGCCGATCGACAACCTGAAGGACAAGATCCGAACGCTTCCCAACCGCCCTGGGGTTTACCTGATGCACGACGGCCAGGGGCGCGTGATCTATATCGGAAAGGCAAAATGCCTGAAGAAGCGGGTTTCCTCCTACCTGCGGCACGGTCGCTTTTCCTCCCCGCGGCTGAAAAAGCTGACCGAGTCCGTTTGCGACCTTTCCTTCATCCGCACGGAATCCGAGGCGGAAGCCCTGATTGTCGAATCCAGGCTGATCAAGAGGTACCAACCCTTCTTCAACGTCGACCTCAAGATGGGGGAGAGATACCCCTGGATCAAGCTTACGAAGGAGCGCTTCCCTCGCATCGAGATCACCCGGGTTCGCGCTGATGACGGTGCGGCCTATTTCGGTCCCTTTACACGCGTGTTTGAATTACGCCAGCTCCTCCGGCTGATCGAGCGCCATTTCCCCCTGCGAACCTGCCGATCCGGGGAACCGGCTTCCCCGGTACCGGGGAGGCCCTGCGTGAGGCACGCCCTGCAGCGCTGCCTTGCCCCCTGCGTAGGCAACTGCACGGAAAGCCGGTACTCGGAGGTGGTCGCCGATCTGTCCCTTCTTCTGAGCGGGAAAGCGACCGACCTTGTCGAACGCCTCCGGGACAGAATGGACCAGGCGGCAGAGGGACTTCACTTCGAAGAGGCCGCGAGGCTAAGGGACACGATTCGTGCGGTCTGGCGGTATACCCGCCAGAAACGGAACCGGGTCCTTCCGGAGGACCTGGACAAGGACACCTGGGAGGCTTTCCTCCGGTTGCAATCCCTTCTCCGCCTCGCTTCCGCCCCTTGGCGGATCGACTGTTTCGACATTTCCCACCTTTCCGGGAAGGAAACCTACGGGGTGGTCGTGGTGTTCGAGCAGGGAGTCCCGAACCCGTCCCTTTACCGTAAATTTACGATCCGGGAAGTGGAAGGGGTGGATGACTTCCGATCCATCCAGGAAACACTTCGAAGACGATACCGCCGATCCCTGCAGGGGAATGACCCCCTTCCCCAGCTGATCGTCATTGACGGGGGAGCCCAGCAGCTGCGTTTTGCCGCCGCAGCCCTGGAAGAACTCGGCCTTGCGGAAATCCCGGCAGTGGCGCTGGCAAAACAGGAGGAAGCGGTATACACTCTTTTTGACGAGGCCCCGCTCCTGCCGGAAAAAGAGGATCCGGCCCTTCAGCTTCTCCAGAGGTTGAGGGATGAAGCTCACCGGTTTGCGGTTTCCGCCCATAAAAAAGGCCGGGACAGGAAAAACCGGAGGTCCATCCTGGAGGAAGTCCCTGGGGTCGGGAAAAAGCGGGCGGCGGCATTGTTGGCAAAGTTCGGGGACCTAGGCAGGATCGCGGCAAAGACACCCGAGGATTTGGCTTGTGCCGTGCCGGGGATGGGAGTCACCGTGGCCCGAAGGATCATCGACCACCTGGAGGAAGCAGAGAAATGAAAGAATCCGGCAGGGAAACCGACGAACGGTATATGCGGATGGCCATCAGCCTAGCCGAGCGGGGTACGGGTTGCGTCAGCCCCAACCCCCGGGTCGGCTGCGTTCTCGTGAAAGACCAGTCGATCGTGGGGTGGGGCTACCACCGGCGCTACGGAGGTTCCCACGCGGAAATGGAAGCACTTCGAATGGCAGGGAGCCTGGCGGCGGGTGCTACCGCTTATGTTAACCTGGAGCCCTGCTCGCATTTCGGGAAAACGCCTCCCTGCGCACCTCAGCTTGTGGAAGCGGGAATCGTCCGCGTGGTCGCCGGAATGCGGGATCCAAATCCGCAGGTCAACGGAATGGGCCTTTCCTGCCTCGAAAAGTCGGGAGTTCAGACCCAAGTCGGAGTTCTCGAGGAAGAGTGCAGGTGGCTCAATCGGGGATTCATCCGCAGGGTAACGTTGAACCGGCCCTGGGTGACCGTAAAAGCGGCGATGAGCCTCGATGGGGACATCGCCCTCCAGGGCGGTGAGAGCAAATGGATCAGCGGGCCCCTTTCCAGAAGCAAGGCCCACCTTCTCCGCTCGGAACACGATGCCGTCCTGGTCGGGGTTGGGACCATCCTTGCGGACGATCCGGAGTTGACGGTAAGGCTCGTGGAAGGGCAGTCCCCCCTGAGGGTCGTCCTGGATACCCAGTTGAGGACGCCCCCGAAAGCCAGGGTCGTGGGAGACGGGCGATGCCTCGTCCTGGGGTCGGAAACCGCTCCTTCGGAACGCGTTTCCGCCCTCGAACAGGAAGGAGCCCGGGTCATCCTCCTGCCTCCTGACGAAAAAACGGGAAGACTCCCGGTTGATCGGGTCCTCGCCACCCTTGCCTCGGAGGGGGTATCGATGCTCCTGGTCGAAGGGGGGAGTTCAGTGATCAGCGCCTTCATCCAAGCCCGCGCGGTCGACGAATACTCTCTTTTCCTCGCCCCGACCCTTTTGGGGAGAGGCATCCAGCTGGCCGGCGAGATTTTGCTGGGCAGCATGGAAGAAGCCGTTTCCCTTTCGCCTGCAACGATCAAGCAGGTCGAGGGAGACCTGTGGCTGGAGGTCAAACCCAAATGTTCACCGGCCTTATAGAGGAAGTGGGGGCGGTCCTCCGGATCTTCCCGGCAGGAGACGTCACGGAAATGGAAATCCGGGCCCCGGGCATTTCAGCCGGGCTTTGCAAGGGAGCCTCGGTAGCCGTCATGGGAGCTTGCCTGACGGTGACGGCCCTCGGAAGGGACTCCTTCACGGTCGAGATGATGGAGGAGACGGTCCGCAAGACGAAACTGGGCAGGCTGAAAACGAATTCTCCGGTCAACCTCGAAAGGGCAATGAGGCTGGGGGGACGGCTTGACGGCCACCTTGTGACCGGTCATATTGACGGCATCTGTTTTCTCGCCGAAATGGGAGGGCAAGGAAAAACCCGGCTTGCAACCTTCACGGCTGAAAGGGAACTCACCCGGATGATCGTCCCGAAAGGCTCCGTTGCCCTGGACGGAGTCAGCCTGACGGTGATCGATTCCGATCCCGTAAGGGGCCTCTTTTCGGTCGGCCTGATCCCGGAAACCCTCCGGCGGACGACACTCGGCACCCTGGCCGTAAAAGACCCGGTCAATCTCGAAACCGACCTGATTGCGAAATACGTCAGGCGCTTTGTCTTGCCTGCGGAAAACGATTCCCGGGGCGGATCGACCAGGGGAGAAATCACTTGGGAAACGCTCCGGGAAAACGGGTGGATCTAGTTTTCTCCTCAAGGAGGCTTAACGCGTGATCTGTAAACCACAAGGATCTCTGTTTCACCCCATCGAAGAAGCCCTGGAAGATATCCGAATGGGCAGGATGGTCATCGTCGTCGATGACGAGGACCGGGAAAACGAGGGCGATCTCGTGATGGCGGCGGAGCTGGCCCGCCCCGAAGACATCAATTTCATGATCACCTACGCCCGAGGACTTTTGTGCGTTCCGATCACACTCGAACAGGCGCGTAGGCTGAAACTGGACCTCATGGTGAGGGAAAGCTCCGATCCTCACGGGACCGCTTTCACGGTCAGCGTGGACGCCAGGGAGGGAACAACGACCGGAATCAGCGCCGCAGAAAGGGCCCACACGGCGCGAGTCCTCGCAAGCCCCGACTCCAGGCCCGAGGACCTGAGGCGTCCCGGCCACGTCTTCCCCCTTGCCGCCAAGAAGGGAGGCGTCCTGAAACGGGCCGGGCATACCGAAGCCGCGGTAGACATGGCAAGGTTGGCCGGCTTAAACCCGGCCGGAGCGATCTGCGAGATCATGAACGAGGACGGGTCCATGGCCCGGCTGCCGCAATTGCTGGAATTCGCGGACCGTCACCATCTTCGGATCGTTTCGATCGAAGACCTTATCCGTTATCGCCACATGAGGGACAAGCTCGTCGAGAGGGTAGCCAGCGTCCGCCTCCCGACGCCTTTCGGAGAATTCGTAGCCCATGCCTACCACTTCGTCCTCGACGAAAACCAGGACTTGCTGCACATCGCCCTCGTCAGGGGCGATGTCGCGGGGCAGGAGAACGTCTTGGTCCGCGTCCACTCGGAATGCTTCACCGGGGATGTCCTTGGCTCCCTTCGATGCGACTGCGGGCCACAGCTCCACAAGGCCATGGAAATCGTCCAGCAGGAAGGACGGGGAGTGGTCCTCTACATGCGGCAGGAAGGACGGGGCATCGGCCTTTTCCACAAGCTGAAAGCCTATGAACTCCAGGAAAAGGGGCTGGACACCGTGGAAGCGAACGTAGCCCTCGGGTACGATCCAGACCTGAGGGATTATGGCGTGGGAGCCCAGATCCTGGCAGACCTCGGCCTGAAAAGCATCCGGATCCTGACGAACAACCCGAGAAAAATCGTCGGGCTCCAGGGTTACGGCCTGAAGATCACGGAAAGAGTACCCCTGGAGGTCGGTGCGAATCCTTTCAATGCCGTTTACCTCCAGGCAAAGCAGGAAAAGATGGGACACCTCCTGCATCTTGACGAACCCCCGGCCGAGGAAACCGAGGGAGACTAAAAAGCCGCATTCAGAAGAGGGGAGAGATCAGACAATGCAGACATTCCAGGGAAAATTGATCGGTTCGGGGCTTCGCTTCGCGATCGTCATCTCGCGTTTCAACGAGCTGATCTCCGGCAGGTTACTTGAGGGCGCCAAGGATGCACTCGTCCGCCATGGGGTCAAAACGCAGGATATCGACGTGTTCTGGGTTCCGGGAGCCTGGGAAACGCCGCTTGCCGTAAAGGAAATCGCGCTTGGAGGGCGTTACGATGCCATCGTGGCCCTCGGTGCGGTGATCCGGGGGGATACGCCTCATTTCGATTATGTGGCAGGCGAGGTTTCAAAGGGACTTGCCCTGGTTTCCCTCGAGCAGAGGGTTCCGGTCGCTTTCGGAGTCCTGACGACGGACAACCTCGAGCAGGCTCTCATGAGGGCAGGGAGCAAGGCTGGAAACAAGGGGAGCGAGGCGGCTCTCGCCGCCCTGGAAATGGCGGACCTTCTCAGGGAAGTCCGGCGTGGAACGGAGGCCTGATCATGCTAGACCCCAAGTTGATCCGCGAAAACCCCGAATCGATCCGCCAGATGCTTGCGAACCGCGGTTCCTCGTGGCCGGTCGAGGAAGCCCTGGCCCTGGATGCCCGGAGGAGAGAACTGCTCGCCGAGGCGGAATCCCTCAAGGCCATGAGAAACGAGGGCTCCAGGAAAATCGCCACCCTAAAGAAAGACGACCCGGAAAAAGCCGGCCTGATGGAGACCTTGAAGGAGGCAGGCGTCCGCGTGAAGGCTCTCGACACAGAGCTCGCGAAAGTCGAAGAAAGGTTCGAGGAACTCCTTCTCCAGCTTCCCAACATGCCCCATCCTTCGGTTCCGGTCGGTGTCGATGAAAACGACAACCCCGAAATCCGGCGATGGGGAACGCCTCCCTCTTTTTCCTTTCCCCCCAGGCCGCACTGGGAAATCGGCGAGGCCCTCGGGATCATGGATTTCGACCGGGGGGCAAAGCTTGCCCAGGCCCGCTTCACGGTGCTCAAGAAAGCCGGGGCCCTTTTGGAAAGGGCCCTGGTCAACTTCATGCTCGACCTCCATACGAGGGAACACGGATACGAAGAAGTGGCACCGCCATTCATGGTCAATTCCGCGACGATGCGTGGTACCGGTCAGCTGCCCAAGTTCGCCGAGGAACTGTACCGCTGCGAGGGTGACGATCTCTGGATGATCCCCACCGCCGAGGTTCCCCTGACGAACCTTCGGGCAGGAGAGATCCTGAAGGAGGATGACCTTCCGATCTACCTGACGGCGTACACCCCCTGCTTCAGGCGGGAGGCCGGCAGCTACGGGCGTGACGTTCGGGGAATGCTCCGACAGCACCAGTTCGACAAAGTCGAAATGGTCAAGATCGTCCATCCGGATTCGAGTTACGAAGAGCTTGAGAAGCTGACGAACAACGCGGAAAGGGTCCTCCAGATCTTGGGCCTGCCCTATCGGGTCATCTGCCTTTGCACCGGTGACATGGGATTTTCCGCCAGCAAGACCTACGACATCGAAGTCTGGCTCCCCTCGCAGGGGAAATACAGGGAAATCAGTTCCTGCAGCAATTGCGAGGATTTCCAGGCCCGCCGGATGAACACGCGCTTCCGGTCGAGGGACACGGGGAAAATCCGTTTTGTCCACACCCTGAACGGCTCGGGGATCGCCATCGGCCGATGCCTGATCGCGGTGCTGGAAAACTACCAGAGGGAGGACGGCTCGGTCAAGATTCCCGAACCGCTTGTCCCCTACATGGGGGGACTGGAAGAGATCGTCTGATTGAGAATTAGACGGACTCTTTCGGTTTCGTGCGGATTTCGTGTTTCGCCTTCGCCCGGCCGACTGCCGTTTATGGTAAAATGTCGCTGAGAACGGCCCTTGGGGGCCTGTTTGGTTGTGCCTTCAAAAGGGAGGAACCCCATGTCTCCGGTCTTGGTGCAATGGAACACGCTCGCTCAGATCGGCCTAATCGGGCTTGTTGCACTTGCGTCCCAGCGCCTGCTGAGACGCTTCCTCGAGCGGGACCAGTACGACTACATGAAGGACATCCTTTTTGTGGCCTGCTGGCTCGTTTTCGGCCTCCTGTCGGAGAGCTCCACCATCGGGCTTATCGTTTCCGCGGGCACTGCGGCCTGCCTGATCGGAATCTGCCAAAGGATCTTCCGGAGCCGTGACCTGAGATGGGCCTTCCTGGTCCTGGGGGCCTTCATCGCCCTTTTCGGCCCCAGGATCTTCTTTGTCGGGCTGCCCGAAGGGCGCTACCTTTACCTCTCTCCGCTTGTTTCCGTAATTGTCACCTCTCTCTGGATGGGGCTCTTCCCCCTGCTTCTCCAGGAGCTCGACCAGGTTCCCGGGCTGGCGGGGTTCCTGCTTGCAACCTGCTGGAGCCTCATCCTTCTCGTCAGCTTCCCGGCGACGCACTCCTTCTCGGAATCCTTCTACATCGGAGTGGCGGCGCTCCTTTTCCTGGCGGTCTTCTGGAGCCGCCACGGGCAAGTTTACCGCAGGCTGGGAGAACCGTTGGCCGCAATGTGGGGAATGCTGGCCGCCAGCGCCTCGACGATCGGCGTCAGCAAGGGAGTCGCCTTCACCACTCTGATGATCCTCCCCATCGGCCTGTTCGCGCTGCCGATCATGGAATTTTCCCTTCGTATCGTCAGCCGGGCCGTGGCGACCAACCCCCAGTCCGAGGTTTCCCTCTACCGGAAGCTCTTGGACAGGGGGCTGGACCACCCGACCGCGGTTCGCCTGGTCGCAGGCATCTGTTCCTCCCTGGCTCTTTCCATTGCCCTCCTGCAGGTGGACCTGTACGTGCCGGCCGCCGCAACTGCAACCGGTGCGTTCGTCCTTTTCGTCCTGCCCGCCCTTCGAAAACTCTTGGCCCCGGCGAACCGGGAAAGCGAGCGAAACCCTTCCCTCTGGGGAATCCGGATCGACAACGTTTCCCTGAACTTCGCCGTTTCAAAGGTCAAATCCTGGATCGCCTACGGTAACCGAGGCTACGTGATCATTACGCCCGACGCGCTCGCGACGCTGAGGACCCGCTACGACAGGCGCTACCGGGAGGTTGCCAGGGAAGCCGACCTTGTCCTGCCCGACGGCATGGGGTTAATCCAGGCGCTCAAGTTTCTCGGTTCCCCTGTTCAGCAAAGGATTCCGGGGGTCGAGTTCGTCGAGCAGCTGTGCCGCCTTTCCGCCTCCGAAAGGTGGCCTGTCTATTTCCTCGGGGCAAAAGAGGGGATCGCAAAAGCCGCAGCGGAAAAGCTCGCTGAAAAATATCCCGGGATGGTCGTGGCCGGGACCCACCACGGCTATTTTCGAAAAGAGGAGGAGGAAGCTCTCTGCCGCGAAATCCGGGAAGCCGGTACCCGCATCCTCCTCGTGGGGCTTGGAGTCCCCCAGCAGGAATTGTTCATCCGAAGGAACCTTTCTTCCCTGGGGCATGTCGTCGCGATGGGCGTCGGGGGAAGCTTCGACGTCCTTTCCGGAAGACTTCGAAGGGCCCCGGTGTTCATGCAGAAGCTGGGCCTGGAATGGCTCTTCAGGCTTTGCCAGGAACCGAGGGCCCGCTTCCGGAAAGACCTTGGCCTGTTCCTGTTTGCCGTTCTCGTGCTGATGAAGCGGTGCGGTCTTGACCGCTGGAAGGACGCCGAAGAAGCATGAAGACCGAAGCTCGGGAAATCATGCACAAAGACCTGACTGCCGTCACGGAAAACGATCGGGTCGAAGACGCCCTTCATGCCCTTTACAACCAAAGGCTGTCGGGCCTACCGGTCGTGAAGGAGGACTGGGTTCTCGTCGGCTTTCTTTCCGAAACCGATATCCTGAAAGCAGCCTTCCCGACCTACTTGGAATTTTTGGCTCAGAGCTCTTTCCTGGGCGATTCTGAAGGAGGGCTCGTCGAGCGTCTCGCTACAGTGGCAAACCGACTCGTTGGCGAACTGATGAATCCTCATCCCTATTTCGTCGAACCTACGGCAAGCCTGGTCACCGTAGCGGACATGATGATCCGGAAACGCATCAAGAGGTTGCCGGTAGTGGAAAACGGTCGTCTGGTGGGCATTATCGACCGGGGTGCTTTTTTTGAGCACATGATGGAGAAGAGGGGACATGATCGGAAAAGCTGAACAAAGGGAAACCCCCGAAGGGAAATGGCTTGCGGAAGCAGAAATCGAGGCCTGCAGGCAGGAGCTGGAGGCCTCTTTTTTGCGGGAGAAGGAGATCTTTGAGTTCAAACGCGCAGAAATCCTGGAACGTTTGGACCAGATGGAAAAGAACACGCTATCGGAAGTCGATGCGGAAAGATGCACGTTCGAAAACCGCAGGAACGACATCCTTTCCTCCCTTCGGGCCGAACTTGAGAAACGGTACGAAACGTTCCTTTCGCAGCTCCGCGCAGAGGAACTGGTCGCGGAACTTGCGCAGGAATGCGTGGATAGCCTTTTGACCTGCCATGCCCAAGTACGGGAGGGAATCGCTTGATCCGCGAGATGGTCAGGCTCGCCGTTTGGGGATTGACCCCCCAGCGCTCGGAAGTCGTGGAAGCCTTGCACGACTTCGGTCTTCTTCACGTTGTGACCCCCGTTGAAGCCCACACCCCTTCCAAGGAAGAAGAAGCGTTGAGGTTCACCCGGGCCAAGGTCCTAGGTATGCTGGAAGCCATGGAATGGAAGGATTGGGGGCTGCTCACCGACGAGATCGTAGACCGGGCCCGTGATCGGGTCGACCTCGGGATCGAAGGTGTGGTGGCCGAAATCGACAGGAGCCTTGATGCTTTTCGCGGCAGGCTCGCGGCTCTTCTCGAGGAAAGGCGGCGTCTCAGCTTTTCCCTTGCCGAGCTGAAAAGGGCCCACCAGGTCGTTTTTCACTTCATTCCTTTCGTCACCGCAGAGGACAGCCCCGATAGGACCCTCTCTCTTTGGTGGGTCAAAAACGACCTTCTCCAGAAAACTCTTTCCGGCCTCAGGAGCCTGGTTCAGAAGGAAGAGTCAGCAGGTGAGGACCCGAAAGATACGCTCCGCTACCACGTCCTGAACACCGAAAAGGAGCAGTCCGTCCTGGCGGTCAGTGCAGACCGCAACCTGGAGGAAAAGGTCGAAGGCTTCCTCCGCCAGAGGGGAGCCGTACGGTGGAAGGCCCCGGAAGGGTTTCAGAGGGAATCGACCCGAACTTCGCTGATGGCGGTGGAGGAAGGCCTCAAGGAAACGAACTCCCGCCTTGAGGAAATTGCCGAAGAAATCCGGCGGGCGAGGGAGGAGTGGGGGCCCAGGCTGGCTTCAGTCTACATCCTCCTGGACGAGCGGCTCGAGGAGACCCTCGTCGAATCCGGAAGCAAAACCCGAGGGGACACGTTTCTCATCGAAGGGTGGATCCCGTCCGATTCACTCGATCCGGTCGTCTCCCTGCTGAAATCGCGTTTCGGCGACAACGTGCTGGTCCAATGGCGCTACCCGTCCTCCGAAGAGTGGCACCGGGTTCCCACCCTCCTTTCAAACCCCTCTGCAACCCGTCCTTTCGAAGTCCTTCTCAAATTGATGCCCCACCCGCAATACAAGGGGGTCGACCCAACCAGTCTCGTAGCGGTCTTTTTCCCCTTCTTCGCAGGCTGCATGGTAGGAGACGCCGGTTACGGGGCCCTGATCGCGCTTTTGGGAAGGTGGCTTTCAAGGAGCACCAGGCATCCCCTCATTCCTCCCATCGGAAAGATCCTTCTTTGGGTTTCCGGGTGGAGCGTCGCCTGGGGAATCGCGTTCGGTGAAATCTTCGGCGATCTGGGTCACAGGCTTTTCCACATCCGGCCGTTATGGATCGAACGTTCTCACGCAGTCCTGCCGGTTTTGATCTTCACCGTCGCCTTGGGGTTCGCTCACATTTCCATCGGCCTTTTCATGGGATTCCTCGATGGCCTCCGCAACAAGCATCGACATCTCTGGATGGAGAGGCTGGGTTCACTGATCGTTCTCTTTGCCCTTTTCGGATTGCTGCTCCTCGTACGCCTGAATTTGCCGCGACCTTTCTTTTCGCTGAACGTCATCCTCCTGGTGATCGGTACGGCTCTTTTGCTTGTGGGAGGCAAGATCGGCGGGATCATCGAAACGTTCAGCGCCCTCGGGAACGTCCTGAGTTATGTCCGAATCGCGGCCATCGGCTTGTCCTCTGCCATCCTTGCGATCGTTGCCACGCGCTTCGTCGATGTCCTGGGCCTCTCCTTCCTCGGGATCCTGATGGCCCTGATCATCCACATCCTGAACTTCGTCCTGGCGATCGCCGGGTCGGGCCTCCACAGCGCCCGACTCCATTACGTGGAATTTTTCAGCAAATTCTATCAGGGGGGCGGAAAGGAATTCCGGCCCTTCACAAGGAGGAGACTGTCTTGGAAAAAGCCCTCTTAGCCCTTGCTGCTTCGCTGGCAATCGGGATCCCGGCCCTGGCTACCGCCTACGCGCAGGCAAAGATCGGCTCCGCGGGAGCGGGTACGGTCGCCGAAAAACCGGAAACTTCCGGGACCATGATCATCCTGGAGGCGATCCCGGAAACGATCGTCATCCTGGGGTTCGTCGTCGCCATCATGATGATCCTCCAGCTTGCCTGAGAACCGAGCAGAGATGAGCCCCGAACGGGTTGGCGAAAACGATAGGGAAGCGCTGGAAGCTTTCAAGCGGGCGATCCGGCAGGAGTATGAAAGGAAGCTTGAAGCCCTGCGGGAAACCTACGAGCAGGAGTTTTCGGCCCTTGTCGCCGCCCGGAGAATGGAAGTCGAGCGGAAAGTCCTGGAGATCCGCCAGAAACAGCGGGACGAGTTTAACGCCACGCTCGCTCTTGACGCCCAAAACGCGCAAAGGGAGTTCCGAGCCCGGATTTTTGACGCCATCGAAGAAATTCTCGCCCGGGTCGAAGCAGAAGTTGCCCATCGACTGGAATCTCTTCGAAAGAAACCCGAGCTATACGGTCCTGTCCTCAACGCCCTCGTTCAGGAGGCGCTGGATGTCCTCGCGGCCCCGGGCGCCGAGGTCCGGTTCAAAACTGGCGAAGGGGACCTTGTCGCGAAGGATCCCCGAATCGTGAGGATCGAGGAAACCCCCGAGCTCGGTTGGGGGGGAGCCGTCGTCATCGAGGCGGAGAAGGGGACGCCTCTCGTGGACAATTCGCTGCAGACGCGTTGGGAAAGATACAGGCCGATCCTGGTAGAAAGACTATCCGGGCGGTTGGCCTCCCTCGTCGACCATGTCCAGCAACCGCTCTCCGAATTACGAGTATCTTAATTCGCGGCTTCGGGCTCGCCTCGGTTCCTTCATCGAGCCTGCCGTATACAGGCGCCTTTCGCGAGGAACGATCCGCGAACTGGAACTCTTCCTTCTCGATTCCGCGTACGCGGAGAGCTACCGTGCCCACTTGGTTTCTCTCGAGACATCCCCCCTGGCCCGGATCGAAATGGCCGTTTCCCTGGGGATCGCGGAGCGTATCCGGACGACCGTCAACCTCGCCCAGGGAGAACCCCGGGAACTGATGAAAGTGGTGACGAACCGATCGGATCTTCACAACGCAAGGATGGTCCTTCGAGGCCTCGCCCTTGGACACGACCCTCTTAAAAAACCGAGCTGGCATGCGTACGGGGAGCTCAGTCCCGGATTCTTCGACTCGCTATGGAATTCGAAAAAGATCCTCGATGCCCGGGAAAAATGCCTCGCCAACGGGGACCCCTTGGCCCTGGCGCTGGGCGAAGCCCTTGAAGTGCGGCAAAGAGGGGAAACTCTACCGCTTGCCGAAAGGCACCTCCTCAACGCCTACCTGAGCTACCAGAACGGTCACTTCCGCAAAATCGGGGGGACCGGAAGCCAAACCGCCCTTGAAGTCATGGGGCGCTCGGTCGACCTGTGGAACATCGGGATCTGGTTCAGGAACCGGCGTGAAAAGGGAAAGGACAACAGCGAACCCATTCCGTTCCTGCAATTTGGCAAGTGGCTTTCGAACGAACGGCTCGAAACCAGCGATTCGGTGAGAGCGCTCGTCGGAGGCACCCCCTGGTTCGACGGGATCCGCGACCTCGGCATAGATCTCGAAACGGTCTCACCAAGGGTCCTGCAGCGGGAATTCAACTCCGCTTTCTGGCGGTGGCAATCGTTCCTCTACCGCAGGAACCTCCTCGGTTTCGAAGTGGCCGTTTCCTATCTCGCCAGGCTACTGCTGGAATGGCAAAACATCAACATCCTTGCGGTGGGGCTGGCGCTCGGCCACAGCCCCGACGGAATCGCAGGACGTCTGATCGACGTCAGCGGGGAGGAGCGTTCCGGATGAAGAACCCCGGGTCGGATCATCGGGCAATCGTCCTCGGAGAGCAGATCTTTGTCGACCTTTGGGCCCTGCTGGGATTTGAAGGAGTCGTCTGTGAAGACCCCTCCTCTGTGGGGGAGATCCTGAAGACCTTGCTCGACGGAAGCGTCTCGCTGGTAGTCGTCGAAGAGGGCTGGTTCGAGAAAGTCCCCGAATTCGTGAGGAATCGGCTGTCGAAAATGCAGAAACCGGTCTGGGTCGCCTTTCCAGGCCTGAAATCATCTCTTGGTTGAGGTGAGGGCATGACAAACGTAGGCAGTGTCGTCGGGATCTCAGGCCCCGTTGTCCGTGCATCCGTCTCTTTCCCGGTCCGGATGTTCGAAATCGTCCGTGCAGGAAAAGAATCCCTTCTCGGGGAGGTCATCCGGATTCGCGGCAACACGGTTGACATCCAGGTGTACGAAGAAACCTCCGGGATGAGGGTTGGGGAGCCCGTGGAATTTTCAGGCGAACTTCTCTCCGTGGAACTTGGACCGGGCCTTTTGGGAAGCGTCCTCGACGGAATCGGGCGCCCTCTCGCCCGTTTGCGTGAGGAAGGACTCTATATCAACCGGGGAGCAAATGTCCGAACGCTCGATGAATCCAGAGAATGGCTGTTTTCGCCTTTGAAAAAGGCGGGAGACCCAGTCCGGCCGGGCGAACCCATCGGGATGGTGCCTGAAGGGACTCGAATCAGGCACAGGGTCATGTTGCCCCCCGACAGCCCCCCTGGGCGCATCGATTGGATCGCCCCCGAAAGCGGCGTCACCCTTCGTGATCCCCTATGCCGCCTGGAAAGCGGAAGGGAAATCCGTCTTTCCCATCGCTGGGAGGTCCGTAGAGGACGTCCCTTTGCTGCCAGGCTGCCCTTCAACAGGCCCCTCCTGACCGGCCAGCGCATCCTCGACACGCTTTTTCCCATGGCTCTCGGTGGGGCCGCAGTCATCCCAGGCGGGTTCGGAACCGGCAAGACGGTGACGCAGCAATCCCTCGCCAAGTGGTGCAATGCCGACATCATCGTGTATATCGGTTGCGGAGAACGGGGGAACGAAATGACCGAGGTCCTCGAGGAATTCCCGAACCTCATGGATCCCTATTACAGCGTGCCCCTGATGGAACGGATGGTCCTGATCGCCAATACCTCGAACATGCCGGTGGCTGCACGCGAAGCCAGCATTTACCTTGGCATGACGATCGCGGAGTTTTACAGGGACATGGGGTACGCTGTCGCGATCATGGCGGACTCCACCTCCCGCTGGGCCGAAGCCTTGCGGGAGATCGGCGGCAGGCTGGAGGAAATGCCCGGGGAAGAGGGGTACCCGGCCTATCTCGGAACCCGCCTGGCCCAATACTACGAAAGGGCAGGGAGAGTCAGGCCCCTTGGAGACCCGGAAACGGAAGGCTCCATCTCGGTCATCAACGCGGTCAGTCCTCCCGGCGGCGATTTTTCCGAACCCGTCACCCAATCCAGCCTGCGCCTTTCAGGGGCCTTCTGGGCTCTTGACAAGTCCCTGGCACAACAGCGGCATTTTCCTGCGATCAACTGGCAGAACAGCTACACGCTTTACGACGAGTCCCTCTCCGGCTTTTTCCGGCAAGAACTCGGAGAAGAGTGGAAGGCCTTACGTTTCTTCCTTTCCGAGCGGCTTTCGAAAGAGAAAGCCCTGCTGGAACTGGTCCAACTGGTGGGACGGGACGGCCTTTCCGAACAGGACAAGTGGACCCTGAACCTTTCGGAACTCTTCCGCGTCGTCTACCTGCAGCAAAACGCGTTCGACAGCATAGACGCCTATTGTTCGCTGCAAAAGATGAAGGGCCTCCTGGAAACGTTGAGGCACCTGGACGCCCTTGTCTCGGAAAGACTCGCCCAGGGAGTCCTTTTCGAACAGATCTCGGAAATCCCCCTCAGGACCGGTCTCCTCAGGCTCAGGGGAATTCCTGACCTGGAGTTTCCCTCCAGCGCCGAGGCCTGGCTGGCAGAAATCCAGGGGATTCTAGGTTCGATCGAGGTGGTCGTACGATGAACCTTTACCGTGAAGGGTACTGTTCGGTCCAGGGGATCGTGGGCCCTCTCCTGATGGTTTCCGGAGTCAGGGAAGCTGGGTTCGGGGAAAAGGTCCTGATCGAAACCCCGGAGGGGAAACGGACCGGGCAGGTTCTGCAGGTCGACGGCGACCTTTGCGCCATCCAGGTTTTCGAGGGAACGATGGGGCTCCATTCAGGCGGAACGACGGTGTGGCTGGAAAGGGATATCGTTCGGATGCCCGTGGGCCTTTCCCTCCTCGGGAGGGTCCTTGACGGGCGGGGACGCCCCGTCGACGGGAAACCCCTCGGCTTCATCGAAAAGACCATTCCGGTGAACGGGTTGCCCCTGAACCCCGTTGCCCGGACAAGTCCCAATTCTTTTGTCGAAACCGGGATCTCCACGATCGACTTGATGAACACCCTCGTGAGGGGACAGAAGCTGCCGATCTTTTCGGGAGCCGGACTGCCTGCAAACCGCCTGGCCGCTCAGATCGTCCGTCAATCCCGGGTTCCCGGCAAGGAAACTTCCTTCGTCGTCGTCTTTGCCGCGATCGGCATCACAGCCCGAGAAGCCCGGTATTTTCTCGACGATTTCGAAACAACCGGGGCTTTGAACAACGGCGTGTTTTTCATCAATCTTGCCAGCGATTCGGCCGTCGAGCGCCTTCTGACCCCCAGGCTCGCCCTGAGCGTGGCGGAGTACTTTGCCTTTGAAAAGTCGTACGACGTCCTCGTCGTCATGACGGACATGCTGCATTATTGCGAAGCCTTGAGAGAGGTCAGCGCGGCGAGGGAGGAAGTCCCCGGCAGAAGGGGCTTTCCCGGTTACATGTACTCCGACCTCGCCAGCCTCTACGAAAGGGCAGGCTGCGTCCATGGAATCTCGGGCAGCGTGACGCAGATCCCCATCATCACGATGCCGGACGACGACATGACCCATCCTGTCGTCGACCTTTCCGGCTACATCACGGAAGGGCAGATCGTCCTGGACAGGAGTCTCCACGACCGCGGCATCTATCCCCCGGTGAACGTGCTTCCAAGCCTGAGCCGGTTGATGAACAAGGGAATCGGAAAAGGGAGGACGGTCGCAGAGCACCGTTCCATGGCAGACCAGCTGTACGCAGCCTATGCCCGTTCCCGCGAGCTTGAGCGGCTCAAGCTGATCGTGGGAGAAGAGGGACTTTCCGCTCTCGAACACCGTTACATCCGGTTTGGAACGGTATTCGAGAAGAATTTCGTGAACCAGGGTGAAACCAGAAGGGATCTCCGCGAATCCCTCGAGAAATCGTGGGAACCTTTGGCGGAACTGCCCCCTTCGGAACTTTACAGGCTTCCGGACGACCTTGTCGAAAGCCGCATGGGAAGGTCCGTGACCCTTCCATCATGAACAGGCCTCCGACCAGGGACCAACTGCTATCGCTGAGACGGCAGATTGTCGTCGTCCAGTACGGCAAAATGCTCCTGGAAAAGAAGCGCGACGCGTTGATCCGGGCGATCGAGGAAGACCGACGGGTCTTTCGGGAGATCGAAAAGCAGTTCCTCGACCTTTGCGGGAAGCTTTCCTTTTCCTACTCCCTTGTCCGCATCTTCGACGGGAATTTCGCCCTTCGCGTCCTGAAACCGGTTTCACCCCCGCTGGCAATTCGGTCCACCGTTCACGTCCTGGTGGGGTGCCGCTACCCTCAGTTCCAAAGTCCGTACGAAGGGCTCGCAGCGGAGTCGGAAGGGCTGGCTTACGATCCCGCCCTGGCGTCCCTGAACCTGGACGACCTGTTGAAACTGCTGGAAGAAGGGAAATGGCTGGTCTGGGAATTCATCAACAAGAAGGCAAAGCTCCAGGCCCTGGATCGTGAATTGAAAAAAACCCTCCAGAAAATCAACACCCTTCAGCATCTCCTGCTCCCCTCCCTCGAAAGGGACCTGAAGCGGATCCGGGAAACCCTTTCCGAAAGGGAGCGGCAGGAACTCTTCACCATCAAGAGGCTTAGGACCAAGACGATCCGCAGGCAAAATCCGTTCAAGCCGGAAAGGATCCCCCAGGGATGTTCAACGAACCCTTCAAACCCGGCATCATCGTGAAACTCCGCAAACCTCACGCCTGCGGGAGCGACAGGTGGAGGATCGTCCTCGTGGGAGCGTTGCTCGAGCTGGAGTGTCTCGGATGCGGAAAGAGACAGGCCTTCGACCCACTCGACCTTCGACGCCTGGTCCGTAGCCGCGAGGGACGGCCGTGAAGCTCCTTTTTCTCAGCGTCGGCCGAATGAAGTCGGAGCCGCTAAGGGCAATCTTTTCGGAATATATCCATCGGATTTCCCGGCTCTGCCCCGTTTGCTGCGAAACCGTCCGGGAAAGCCGGGCAAGGGTTCCCCAAATCATGCGCGAAGAGGAAGGCGAACGGATCCTCAGGATGGTTTCAGAACGGGACACGGTCGTTCTCCTGGACGAACACGGGAAAATGATGCCCAGCCTTACCTATGCCAGGTGGTTATCGAATAGAATAGAATCGTCGGCGGGAAGGCTCTGCCTCGTTGTGGGGGGAGCCTACGGTGTTTCTTCCGCAGTTCGGGATAGGGCAGATGAAACCCTTGCCCTCTCTTCGATGACGTTTCCCCACGAACTCTGCCTCGTGATCCTGGCCGAGCAGGTTTACAGAGCGTTTTCGATCCTGGAGGGATCATCCTATCATCACGATTGAAACCGAAAACCGAGGAGGGAAAACCGTTGAAATTCGACAAGATTCTCAAGCAAGCGCAAAAGATGCAGGCGGACATGGCCAGAATCCAGGAAGAACTGGCCAACGAGCGGATCGAGGGGTTGGCCGGAGGAGGGATGGTCAAAGCCACCGTGAACGGACAGGGGGACATCCTGGCGATCCACCTGGAGAGGGAAGTCATCGACCCGGAAGACAAGGAAATGCTGGAGGACCTGATCGTAGCGGCAATCAACGACGCCGTTAGGAAAAGCCGTGAAGTCGCCGGCCAGCGCATGAGCGGCATCACGGGCGGCATGGCTTTTCCCGGCCTAGTGTGACAGGGAAGGGATTCCGCTTGTCCTCGCCTTCGCCTATCGAAAAACTGTCTTCTCTTCTGTGCCGTCTGCCCGGGATCGGAGAAAAAAGCGCCCGGAGGATCGTCTTCCACCTGATGGCTCAACCTGAAGAGTTTTGCCGGGAATTTGCCGAGGCGGTCCGCTCGCTCAAAGAACGCCTTCACCCGTGTCCGGAATGCGGGAACTATACCGAAGAGGACCCGTGTCCCATCTGTGGGGACCCTTTCCGTGACAGGACGGTGATGTGTGTCGTCGAAACCGCGGAGGACCTCGTTTGCCTGGAGCAGGCATCCGTATTCAGCGGACTCTACCAGGTCCTGGGGGGACGGGTTTCTCCGATGGACGGAGAGGAAATCGACCGTCGAATCCTGGAAACGCTTCAGCGCAGGATTCGTCAATATGGCGTCAAGGAGGTCATCATCGCGACCAACCCCTGCGTGGAAGGAGACCTGACCTACTTCGCCGTCGTCGATGCCCTCAAGGGCAGCGGGGCTCGGCTTTCCAGGCTGGCTTACGGACTTCCCGTCGGGGGAAGCATCGGGTACGCGGATCGGGTCACACTCCACGCTGCACTCGAAGCTCGACGGCAGGTCGCGGAAACGGGATCCTAACCCGTCTTCCTCCAAGGAAGGAGTGATGAGAACATGGCAGAAGGGTTCGGCAGGATTTTGAAAGCGGGGACCCGCATCCTTTTCTCCCTTCTGGGAGGCGTTGCCGGGTACCAGGTCGCTCAGATCCTCCTGCGGCAGGGTTGGTGGAAGGGAGTATCCATGAGCCACATCGTGGCGATCAACCTCCTCTTTATCGGGTCCCTGTCCTTAGTCGGCTTTATCCTTAGCATTTATTTCGTTAAAGCGTTGGTCTTCATCGGAACCTTTTCGGAGCGCCAACTCCAATCCACAAGCTGGCACGATCTCTCCGTCTCCGTGATCGGCCTGATCGTTGGACTTCTGGTGGCAAACCTGATCGCACTGCCCTTTTCCGGGCTTCCCGCGGTCGGAAGCTACATTGCGGTGCTGCTGAACCTGACGCTCGGGTACTTGGGAGTACGGATCTTTTCGAGGCGCCGGGATGAAATCCTGAACATGTGGTCATCGCTCGGGGGATTGAAAGGGAAGCTGGTCTTTCGCGGAAAGAAAGGGAAACAGGCTCAATCCCAGGGCCAGGAAGACCTTTTCCTCGAGGAAAACCGTGAAACGCCCCCAAAAATCCTCGACACGAGCGTGATCATCGACGGACGAATCCTGGATATCGCGAAGGCAGGGTTTCTTGAGGGCCCGATCGTCCTTCCGCGGTTTGTCCTGACCGAACTCCAGTCCGTTGCCGATTCGACCGATCCGATCAAGCGCTCCAGGGGCCGCAGAGGGTTCGATGTCGTCAGCGAGCTGCAGAAACTCAAGGAAGTGCAGGTCCAGGTCCTGGAAGTGACCTTGAAAGACCTGGGGCTCGAAGCGGTCGACGAAGCCCTGCTGGCATTGGCAAAACAGGCGGGAGGAAAAATCCTCACGACCGATTACAACCTCAACATGAGGGCCCAGGTCGAAAAAGTCGTGGTTCTGAACGTCAACGACCTGTCCAACTCTCTCAAACCCGTCCTCCTACCGGGGGAGAGCCTCACCGTGGACATTCTCCGGGAAGGCAAGGAACCCAACCAGGGAGTCGGATACCTGGAGGACGGAACGATGATCGTCGTAGAGGACGGACAGCGTCATATCGGAAGAAGGGTCGAGGTCTTCGTGACGTCCCTCCTGCAGACTTCGGCGGGCCGGATGATTTTCGGCCGGTTCGTGAGGGAGGTCCAGCGTTGAGGGAAGGCGTTTCCTTCATTGTCGTCGCAGCCGGAAAGGGCACTCGGTTTCGAGGGGGCGAACCGAAACAGTACGCCCTTGTTGCGGGTTATCCCCTCTGGAAATGGTCGGCGAAGATCGCCGATTCCCTTTTCTCGAAAGGGCTCGTCGATGAACTCGTCCTCGTGGTCCCTCCCGAAGGCCTCGAACGAGTTTCCGGTGAACTCCCGGGCCTGGGGGTGCCCGTCACACTCGAAACGGGAGGAAGCGAGAGGGGCATCTCCGTCATGAGAGGGCTGGCGGCGGCCCGAGGCAGGTTTGTCCTTGTTCATGATGCCGCACGCCCCCTGGTTTCCGAGGAACTTTGCCGCAAGCTGATCGCCGAGGCAAGGAATGCCGGGGGTGCGATCCCGGTACTGCCCGTTACGGACGCCTTGAAGCGCCTCCAAGGGAAAACCGTCACATCGGTCGGCAAGGAAGGGCTTTACCGGGCACAGACCCCGCAGGCCTTCGAGCGCGAGCCCCTGATGGCTGCGATGGCCGGCTTCGGCCCAAAAGCGGCCGACGAGTCCGAAGCCTGGATCGCAGCTGGAAGGCCGCTGGCGTTTGTCCCGGGCGAAACGGCCAATTTCAAGGTAACCTATCCCGAAGATCTTTCCCTGGCGGAGAAACTCCTTTCCGGAACCGTGGAATGGAGGACGGGGCATGGCTACGACGTTCATCCCCTCGTACCGGGAAGGCCCCTCGTCCTCGGCGGCATCCGAATCCCATCCAGCCTCGGGCTCGAGGGACACTCGGACGCCGACTGTATTTGCCATTCGGCTTCCGATGCCCTCCTGGGAGCGGCGGGACTGCCGGATATCGGGACTCTTTTTCCGGCTTCGGATCCAAGTTTCAAAAACTTTTTCAGCCTCGACATCTTTCGGGACGCAGCGAAAAAGGTCCAGGCCGAAGGATGGGTTGTCCGGTGGCTCGACATCACCCTTGTGGCCCAGGTTCCCAAACTTGGACACTTCCTCGGCCAAATGCGTGCAACCATGGAGAAAGCCCTGGGGAGCCCTTCGGCAGGCCTTCGCCGGATCAACATCAAGGTCAAATCCGGAGAAGCGGTCGGTCCGGTCGGGGAAGGGAAATGCATGGAGTGTCACGCAATCGCCACGCTTTCAAGAAGGACTTGAAACAAGCCGGGATTCTCTTCGGGAACTTGTCCCTGGGGGGATTTTCGGTTAGACTTCCGCAAAGTGTCCACCGGGAGGTGCGAGAATCGTGTTGGAGAACCGCTTTGTTCCATATGAAGGATTTACGTTTGATGACCTTCTTCTTGTCCCGGACTACAGCGAAGTCGTTCCCGCGATGGTCGATGTCCGGAGCTGGATCACTCCCCAGATCCCGCTGAATATTCCCCTCTGCAGTGCTGCCATGGATACCGTTACCGAGGGAAGGCTGGCGATCGCCGTTGCACGAGAAGGTGGAATCGGGATCATCCACCGGAACATGACTCCCGAAGCACAGGTCCGTGAAATCGACAAGGTCAAGCGGTCGGAATCGGGAGTCATCGTGGATCCTTTCTTCCTTCCCCCAACGGCGGCAGTACAGGAAGCGGTTTCCCTCATGGAGCACTACCATATCTCGGGGGTTCCGATCGTCAACGAAAAGATGCAGCTGGTGGGGATCATCACAAACCGGGATCTCCGGTTCGTCACGGATTACACCCAGCCGGTTCAAAACGTCATGACGAAGGAAAACCTGATCACCGCCCCGGTAGGGACAACCCTCGAGGACGCCAAGGCCATCCTCATGCGGCACAAGGTTGAAAAACTCCCGATCGTGGATGGAAACGGAATCCTGAAAGGGTTGATCACCATCAAGGACATCCAGAAGGTCAAGGATTTCCCCAACGCCTGCAAGGATGTCCACGGACGCCTCCGTGTCGGTGCCGCGGTGGGAGTGGGCAGGGACGTCCCCGAGAGGGTTGAAACCCTCGTCAAGGGGGGAGCGGACCTCATCGTTGTCGATACGGCTCACGGTCATTCCCGGTCCGTGATTGAAACCGTCCGGCAAATCCGGAAAAACTACCCCGATCTGCCGGTTGTAGCGGGAAACATCGCCACCGCGAGGGCCGCCGAGGCCCTCATCGAGGCGGGAGCGGATGCTGTCAAGGTCGGCGTCGGCCCCGGATCGATCTGCACGACCCGGGTGATCGCCGGAATCGGGGTTCCACAGGTCGCCGCAATCATGGAAGTGGCACCAGTAGCCCACCGCTTTGGGAAAAAGGTGATCGCCGACGGCGGGATCCGGTATTCGGGAGACGTCGTCAAGGCCCTCGCGGCCGGCGCGGATTGCGTCATGATCGGTTCCCTCTTTGCAGGCACCGAGGAGAGCCCCGGGGAAGAAGTCATTTACCGCGGCCGGTCCTATAAAAGCTACAGGGGAATGGGCTCCCTGGGAGCGATGAAGGAAGGCTGCAGCAAGGACCGGTATTTCCAGGAGGGGGTTACGGAGGAAAAGCTCGTCCCGGAAGGCATCGAAGGGCTCGTTCCCTACAAGGGAACCGCTGGCGCGGTGATCTTCCAGCTGGTCGGAGGATTACGATCCGGGATGGGATATGTCGGAGCCGCCACTATCGAGGAACTGCACAGCAAGGCACGCTTCGTGAAAGTGACGGCCGCCTCGGTCAAGGAAAGCCACCCGCACGATGTCGTCATCACGAAGGAGGCTCCAAACTACTGGGCCGAATAGGGACTCGCGGGCCCACAGAACGGGGAAGCCCGGTCCCTTGAACCCCGAAGAGAAGGGTGTTATACTTCTTTTCGCGAATCATTCCGTTGCAGGATGCGTCGAAGAGTGGGCTCCGCCCACTCTTCGTTTTTTAAGAATGGGGGGAAACGCGTGAACCCGAACAGGGAACGACGGCTGAAGCTGTCAAGGGCCCTGGAGGAAGCCATCGACAAGGCTGGATACGACTGCCTCGAAATCCAGCTCACGCATGAAGGCGGGAGACCGATCCTTCGCATCGTCATCGACTCACCGGGCGGAATCGGGGTGGAAGACTGCGAAAAGGTGTCCAGGATCCTGAATGGCATGCAGGAAGAGATCGAGCCCTTTTTCCGGGGCAGGTATTACATGGAAGTGAGCTCTCCCGGAGTGGAACGGCCCCTGAAAAGAATCGAGGAATACCGGCGCTTCCAGGGGAAGATGGCGAAGGTCCAGCTCAGGGAAAGCATGAACGGGCAAAAGAACTTCAAGGGAAGAATCCAGGGCGTGGAAGGGGAATCGATTTCATTCATCACGTGCGAGGGGAAAGCGGTTGTTTTTCCCTTCGAAGCCATCCGGAAAGCGAACCTTGTCTACGAAGAAAATGAATAAAAGACTAGAGAACGGCGTTTTTGAGGAGGCATGACCATGCAGCTCGGGAAAGATTTTATCAAGGCCTTGAAGCAGATCGAACAGGAAAAGGGGCTTTCCTCCGAGATCATCCTTTCGAGCCTCGAGGCCGCACTGATCTCGTCCTACCGGAAGCACAGGGGGGGCAACCAGAACGTCGAGGTCCACATCGAACCCGAAAACGGAGCGATGGTGCTCTACGAGGTCAAGCAGATCTGTGAAGAGGTTACGGACCCGGATACCCAGATGACGCTGGCCGAGGGAGAGAAGATGGGGCTCCCTGACCTTGCGGTGGGAGACCTCGTCCGAATCGAGGTTTTCCCGGAAGATTTCGGGAGAATTGCCGCCCAGACCGCGAGACAGGTCATCCTTCAACGGATCAAGGACGCCGAAAGGCAGGTCATCTTCGAGGAGTTTTCGGATCGGATCGGGAACCTCGTCAACGGCGTCATCTTCAAATCTGAAGGGGACCAGGTCCTGGTTCGTCTGAACGAGCGAACCGAGGCGATCCTGCCCCGTGAGGAACGGATTCTGGCCGAAAGCTACAACTCCGGGGATCGTATGAAATTCCTCCTCCTGGACGTTCGCCGGACCAGCAAGGGACCCCGGATCGTCGTTTCCCGCACGCACCCGGGATTGCTGCGCAGGCTGCTGGAGCTTGAGGTTCCCGAAATCCAGGAGGGAACCGTGGAGATCCGCGGGATCGTCCGCGAGGCGGGAGCAAGGGCAAAAGTAGCCGTTTCGACCCTCGACCCGAACGTAGACCCGGTGGGAGCCTGCGTCGGCAACAAGGGGGCCCGGATCAAGTCGATCAGCTCCGAGCTTCATGACGAACGCATCGACATCATCATCTGGAGCAATGACCCGCTCCAGTTCGTCAGGAATTCGCTTTCGCCCGCAAAGATCGTCAAGGTGGAACCGGTCCTCGAATCGGAAAAATCGGTCAAGGTGTACGTACGCCCGGATCAACTCTCCCTTGCGATCGGAAAGGCAGGGCAGAATGTCCGCCTTGCCGCGCGGCTCACCGGTTGGAAGATCGACATCAAAGTCCTGGAACCGGAAAGGATGCCGACCCTTCAGGATCTTTTTGAAGATATAATCAAGGGAGAACCGAAAGAATTATGGCCCGAAGAGAAAACGGAGCGAGACCAATAAGGAGGACGCGCCCCCGGACCTGTGTCGGATGCGGTACCGAATCCCCGAAGAAGGGGTTGATTCGGGTTGTGCGAAAACCGGACGGTGGGGTTTCCATCGACCCGACTGGCAAAGCCCCGGGAAGGGGAGCCTACCTTTGTGCAAGCGCGGATTGCCTTAGGGAAGCCAAGAAGCGAAAAGCCCTTTCCCGCTGTCTCAAGGTCGTGATCCCCGAGTCCCTTTACGACGAACTGGAATCCTACATCGCCAACCTGCCCGAAAGGAAGGATTAGGACTTGACGGAAAACGAGAAACGGGCTTTCCTCCAGAAGCTCGGCCTTTGCAGGAGGGCGGGAGAGGCCATTATCGGGCAGGATCGGATTCGCTCTACAGTTTCCGAAGGAAAGGGACCGCTTTTGCTGTTTTTTACGAAAGATGCTTCCCCCACGGTGAGGAGACGGCTTGCGCCCTCAGGCCCGAGAAGTTCGGACCGGGCCGTGCTGCTGGAATCGATTTCGCGCTGGGAACTCGGGGCCGCCCTGGGGCTTTCCGAAGCCCAGGTCGTGGCGCTTCCGGAAACCAGCCGCTTTGCCGAAATGCTCCTGGAGGACTTGAGACAGGAAGGTGATCGGATTGAGTAAAATCAGGGTTTATGAACTCGCCAAGATGCTTGATGTACCGAACAAGGAGCTGATGGAAATCCTGCAGGCGCTGGATGTCGACGTAAAGACACACATGAGTTCCATCGACTCGGATGTCGCCCAGATCCTGGAGGAAACCGTCAGGGAGCGCCGAAAGAAAGAAGCAAAAGAAGAGAAACCCGCGGCTCCCGCCCCGGAGCCATTTCAGCCCGAAACCGTTGAAATCCCGGCAGGAATCACAATTCGAGAAGTTGCAGAGCGCCTCGGGCTGGGAACGGCCGAAGTGGTCAAGCACCTCGTCACGGCCGGCCTGATGCTCCCCGCAACGGCGAGGATCGACGAGGCCAGCCTCTCGAAGATCGAGGAACTGGCGGGGGTACATCTGAAACTCGTCCAGGAGGTAGTTCAGGAAGAACCGGTTCCCCCTACGGTGAAGAAAAAGAAAGCTCCTTCGCAGGGGCGCCTCGTCGACCGGCCGCCGATCGTCACGGTCATGGGACATGTCGATCACGGGAAGACCACACTTCTCGACTACATCCGGAAAACCGCGGTTGCGGCCAGGGAAGCGGGAGGCATCACCCAGCACATAGGCGCGTCGGTGGTCGAACACGAAGGGAAGAAGATCGTTTTCCTGGACACGCCTGGACACGAAGCTTTTACCTCCATGCGAGCCCGGGGAGCCCAGGTCACGGATATTGCCGTCCTGGTGTGCGCCGCCGATGACGGGGTGATGCCCCAAACAGTGGAAGCACTGAATCACGCCAAGGCCGCCGGAGTGCCGATCATCGTGGCGGTCAACAAGATCGACAAGCCGGATGCCCGGCCAGACCGGGTTCGGCAGCAGCTCGCCGACCACGGGCTGATCCCGGAAGAGTGGGGAGGCGACACCGTTTTCGTCGATGTTTCGGCGAAAACGGGGCTAGGGATGGATCAGCTGCTCGAGATGATCCTCCTCGTTGCGGAAATGGCCGAATTGAAAGCCAACCCAGACCAGGACGGCGAAGGGGTCATCGTCGAGGCCAAGCTGGACAAGGGCAAAGGACCCGTCGCCACGCTGATCGTCCAGAACGGGACGCTGCACCGGGGGGATGTCATTCTTTGCGAGAGCACCTGCGGTCGTGTCCGAGGATTACTGGACGACCAGGGACGGTGGGTCGTCGAAGCGGGTCCCAGCACCCCAGTGGAGGTGTTGGGGCTGGAAAGCCTTCCGAGCCCGGGGGAGCGTTTCCGGAAAGCTCTCAATGAACGGGAGGCCAGGGATTGCATTGCAGCCCGGAACCAGGCCATCCGGGATGCCGAAAAGGGGACTGCCCGGAGGCTGACGCTGGAAGAGTTCTACCAGCAGCTTCGGGAAGGCGAAACCCACGTGTTCAGCTTGGTCCTCAAGTGCGATGTTCAGGGGTCCCTGGAGGCGCTCCGCGCATCGCTGCTCAAGCTTGGGACCGACGAGGTGGGCATCAACATCGTACACGAAGGCGTAGGCCGGATCTCCGAGTCGGACGTCATGCTGGCCGCCGCGTCAAAAGCGGTGATCATCGGCTTTAACGTCAGGCCCGATTCCAACGCGAAAAAAATCGCCGAGGCGGAAGGGATCGAAATTCGCCTTTACAACATTATCTACGACGTGATCGATGATATCCGATCGGCGATGGAAGGGATGCTCGCACCGGAATTGAGGGAGAAAATTCTCGGGCAGGCCGAAATCCGGGCTTCCTTCAAGGTTCCGAAGGTCGGCAAGATCGCAGGATGCTACGTCCAGGAAGGAACGATCCGCAGAAACGGGAAAATCCGCCTGATTCGGGACGGAGTCGTTTACTGGGACGGCACCCTGTCAAGCCTAAAGCGGTTCAAGGATGACGTTCGAGAAGTGACAAGCGGCTTCGAATGCGGGATGAGCTTCACGAACTTCCACGATTTCAAGGAAGGCGATCACGTAGAATGTTACGAAATCGTGGAGGAGAAACGCCACTTCAACTAGGCGGAGTTTCCTGCTATTTTGGGATCCTGCTCGTGGAGTTCCAGATCCCCTGGAGCCGGAGCCTCAAGGACCGCAGGCAGGTCGTCCGTTCGCTCCTCGAAAAACTCAGGAGAGGGGCCAATGTTTCTGCCTCTGACCTAGGTCCCGATGGTGCGTGGGCGAAAGTTTTCCTGGCCGTCGCCACATCGGCCAACGACATCGGGCAGGTCAGATCGGTTCTGGACCAGGCAGAGGACTTCCTTCACAGGGAAGCCGAAAACCTGGATTTCGAAATGCTCGCCTCGCGAAGAAAGGTCGGTTCCTATGACGAGTTTTCGAATCGAGAGAATTAATAAGGAATTGCTGAGAGAGATCTCCCAATTGCTACAAGGGCGCATCAAGAACGAATGGGCCAAGAAGGCCATCCTGACCGGCGTTGAGTGTTCCCGTGACCTCAGCACGGCAAAAGTGTACTTCACGACACTCGAAACAGCGGACCAGGAACCGGTAAGGACCGGCCTGGAATCGGTCGAGGGCCTGATCCGCAGCATCCTCGGAAAAGAGATGAGGCTTCGAACCATCCCCGAGTTTCGGTTTATCGTCGACCTCAGCGAGGAGAAGGCAAGGGCGATGGATGCGGTTCTCGACCGCTTGAAGGGCGAAGCCGTGCAAGGCCGGAAACGTGAGACGGTAGAGGAGCCTGGAAAAGACAATGGAGAGGACGTGTAAGGCCGCGTCCCCGGGGCCTTCTCCCCTCGCGGAGGCGGTTTCCGCGCTGCGCTGTTCTCCGGAGTGGTTCATCCTTTGCCACGAGCAGCCTGACGGAGACACCCTCGGATGTGGCAGTGCGTTGTTCATGTTCGGTCAAAAGCTGGGGAAGGCCGTTCGATGGGCGGGACCGGATCCCATCCCGGCTTCGTATGCGTTCCTTCCGGGGGCCGACAGGTATGAAACCCTACGGGAATTTTCCGCCTCGGGAAATGTCCTGTTGGTTTTCGTCGACACGTCGAACCCGGAAAGAACGCTCCGGGTAAAGGAAATGCCGGAACGTTTTTCGTTGAATATCGATCACCATGGCGACAACACACGTTTCGCCTCGATTAATCTCGTCGATCCCGCGGCGGGAGCAACCGCGGAACTGGTCTGGGAAATGCTCGCAGGGCTTGAGAAACCGCTGGACCGGAGTGTCGCGATCGGCCTTTACGCGGGCCTTGTCACCGATACGGGAAGGTTCGGTTATTCCTGTACGACACCCCGTTCTCACCGCATCGCAGCGGAACTTCTTGAAGCGGGTATCCTCCCTGAGGTGATGGATCGGCTGTTGTACTCCAACTGGACCCCCGAGGCTCTTCGATTGAGGGGACGAGCTTTTTCCAGGCTGGACTACGACGGCGTCCGCGGAGTTGCCCTGACCTGGCTCACCAGGGCCGATTTCGAAGAAACCGGAGCCGATCCCTCCGAAACAGAGGGACTCGCCAGTGAACTGATGCGCATTCGGAATTCCCGGTTTTCCGCCGTTTTGATCGAGAACGACACCAGTGTCCGGGTCAGCCTGCGTTCGAGGGGGAGGCCTTCCGCAGCGGATATCGCCCACAGGCACGGCGGGGGAGGGCACCCTAACGCCGCGGGCATGCAGTTGCCCCTTCCGCTCGAGGCGAGTCTCGAAACGCTAAAGGCAGAAATCCAGGAGAACGATGGCTGACGGGATTCTTCTACTGGACAAGCAGCCCGGGGAAACGAGCACGGGCTGTGTGGAAAAAGTCCGCAAGCTCTTCGGAAAGAAATGGAAAGCCGGGCACGGAGGGACCCTGGACAGTCCCGCTTCCGGATTGTTGGTCATCCTCGTAGGAACCGCCACTCGCCTGTGTCCCTTTGTCCAGGCCCTCCCGAAGGTTTACGAGGTTGCGGCACAACTAGGGGGGACTTCGGACACGGACGACGCTTCTGGTCACGTCCTGGAGAATCCGCCCGCGGTTTTCCCATCGGCAGAGACCTTCGATCGTGAACTATTGGAGTTTCTCGGGCTACGGATGCAGGTTCCCCCTGCAGTCTCTGCCATTCACGTCTCGGGGAAGCGAGCACACCGGCTCGCCCGTTCGGGGGAGAACCCGAAGCTCTTGCCGAGACCCGTAACAATCACGTCTTTTTCAGATGTGTCAGGCCCGGATTCGAGAGGAAGAGTCCGATTCAGGGTCATGTGCCACAAGGGAACGTACGTTCGAAGCCTGGTTCGGGACCTAGGCATTCGCCTTGGCTGCGGGGCCTACGTCGTTTCTCTGAGAAGGATTTCGATCGGATCTTTCCGGATTGAAGAGGCCGATCCTGTGTCCTGCCTCTTCCGTCTAGGAGAGGACGCGGCCAGGGAACGTCTTCGTGACGTTGATGCCCTACTGGACCATTTTGTCGCCTATCGGGTTCCTCAAGAACTCGAAGGCGACATCCGGAACGGTAAGCCCGTTCCTTCTTCCTGCCTCCACAGGATTCACTGGGGGCTGATTCCTGAATCCGGGCACGTGGTGCTGCGAACTAAAAACCTCGCTTCCCTGGCCTTGTGGGAGCAACCCTCCCACTACAGGCCGGATATCGTCCTTTCCCTGGAGGATCGGGGATGATCGCCGCAATCGGAGCCTTCGACGGCTTTCACGTGGGACACGCCAGGCTGTTCGAAACGGCCAGGGAGAGAGCCCTGCCGACCGCCTGCGAGTGGGGCGTCATCACTTTCCATCCCCACCCACAGGCGCTTTTCGCCGGAAACGCTTTCCGGTACCTTTTCACCGAGCACGAAAGGGAAGCATTGGCACGGTACCGCCGCATTCCAAGGCTTGAAACCCTGCATTTCACGCGAGCGCTCGCGGATATGAAACCCTCCGAGTTCCTCGACTGGATCGGTCAAAGCTATGGAATCACCGGGTTGGTCGTCGGGGAGAATTTCCGCTTCGGAAGGGGGAGGACCGGTGACAGCCAGACCCTCCGGCAGGAGGGGATCGCCCGCCGGTGGTCTGTCGATATCCTGCCCCCCTTGCGAATGGGGAAAGAAACCGTGAGCAGCACCCTGATCCGGCAAAAAATCAGCCTTGGCGAAACCCGTTCGGCCGAACCCTTGCTGGGGCACCCCTTCTTTGTTACGGGAACGGTCATCCGAGGAGACCAGAGGGGTAGAAGACTGGGTTTTCCAACAGCCAACCTGGCTCTACCCGCCGAAAAACTCCTCCCGCAAAGAGGCGTTTACGCGGCTGGCGTCCTCCTGGAGAACCATTGGTGCCCGGCGGCGCTGAACATCGGTTTCAATCCGACTTTTGCGGGAATCCGCGCCTTGCGGGTCGAAGTCCATCTCATTGGTTTCGAAGGCGATCTCTACGGCCGCCACCTGACTGTGCTGTTCTTGGAACGGCTTCGGGGAGAACTCCAGTTCCCGGGTGTCCAGGAATTGATCCGCCGGATGCACGAGGACATTTCGGAGGCCGATGCCTCCTGGCGCCGGTACGCCAGCGGGCGTGAATCACAGCTGCAATGGCTCCATGAATGTCTCTCGATTCAAAGGAAGGATTGAAGCACCTAGCCGCCCGTGGTAAGATATCCGTCGTTCCGGTGGGCCCGTAGCTCAGGTGGATAGAGCGACGGCCTCCTAAGCCGTAGGAGTGCGACGAAGGCCATAAACCCTTGCGGTCACTATATTGACGAACTTACCAAGGTTCTCAGGAGTGACGGCCTAAGCATTTTTATAATCGTTTCATATGTAAACTACACGCCCAATAAAGTTCATTTTTACCGTCCACTCGGGACCCCTTCGGGGGTCTTTTCTGTTTTCCGGGGGCGGCCTCTCTTGCCTACCTCATCGAGACCTTTTTCAAGTCGTTTTTGACGCCTTTCCAATAGACGGAAGACAGAATCATAACAAGATGGCGGTGTGTCGAATTCGCGTATGAAATCCGGATCCGGCTCGTCCATTTGAGGTTTTTGGTGCCTGACCTTCCCAGGGTTGTGGAGCCACACATCCCCCGTTTGTGGGAACCCCCGATGCAAAGTCTGGGCCAGGAAACGTCTCTCTTCGGCTGTGATCTTCAGAATTCGGCTCATCCCGGCTTTATGCCCGATCATCCCGCAACGGGCACAAGTATAAAAAGCATCCTCTCCCGTCATATACCTGGCAAGCCGATAGACCACGAAACAGGCCGGGGTTTCTCTAGATTCCTCAAATAAAACCGGCCTTGTCTTCCTCAGTCTTCCCTTTAGCTCCATTTCCTGTGGAGGGATGGCTCGCAAGGTCGTCGGATAGGCCTTCATCAAGCGGTTTAGGTTCGCATATGCGGCTACCTTGCAACGTTCCCGTTGTTCTAAAGGCAGTTCTTCGTTCTTGCTCTTCTCATAATCTTCTACAACGAGACCGATTCCCTTCGAGAAAGAAAACCATGTGGCCAAATCCCCCAGGTGTGTGATTCCGGAAGGTACGTCCACCGCTCCCCAGGTCTCGCTGTCCGTTTCAGAGTGGATTCCAAAAAGGGCACACCTGGAAGCGATCTCCTTGCATTTCTCTTTGAATTCTTCCCGGTCCTGACAACGCGACAATTCCGCAATCAAATAAAAAAGGGGGACTTTGGCCGGCGTTTTCAATTCCTCCTCGGCCAACTCCTGGATTCCTTCTCGATCCTTCACGGAAAGAATTTCCTTGCCGTGATACGTAAGCAAAGCCGTCTCGCCGGTTTTAAGTTTGATTCTTCTGCTTTTCTTATCAGCCCCGTCCCTGAAGTCCCACAAGAGGTTGTCTCGGTCAACGCGATAGTAGAGGTTCTGGACCCTGATCGTCCCCTGTGGGCCTAATTCGTCAATAGATGAGTTCATATGTTTCTTTCCCCCCTATTTCGTATCATTTTACCATCAGCACCGCCAATAGAAAAGAAAGGAGGTGAAGAAATGACGATTCTTAGAGCCCTGAGGATGGAGCGTAGGCTCCCCATCGTAGAGATTGCCTTCCATGTGGGAATGGACGACGGGACCTACAGCAAGGCGGAGCGTGGGTTCAAGCGATTCCCTGAGCGGGTGCGGGAAAGAGTTGCCGGTTTCTTCGGTGTGGAACAGGGTGAGCTTTTCGAGGAGTCGGGCTATGCCCGAAAAAACTAACCCCCGGACGGGACCGGGGGAAAGAAAGGGTGAAAACTTTATGACAAACTATAACTGCAATGAGCATACAACCAGCAAGCCTATCATGTCAACCTTCGACGGGTCTCCGGTAGTGGTGGGAAGGTACGACGAGAAATCCCGCTCCTTCCTGAACATCGTGAAAGCATCGGACCGGTTCAGGACTCACGACGCCTACGGCTTCGACGAGCCCGCCGTGGAGGAGTTGAAGAAGTTGGGTTGCCTGGAGATCGAGCTACAGATTACCGGAGGCAACCGGTACCGGATCGATTTTCAGACCTTCCTGAAGCAGGCCCGCCGGATCGATTGGCCTAAACGGGGTGAAACTCGCTTCCCAGCAAGGCTGTATGTTCCCATGAGCTTCTGGCAAGTCGTCCAGGATGAGGTTGAAATGCCGGCGGTCATGGAAGAGCCGTCTGGAATGGACGACGGGAACCAGGAAGGATTGCCTCTGGTTGAAGAGCCGGTTCTGGCTACGCTTTTTGACGAGAATTCCCTTCGTGCCGTGAACCTCCTGGTCATCGGCTGGGGGTGGATCGGTGGAGAAGCCAACGGCTATCCCCCGCGTTTTCGGGCCACAATACATTGTGACCAGTGTTCCACGATGTTCGAATCCGAAGTTCCCCATTTCGATTCCTGTCCGAATTGTGGAGCTCCCACCAGGCAAATGCATTGTTGCTGTATAGATGTTCTTCCAATCCCTCCAAAGAGGAAATACGTTTTACAAAAAGAACACTTAATCATGGATTCCAAGAAAGAGGACGAATCTCTCGAAGTGATCCTGGCCGCAAGGCCGGTTAAAGAAGGTGTGGCGGCATGACCTCCACCCTTGAGGCCGAAAAGAGCTTCAGCCTCGACGAGGCCCTGAAGGTCTGCGATTCCCTGCGGGCCCAGGGTCTTCCTGAAAGCGTCATCCAGAATTTCCAGAAATATGCTGGCTGTGACACCCCACCCCTGGAGCTTCTCCGACAGGAATTCGGCCTCCCTGTGCAAGCCATCGCCCAGGTAGGAAGATCCGCGGACGCCGAGATCCTCCTGACCCTCCAGGACGGTTCACAGGTGAGCCTCGGAAGCGTCAGCGACATTCACGCCTTCCGGAAGGTGAAGGAAAGGCTGTTCGCGGAAAACGGCCTGGTCCTTCGCTCGGGACTTCGTAAACAGTGGGACGGGATCCTGAAGGCCATTGCCCAGCTCAAGACCGTGATCGAGGCACCGGATGCGGACAGGGACCTTTTGATGACGGCCCTGAACGACATCTGGAGGAATTCCTTCCGGATCGGGGCCGAATACGTCCAAGGCAGCACGTCCCTCAGCCTGAACCTGGACGACGAACGAAACGAGGACGCCGTCGTCCTGACCCTGGAAACGTCCGAGAAAGGGCTCAAGACGCCCGCGGGCCGCCTGATCGTCCGGACCACGAGCATCATCCGCCGCCTGAGCCTCTGCGAGGTGGCCCAGGTGAGCCGGAAGGTCGTCACCAGGGAGTTGTGCAAGATCGGCTTCACGGCGATACGCGTGAACCTGGCAGGCAAAAGGATCGGGACAGGGGCCCGCGATCAGGTGAGGGCATGGGTTTCGCCTGCGGAATTCGACAGGGTGCTTAGGGGGCTGTGACCCCCTATAGTACCCCACTTTTTTTTCTTGCCGAAAAAGGGTCTGTCACACGTCATTCTGTCACAGAAGAAGGGAAAAACCTTGGTAGCACTACCTTCCACAAGTGACAGATTGTGACGAAAGAGAACCTTCTAAAGATAGTCCAGATTTTTAAGAAGAAAGAAAAGAAGTGGGGTACTATAGGGGCTTTTTGAATTATGAGAGCCCCTAAAGGGGAAGCGGGTGTGACCTGATGGGGGGTGTGGGTCTTCTACGGAGTTCTTGCTGTGAACCGGCGGTTTCCCCATTCTCATAGAAAGGGGCGGTCCAGGCTGTGAATCCCTTCGAGACAAGGCGAAAGCTTGCGGATCTGATCCAGGTGGTTGCGGAGCTTCATCCTCTAGGCGTGAACCTCCTGGAGAATCCCGTGGGGCTCGATGCGGCGGCATTGGCCGAGTGGGTGAAGGCCTTGGGTAGCGGTGGGGAAGCGGGCGGCTCCCGAAGGTCTCCGAATGAAAAGGCGAAGAGTCTGGAGAATCTCCTGGCTTCCTGTGTGGACCTCCTGGAGGAAATCGGAGGGTGGAGCAGGGTTGTAAGCGCGGTGAAGGTTCTGAAGCAGGGATACCCCGTCGATTGGAGGGTCTTCCGGGATTATTGGGACCTGACGGCATCGGTGGGGAAGTTCTCACGCCTTGGGAGCGAAACAATTATTGACCGAGTGGCCCGCAGGAACGGTGTGTCAGTCCCTACGGTGTACCGGAAGCGCGACCAGGTTCCTGAAAGGATAGCGATAATCACGATGCGCTTGAATCCGGACGAAGGCCCGGGAAAAGTTTCGATCTAGGAGGTGGCATGAATGTTTGGAATGAGGCAGAACCAGGGTATTACGTTGCAAAAGGGGAAGCTTGAAACGAATCGGCCGGCGGTGTGTCGTGTGGAAGTGACCCCTCCCCGGCGGAATCTTCCTGTTCTGTGGCGGATCTGTAATCGGTGTGACCAGACCGGAATCGACAAGATGAAAGGGTTCCCTCAACGGTGCCCGGAATGCGGCGGAAAGGGAATCATCCTGACTGAAGACGGGAAGGCTATCCTGGAGCTTCTGGAAGTCGTGGAATCCCATTCTCCCGTGACGGACGGGCAGGTTCAGAAAGCGTTCGAGAAGGACCAGGCAGAACGACAGGAAAGGGAAAGGCAGAGAGAAGAGCAGCGGAAGGCGGAAGAGGAGCGAGAGAAGAAGGTGCGGAAAGCCTTGGAGAAATTGGTAAAGGCAGGCTTCAGCCCTGACGAACTCCTGCGGTGAGGGGAATTTTTACAATTTATTGAGCGTAAAAAAAGGGGGACACGAAAAAGCTGTCCCTTTTTTTATGCTTATATTATCTGTATGTAGTTATATTGTGTAGATAGATACTTTTGGAACATAAGGTTTTCCCCGATAGACAGTTTGAAGGATTGGGAAGATATTAACTACAAGAAGGAGAGCAAATCGCGTTAGGGCTTTAGTATTCATAACTAACACTATACATACTCAGAGGAGGGAATAGCAATGAATGGCGTATCACATCTTGACGTTTTCCAACGGCTTTTGCTTTTAAACCAATTTATGATATTAAGGTTTTAGACGATGAAAACAAAGGTGATTACAAGCTAATGGAAGAGATTTTAAGAATGGGTTATGTTAAAGAGTATGACGAAGTATTTTCTATTTATGAAGAGTTGCCGTTAGCTAGATGTAATAGAGTATGGGATATTTTATCGATGGCCGATGCCATTTATTTAGCCTGCGAGACTGCGAGTAAAGAAGAAATCGAAGCTCTTGAGGAAGACCCTTGGTTCTTCAAGGGTTTTGATGGTAATAACGAGACGGCAGAACTACTTTATTGCAAGTTTATTATTGAAAAAATGGAACGGTTCACTCATCTTAAGAATAAAATGCCAAAGAATACTGACTTTAACACCCATTTTCCAACGAATTTTCGTTATGATCCTATGCTTTCTATGTGGAAAAGCTTGCCGACAAGCGATCGCTGTAAATTATCCATGGAAAATGTAAAGAAAATATTGAATAGTTTAAATAAATAATTGTTTATTTATTGGACTTAATATTCATATTCGCAACTTTTGAGGACACAAAAGGGCAAGCCCTCGCGGGCCTGCCCTTTTTCTGACCTCACCGTTAGATTCTTTTCTCCAGGAGCTTAAGGATGCGTCCCACCTCCTTATCCTGCCCCGAGATCTTCTGCACCGTGACCAGGACGCTGTGGGCGAGCTTCAGAAGATCCGCGGCTATGTCGATCTTCGGGTCCTTCAGCATGGCCTCCATGACACCCCAGGCCTTGCTGTTCAAACGCTGTTCCACATCCTCCAGGAGTTCCTTGATCTTCGGATCATCGAGGGGGTCCCCGATTTCCCGCAAAAGTTCCTCGTGGTTTTTCTGTGCTTCCTCCAGGAGAGCATCGAGGTTCGGGGCGGTGCTTTCCAGGTCCTCCAGAAGGTGTTCGAAACGGTCCTTTTGCTTTTGTGTGGCTCTTCTCATTGTCATTCCCTCCTTCGACTTCTCAGGACGCCCTAGGAACCCCTTGTCATGGTTGCCGGCGGGTAGTTCCTTCCTCTTCGCGATTGATGACCGCTTCTGAAGGCTCAGCGACGGGCATCCCCCCTTTGCAGGGACCTGAGACGGGGCTTCCCCTCGGTTTTCAGCAAGCTGTTAAGCGGGCTGGCCTTGGAGTGTGCTTCCCTGAGGTCGTCATCGGACAGGGCAAGATAGCGTTTCGTCATGTCCAGGTTGGAATGGCCCATTTCCCTTTGAAGGGCGAAGAGGTTTCCGTTGTTCCTCAGGAACATGATGGCGTGACAATGGCGGAGGTCGTAAGGGCTGATCTTCACTCCAAGGCGTTTTCCGTACACCTTCTTTAACCGGTAGCCCCAGGAGTTGATCCGGTAGGATTCGCCTTCGTCGCTGCAGAAGATCGGAGATCCCTGCCAAGCCTCTGGACGGACGGCAAGCAGGCGAGAGATGGCCTGGCTGCAAATCCTGGAAATGACGAGGGTTCGGGCCCTTCGAGTCTTCGAGACTTCCGGGCGGATATGAACCTCAAAGCCCGCAGGATTGAAGTCGCAGGGGTAGAGTTGGAGGGCTTCCCCCGGGCGGATCCCCGTATCGAGTTGGAGAAGGAGCAGGGCCTTGTCCCGTAGACCGGCGAAGGTCCCCGTATCCGGGAGATCGAGAAGCCGCTGGAGCACGTCGGGGGCGATCCGCACGATGCGGGGCTCGGCGTGCCTGGCCTTTATCCCCTCGATCGGGTTCTGGTGGAGCAATCCTTCTTCCCTGGCCCAGTCGAAGAAGACCTTGAGATACTTCCTTCTTATATTGAATGTGGCCGGTGCCACATTTTCCCCCAGGTACCGGTAGACACAGGCGTTCAGCGTGGACGTTCCCCAGGCCTCGGGGTAGCGTGTGAAGAAGCGGACGACATGGACCCGATAGTCCTTCAGCGTCCTGTCTGAAAGGCCGGTGGCCGTCCTCCACAGAAGAAAGGCCTCCAGGGCATCCTCCCAGGTCTCATAGCACGGCTTTCGAAGCGGAACAACGTTTTGCATGATCCTCCCCTCGCTTTCTTAAGTTCCGCAAGGGAGAGGCTTAGTCCGGAAGGCTTGTTCAGGAGTGACGGCCTACCCGTTTGACCTATTGGAAATGGCCAGTGGAGGAGTGGGACGGTTCACAGACTTTGGAGGGAGAAAACGTTGCCCGGACGGAACGCCCGTGGTAAGATATCCGTCGTTCCGGTGGGCCCGTAGCTCAGGTGGATAGAGCGACGGCCTCCTAAGCCGTAGGTCGCCAGTTCGAGTCTGGCCGGGCCCGCCATCGCCCTGAAAAGGGCTTTTTTCTTTGCCTGCAGGTTCAAGGCGAAAGGGAGTCGGCGTGCTGAAACGATCGGGTTTCTTTCTTTTTTTCCTCTTTTTTCTGGCACTTTGTTCCTCCCTCTACAACTGGCCGGCAACAGTGATGGAAATTAGGCTAGAAAACGGCCCAATCCTTTTTTCCGACGCTGTCCCGGAAGGCTGGTCGATCAAAAGCCAAATCGTCCACTCTTTGGAGCGCACGCCGGTCGAAGACGAATACCGGGTTGTCGGAGGGCGGATTTGGCAGTGGGAGGAACGGTTTCGCTCCAACAACGCTGGGCTTCCGACAGTCGAACCATCATGCGGGCGTTTCCTTTCATCAAAGGAATGGTTTGTCATTCGAGGGGGAAGAAATCGCTGGGAATCCCTCGACTATCGGATCGGCACTTCCTCGCTCGGAAAGAACGTCCTTGTGTTGGAGGGGTACGGTGCGGCCGTCGTCCACGAAAGGTTTGCCGGGCAAAGGATACGGTTGCAATCAAGAACCCGTCCACTTGGAAAAATCTTTCCGGTTTTAAACCTGTTCGATTTCCGTTAGACTGTTCCTGAACCAACGAACTCTTTTCTGGAAGTGGGGGATCCTCTTGATTGGAGAAGGAAAGGAAAACATTGTCGCCGGGGGAACCGAAAAAATCGACCTCGACGAGATCATGCGGAAATACGATGTGGAGGCCCGCTTCAGGACACTATCAGGCAAGCAGGCCCTCTTGGTGACGGCCATCGCGATGGCCATGTCGCTTTTCCATCTCTATACCTCCGGGATGGGACTTCTGCTGGCAATCAAACAGGGAGCCGTTCACCTGTCGTTTGCCCTTTCTCTCATTTTTTTGCTTTATCCGGCGACCAACAAGGGCAGAAAAGACATCATCCCCTGGTACGACATGGCGCTGGCAGCCGTTTCGGCCTTCTCTTCTCTTTACCTCGTCCTGTTCTTCGATCAGCTCGTCATGCGGGCAGGTCTGCCAACGACCCTGGACCTGGCCATGGGCTTCGTCCTGATCGCCCTGCTCCTGGAGGCCACACGCAGGGTTTCGAACCCCATCCTGCCCGGAATCGCCATCTTCAGCCTCCTCTACTGCTATTTCGGCCGTTACATGCCGGACATGTTTGCCCACAGGGGATTCGACATCCCAAGGATCATCAACCACATGTACTTGGGGACAGAGGGTATTTTCGGGGTTCCGCTGGGAGTTTCGTCCACTTTCGTCTTCATGTTCATCCTGTTCGGGACCTTCCTTGAACAGACGGGGATGGGAAAATTCATCATCGACCTCGCCATGGCCATCGCAGGTTGGTCCACAGGCGGACCGGCCAAGGTCGCTGTAGTCAGTTCGGGCCTGATGGGGACAATTTCCGGTTCCTCGGTGGCAAACGTCTGCACAACGGGAATGTTCACGATCCCCCTCATGAAGAGCGTCGGGTACAAGCCTTACTTTGCGGGAGCTGTCGAAGCGGTTGCTTCCACGGGCGGGCAGATCATGCCGCCGGTCATGGGAGCTGCAGCCTTCATCATGGCGGAATTTCTGGGCGTGCCGTACATCAAGGTCGCACTGGCAGCGATCATTCCGGCCCTCCTTTACTACCTGGCCGTCATCGTCCAGGTTCACCTGGAAGCCTCCCGCCTCGGACTCAAAGGGTTGCCCAGGGAACAGCTGCCGCGCATCTGGGGACTTCTGAAAACGAGAGGCCAACTTTTGATCCCTCTAATCGGGATCGTCTATTTCCTGCTGTCCGGGTACACCCCCATCAAGGCCGCTTTTTACGGGATCCTCCTCAACATCGTGTGTTCCTACCTGAACAAGGAAACCGCCCTGACGCTGCCCAAGTACAAGAGCGCCCTTGAGAACGGGGCCAGGACCGCCCTAGGGGTGGCGGCGGCCTGCGCTACCGTCGGCATGGTCGTAGGCATGGCGACCCTGACGGGCCTAGGACTCAGGATCGCGGGAGCCATCGTGGAAATCGCCCACGGGAGCCTCATCATCACGCTGATCATGACGATGATCACCAGTATCCTCCTCGGTGCAGGACTCCCGACAACGGCGAACTTTATCGTCACGAGCACCATGGCCGCACCAGCCCTCTTCGCCCTTGGCGTTCCTCCGATCGCGGCCTACATGTTCGTCCTGTACTTTGGAATTGCTGCCGACCTGAGCCCGCCCGTTGCTTTGGCCGCCTATGCGGGTGCCGGGATCGCAGGAGACGACCCGATGAAGACGGGATTCACGGCCATGAAGCTTGCGCTGGCGGGCTTCCTGGTTCCCTACATTTACGTTTACAACCCCATGCTGGTTCTCGTGAATATCGAACCGGTCAGCCTGACGATCAGCGTCGTAACGGCCATTATCGGGGTCTTCCTCCTTGGGATTGGAACAATCGGCTTCTACAAGGCACCCGTAAACGGATTGTTCCGCATCCTCGCGATTATTGGAGCCCTGGGCCTGATGACGCCAGGCATCAAATCGGACATCGCGGGACTTTCAATCCTGGTTGGCCTGCACTTCTTCCAGGTGATGAAGGCCAGAAAGATTCGCGGCTCGTCGGACACGATCAACCAAGCAAACTCCGACGCCTAGGCCCAGGAACTGAAAATCGAAGGTGCCTTGCCGCCCCGAGCGGAAGCTCGGGGCGGCATAACCCCTTTCAGGAGGTTTATCTATGCCGGAGGATTACAAGAATACGCTCAACCTGCCCCAGACAGATTTCCCGATGAGAGCCAACCTTGCCACGAGGGAACCCGGTTTCCTGAAGATGTGGACGGAGATGGACCTTTATGGGAAACTGATGTCCAGAACCGACGGGAAACCCCTTTTCATCCTTCATGACGGCCCACCGTACGCCAACGCGAACATCCACATCGGAACCGCCTTCAACAAGATCCTGAAGGACTTTATCCCCAAATACAAGTGGATGCAGGGATACCGGGCCCCCTACATCCCCGGCTGGGATACTCACGGCCTCCCGATTGAGCTGCGGGTCCTGAAAGAAGAGGGGGCTACCAAAGAATCCATTGACCCTGTGGTGTTGAGATCGAAATGCACCGCCTATGCCAGCCGTTTCATCGACATCCAGCGGGAAGAATTCAAGCGGCTGGGTGTTCTGGGCGACTGGAACCACCCCTACGTCACGTTTACGCCGGAATACGAGGCTGCCCAGCTCGGCGCTTTTGCCGACATGGTGGAGAAGGGGTTCGTCTACAAGGGTTTCAAGACCGTCTATTGGTGCACGGATTGCCAAACCGCACTCGCCGCAGCTGAAATCGAGTACGAGGACGAATCTTCCCCGTCGATTTTTGTCTCCTATCCGATGGCCGATGCTGGAGAAAGGTTCGAGGCTTTAGCCGGAAAAGATGTTTTTGTCATCATTTGGACAACGACACCCTGGACGCTTCCGGCAAGCATGGCCGTGGCCCTTCAGCCGGACTACGAATACGTCTTCGCCCCTGCGGGCGGCAACGTTTACCTCCTGGCCGCCGAACTTCTGAGTTCTGTCGAACAGGAAACCGGCTTGGCTTTCTCCGAACCCATCCTTCGCTGCAAGGGTCGAGAACTGGAAGGGCTTGTCGCGATCCACCCGTTTTATGATGAACGAAAAGTCCCCCTGGTCCTCGCCGACTATGTCACCCTGGATTCCGGCAGCGGTTGTGTGCATACCGCCCCTGGACACGGTGTCGAAGACTTCGAAACCGGGATCCGGTACGGCCTGGAAATTTACAACCCGGTCGACCCGACAGGCCGAT
Source organism: Synergistota bacterium (assembly GCA_022839995.1). GTDB lineage: Bacteria > Synergistota > Synergistia > Synergistales > 79-D21 > 79-D21. The sequence goes on from JALHIN010000002.1 coordinate 90,933, forward strand.
TCCTCCCCGAAACGCCGCTCGTCGGCGGACTTTCACTGGAGAAGGGAAGCGAACGGGTCTTCGAGCTTCTCCTCGAAAAAGGGCGCCTGCTGGGCAAAGGAAGAATCCTGCACTCCTATCCGCATTGCTGGAGATGCAAGCAACCCATCATCTTCCGTGCGACAGAACAATGGTTCGTCGCGGTTTCTGAATTCCGCAAGGAAGCCCTTGAAGCAATCGACCGAGTCGAGTGGATCCCCGACTGGGGGAAAGAGCGAATTTCGAACATGGTCAGGGACCGATCCGACTGGTGCATCAGCCGCCAGAGGGTCTGGGGAGTTCCCATCCCTGCCTTTTATTGCGAGGATTGCGGGGAACTGATCCTGACGCCAGACAGAATCCGCCTTGTGCAGGAAAAGGTGCGCCAGGAGGGAAGCAGCATCTGGTGGAAGGCCGCTCCTGATGAACTGCTCGGCGATCGCGCGGTCTGTGACAAGTGCGCTTCCGCGAAATTGCGGAAGGAGACCGACATCATGGATGTCTGGTTCGATTCCGGATCGAGCCACATCGCCGTCCTGGAAACCCGTCCCGAGCTCCGCTGGCCGGCAGACCTCTACCTGGAGGGGAGCGATCAGCATCGGGGGTGGTTCCAGACGTCCCTCCTGAATGCCGTCGCGACTCGAGGCAATGCGCCTTTTCGGTCCGTGCTGACCCACGGCTTCATCGTCGACGGGGAAGGCCGAAAGATGTCGAAATCCCTGGGCAATACCGTCAGCCCCCAGGAGGTGATCGAGAAATACGGTGCCGACATCCTCAGGCTATGGGTAGCCTCCACGGATTACCGCAACGATATCCGGATCTCGCAAACCATCATTGACAATCTTGTGGAGATGTACCGGCGCATCCGCAACACCTACCGGTACCTTCTCAGCAACGTGTTCGACTTCCAACCGGAAAGGGATTCCGTTTCTCCCGAGGAAATGGACGAGATGGACCGTTGGATCCTTTCGAGGCTGCAGGCGGTGACCGATCGAGTGACCCAGGGCTTCGAACGTTTCGAATTCCATATCCCGACCTTTGTCGTCTATCAATTCTGCGTCAATGAACTTTCCGCGTTCTACCTGGACGTCAGCAAGGACCGCCTTTATGCGTCCGCTGCCGCGGAAAGAACCCGCCGGAGCTGTCAAACTGTTCTCTGGAAACTGCTCCATGTTCTTGTCCGCGCCCTGGCCCCGGTGCTGAGCTTCACGACCGAAGAAACATGGCAGGCCATGAGGACCATCGACAGCGGCCTCCCAGAAAGCGTTTTTCTGGCCGATTGGCCCAAAGTCGAACCGAAATGGACTAACCAGGAACTGGAAGCGAAGTGGGAAGGGATCCTCTCGGTCCGAGGAGGATTTTGCCGTGCCCTGGAAGCCGCCAGGGGCAAGGGTCTGATCGGAAAAAGCCTCGAGGCAGAGATCGCGGTGCTTGAAGCCCCGGAAAAGATTCGCGGCACACTCCTCTCTGCAACGGAAGAGGACTGGGAAATGATCTGCATCGTATCCACCTTCCGAATGGACGCCGAATCAGCGGATGATTACGATCTCATCTTCGACGACGATGAGACAGGTCTCCGGGTGGGCATCCGAAAAGCCCGCGGGACGGCCTGTCCCAGGTGCTGGAGGATCTCCGCCGAATCTGGCGAAAATGGACTTTGCACTCGCTGTTCACGGGTGGTGGCCGGTTGAGCGGCAAGAAATGGGGGAGCCCTATGATTCCAGGGCTCCCTTCGTTTTCACCGAAGGGAAACAGGGGGGGAGCCCCGGACCTGGATGAAAGCGACGCAGGCCCCCTCCAGGAAGAAAGCTGCGAAACGTTTCAGGTCCTGCCCGAAGAGACGGGAACCCGGCTGGATGTCTTGGTCAGCAGGCGCCTCGGGTTGACTCGAAGCTACGCTAACCGGCTGGTCCGAAAAGGCAAAATCCGCCTTTCTTCGGGACAAGCTCCCAAGCCGGCGCTGAAGCTCAACGAGGGCGTTCAGGTGGAAGTTCTCGTCCAGGAGATCGAGAACCTGGACCTCGTCCCAGAACCCGTTGACTTCGGGGTCGTCTATGAGGACGAAGACATCCTCGTGGTGGATAAACCCGCCGGACTGGTCGTCCACCCTGCACCGGGTCACTGGACCGGTACTCTTGTCCACGGACTTCTTTACCGGGATCCGAAAATCGGCTTGATCAACCGGGTCCTCCGGCCCGGCATCGTCCATCGGCTCGATTCAACCACGTCTGGTCTCATGGTCGTCGCTCGGACCAGCGAGGCCTTGGATAAGCTGGTCCTTTCCTTCAAATCGAGGGCCGTAGAGAAAAAATACCTGGCGCTCGTCTGGGGATCTTTCAGGAGTCCGGAAGGAAAGATCGAAGAACCGATCGGAAGGGATCCAGTCCATCGCCTCAGGATGGCGGTTGTCCCCGACGGAAGGGATTCCCTGACGGAGTATCGTGTGCTTGTCCGCTACAGGGAAGGGTTCTCCCTGGTCGAGTGCGACTTGAAGACGGGCCGTACGCACCAAATACGGGTACACCTTCGGCACATCGGACACCCGCTCGTAGGGGATGTCCTTTACGCCCCAAGGAAAACTTCTCCTCTTCCAAACGAGCGTGTGTTCTTGCACTCGTGGCAACTGACGATTCCCCACCCCCGCGACGGGAGAAGACTCTCATTCCGGGTTCCTTTACCCGCAGACCTCACGGAGATCCTGAGAAACCTTCATCCGGAAGGCGCGCGGTAACGGTCAGTACCTCTGAATGGGAAACAATCACTTCTCCAGGGTTGTCCGCCCCCGTCGGTTTCACGTGCCGTTTTTCCGTCATTTCCACAATGGTCGAAGGGTTCGTTCGGGCTTTGCTGAAGAAGGCCGCGATTGAGGCAGCGGCTTCGACGACTTGCCGGGGCACCGGCCTCTTCCCCGTTTTCAGGATGACATGAGCACCCGGGATCCCCTTTGCATGGAACCAGAGGTCTTCTGGAGAGGCGAGACGGAAGGTGACTTCCCTGTTGCTTTTTGCGCTCGTACCGACGAAAACCGGGAAACCGCCGATGTCGAAACGTCGCACGCCGGAGATTCCTTTTGCCGTTTTCTTCCCCGCGGGATACGGTTTCCCGCCGCGGTTGGCCCTCTCGCCGATGGAAAGAGCTTCCGACAGGAGTTCATCCTGTTCGAGGCACCGGATTTCCTGCTCGGTCTTAAGGATTTCTCTTTGGACCCTTTCTTTCTTTTCCTTCCCCTTGCGGTAACGCCTGAAGCAGGCCTGGGCGTTTTCGATTCTAGAAAGGCGAGGATCAACCGGGATGAGTATCGTTTGTTCTCCGTGCTCTCCCCAGAAACGTGCCTCGACTTCACGGGCACCGTCAGGCAACTCTTCACTGCCGGCAAGGAGGGCTTCCCCCCTTTGTTTCCAGAGCTCGGCCAGTTCGCATTCGGCCAACTGGACCCGGAGTCCCTCGAGACGGTGTTGAAGCTGCCGGACCTTTCTTCCGGCCGAGGCACAGCGCCTCCCCCCCTCGGTCCCGGAAGCCCGGTCCAACAAACCCTCAGCGATCCGGGAACCGGCAGCCTCGAGGGGAGTGCCTTCGAGTTTCTCGGCTCCCGGAAGGAGGACGGGAAAAACCAGGAACGATTTTCCGAAACGCTGCGGGAGAAAATTTCCCGTCGACGGGCGATGGTCCGCCGAGTACAGGCTTTTCAAATACCCGCCTGGATCTTCCAATGTTTGCCAGTTCGATTGCAGACATTCGATCAGGCCCTTTCCGATCCCCCTCAAAGCCTTTAGCGTGGCTGGCGATAGGTCATCCGGCCATTCTCGAGGCGCCATTCCCCCCACCTCCGGAGGCGGGAGATAGGAAAAGCCCGGCCGATTCCGGTTCGGCGCTTCCCCGGCCGGTTTTGAGCCTCTTGCGGCTTCAATCACCTGCCGTTTTTCATCGGCCAGGACCAGGTTCGAGAATCTCATCGACGCTTCCAGGATCAGCATCCGCTCCCTGGAAATACCGAGCCCGACCGGCTTGACGAATTTCATCAAAAGGACACGATCCGCGTTCAGTTGTTCCGCTCCAGCCAGGACGGCACCCGACAAGTGACTCTTCAGGGCAAGAAGGATGGGGGGGCTGTGGATTGCCCCCTGTCGGAGGCGATCGACCGTTTCCCTTTTGACGCTCCCGCAACCGCAGTTTTCCGGGTGCCACGAACAGAGCAGCCAGCCCCTGGGGTGAAGATCCAGGGCGATCCAGAAATCCGCCCCCTCGACACGGCGCACCCTCGTCCCGATCCAGAAATTCCCCATTTCAACCGACCATGCCCTTACCGTTTCGGGACCAATCTTCACGGTTGTCACCCCCCGTTTCCCGATATCATAGCAGGGGTAGCCCCGTTACCCTTGACAAGAACCCCCGCCCTCTCTAAAATGGTCGACGTCGCATTGAGCGGGGCTGTGGCGCAGTGGGAGCGCGATTCCTTCGCACGGAATAGGCCAGGGGTTCGAATCCCCTCAGCTCCACCAGGATATCGATCTTGACTCTGTTATCATAGAGAGCGTCGGGGCGTAGCGCAGCCTGGTCAGCGCACCTGCTTTGGGAGCAGGGTGTCGAAGGTTCGAATCCTTTCGCCCCGACCACCCTGAAGCTTAGCGGAAAACGCGGGAATAGCTCAGCTGGCTAGAGCGATGGCCTTCCAAGCCGTAGGTCGCGGGTTCGAATCCCGTTTCCCGCTCCAAAGAAATATAGGCGCCTGTAGCTCAACCGGATAGAGCAACGGACTTCTAATCCGTAGGTTGGAGGTTCAAGTCCTCTCAGGCGCGCCACTTGGGAACAATGAAGGATTGGAGCCGGTGAGCGTAGCTCAATTGGTCAGAGCACTGGACTGTGGCTCCAGTGGTTGGGGGTTCAAGTCCCCTCGCTCACCCCAAATTGAAGGCGGGACGTGCGCCCGTAGCTCAGTGGACAGAGCGGCGGACTTCGGATCCGTTGGTCGCGGGTTCAAATCCTGCCGGGCGCGCCAGCCAATATAAAACCGAATATCGAGTTGCTGTGGACCGTTAGCTCAACTGGCAGAGCACCTGACTCTTAATCAGGGGGTTACAGGTTCGATTCCTGTACGGTCCACCATTTTTTTTCCGGCGAGAGTGGTGGAACTGGTAGACACGCTGGACTTAGGATCCAGTGGCGAAAGCCTTGCGGGTTCAAGTCCCGCCTCTCGCACCAGGGAAGTTCCATCCCGGAAACGCCTTGAACCAAACAGCACGGGGTGTCATGTCGAAGAGAACCCACCGACTTCCAAGGGGATCCGGGGGGTTCTTTCATTCTGTGCTTCGGATCCCAAGCCATGTGATATACTCTTCACGCCTGAGCCCAAACATTAAATGAAGTGAACCTGAAAGGAGTTGTGACGGTTGAAAACCGAGATCATTTCACAAGAGGGCAACAAACAGCGGATCCGGGCAACGATCGATGCCCAGGAATTCCAGAAAGCTTTGAACACGGTCGTCGGCGAACTGTCCCGCAAGGCCAACATCAAGGGGTTCCGAAAGGGGAAGGTCCCAAGGAATGTCCTGGAGATGTACTTCGGCCGCGAAGGCATTTATTCCGAAGCGCTGGAGAAGGTCCTGCCTGCGGCCATGGGGGAAATCGTCGAGGAATACGACCTCAGCCTGATCAGCGAGCCCGAAGTCGACCTTGAAGGAGAAGTGGAAGAGGGGAAGCCGGTCACCGCGGTGTTCACGTTTGAAGTCCGCCCGGAGGTGATCCTGCCGGACCTGGCCTCGATCGTCGTTGAAAAGCCGGTTGTCGAGGTGACGGACGCCATGGTGGACGAGGCCGTAGAGCAGATCCGCCTCCGGCATTCCGAGCTGAAGCCGGTGGAGAACCGGACTTCAAGGGAAGGCGACGCGGTTTCCGTGGAATACACCACCCAGATCGTGGAGGAGGGCAAGGAGAACACCGCTTCCTCGCCGCAAACCACGACCATTCAGCTTGACCCCGAATCCCTGCGGGAAGAACTGAAAAACGCCCTGACCGGAAAGAACATCGGGGACGAGGAATCGGTGGAAATCACCATCGAAGCCGAGCATCCCGATCCTTCCATTGCCGGGAAAACGCTGCGCTACAACTTGAAAGTCAAGGAAATCCTCGAACGAATCCTGCCCGAACTCGACGAGGCTTTTGTCCGGAAGACCTCGCAGGATCGGCTCACGAGCCTTGAGGAGTTCAGAAAGGAAGTTGCCGAACGGATCGAAGAGCAGATCCGCCGGGACGTGCAGAACGCCATGGAGGCGAATGCCCTTTCAAAGCTCCGGGACGCGGCCCAGGTAACGGTACCGGAGACGTTGATCGAGCGACAGGTCGCGTCCATGAAGGAAGAGGAAGCGGCCCAGATCAAGAAGCAGTTCAACCTTTCCATGGAAGAATATCTCGACAAGAACGGGATCAAACCGGAGACCTTCGAACAAAGCATTCGTGAACGGGCAGAACGGATCGTCCGACAGACGCTGATCCTGGAAGCGCTGGCGGACGAACGCTCGATCGAGGTCGTTTCCCAGGACATCGAGGCGGAGATCCAAAACCTGGCAGATTCCCTAAGAGCCGATCCTGAGCGGATTCGCTCCCTCCTGTTCAAGGACCGGGAGCGGATGACGGACTTTCTCCACCGCATCCGCATGAACAAGGCCATCAGCCAGCTTCTTTCCGAGGTCACGATCAAGGAAGTGTTTCCCAACTCCGCGGCAAACGGGACCGAACCCTCTTCCACCGCGAGCGGGGAAAATTCCTGAATGACGGGAGGTGTCGGCATGTCGTCCATTCTCGTCCCGATGGTCATCGAGCAAACCGGCAGAGGAGAACGCTCCTACGACATTTACAGCCGCCTTCTGAAAGACAGGATCGTCTTCATCGGCCAGGAAATCGACGATCACGTGGCAAACATCGTCATCGCGCAGCTTCTTTTCCTTGAAAGCGAGGACCCGGACAAGGATATCTACCTTTACATCAACAGCCCCGGGGGGATCGTCACTGCTGGCCTTGCGATCTACGACACGATGCAGTACGTCAAGTGCCCGGTCTCGACCATTTGCGTGGGTCAGGCCTCCAGCATGGCCGCCGTCCTGCTCGCCGCCGGGGAGAAGGACAAGCGGATCGCCCTCCCGAATGCACGGATCATGATCCACCAACCCCTCGGCGGAGCCCAGGGGCAAGCCACCGACATCGATATCCAGGCGCGGGAAATCCTCCGGGTCAAGCAGACGGTAAACGGCATCCTCGCGAAACATACCGGACAATCCATCGACAAGATCACGCTCGACACCGACCGGGATTTCTTCATGTCGGCAGAGGAAGCCAAAACCTACGGGATCATCGACCGCATCATCGAGAAACGCTAGGATGCAGATCCAGCGCAGGACCTCTGCGGAAGGGGAGAGGAGCGCCTCTCCCCTTCTGCTTTTTTCCGGCATGCGATAGACTATGATATTGTTCCCGGCTTCAGGAAAACTGAAGCTGAAGAGGGGAGGACCATCATGTTCCAACAGGATGACGGAAACGGCCGAAAACGGAAGAACCTACGCTGCTCGTTCTGCGGCAAGGCGCAGGACGAGGTGGGTCGGTTGATTTCCGGACCCGGCGTCACGATTTGCAACGAATGCGTGCATCTTTGCAACCTCATTCTGAAAGAAGAACTTGAGGAACCACGGCAAGAGGCCTCGGGCCTCCCGTTTGCAACGGGAAAGATCCCGAATCCCAGGGAAATCTTCCGTTTCCTGGACAACTATGTCGTGGGGCAAACCCTGGCGAAAAAGATCCTTTCAGTGGCGGTTTACAACCATTACCGCCGGATTCAGAGCAACGCCGAGGGCCAGGATGACGTTGAGATGCAGAAAAGCAATGTCGTTCTGATCGGCCCGACCGGAAGCGGGAAAACCCTGCTGGCCCAAAGCATGGCCCGGTTCCTGAAGGTTCCTTTTGCCATGGCGGACGCCACGACATTGACCGAGGCAGGGTACGTGGGTGAAGACGTGGAAAACATCCTCGTCCGGCTTCTCCAGGCGGCCGACTACGATTTGAAGGCCGCCGAGCGTGGGATCATCTACCTGGACGAAGTCGACAAGATCGGGCGAAAATCCGAATCCGCCTCCATCACCCGCGACGTTTCAGGAGAGGGCGTACAGCAGGCCCTTCTCCGGATTCTCGAAGGCACGGTTGCCAACGTTCCCCCCAAGGGGGGCCGGAAGCATCCATACCAGGACTTCATCCAGATGGATACCCGGAATATTCTCTTCGTCTGCGGGGGATCCTTCGAGGGACTGGAGGAGATCATCGCCAACCGGATCAACAAGAAGACCATCGGTTTCGGCGGGACGGTCCTGAGCAACGACAAGCGGGCCCGGTACGAACTCCTCTCACACGTGCAGCCGGAGGACCTCGTCACCTTCGGGTTCATCCCGGAGTTCGTCGGCAGGCTGGCGATTTTCGCTCCTCTGGAGGGACTCGACGAAGAAGCCCTGGTACGGATCCTTCGCGAGCCCAAGAACGCCCTGATCCGGCAATACGAGAAAGCGTTCGAGCTCGAGGGAGTTCGCCTTCACTGCACCGACGAAGCGGTGAGGAGCATTGCCCGCCTTGCAGCAAAACGAAACACCGGGGCCAGGGGATTGCGTTCGATCCTGGAGTCGATCATGCTCGACCTGATGTTTGACCTCCCCTCGAAATCCGCGGAGATCGCCAGCGTCACAATCACGCGGGAAACGGTGGAGGAGGGCGCCCCTCCTTTGTTCGAACCCAAAACTGGCAAGGAGGTCGCCTGATCCATGAGGCGAGTCGCTCCCAGGCGGAAATTGCCGGTTCTCCCTCTCAGGGACACCGTCCTTTTCCCCGGCCTGATGATCCCTCTCTTCGTCGGGAGGCCGAGGTCCCTCAAAGCGCTGGAATCTGCCTCGACAAGGGGAAGGCGCGTCGTCGTGGTCGCCCAAAAGAACTCGAAGGAAGAGGATCCTGCCGAAGAAGACCTCTACGAGCTGGGAACGCTGGCTTCCGTCCTGCAGACGGCCAGGCTGCCGGATGGGACCGTCAAGGTTTTGCTGGAAGGCTTATCCCGCGTCCAGATCGAGGAGTTCGATATTTCCGAAGAAAAGATCGAAGCTTGGGTGCTGCCCGTCCCTTCCCAAAAGGAAGACTTCGAGGATCAGCCTCTTCGGCGTGCACTCCTGGACCAGTTTGAAAAGCTCGCATCCTACAGCAGCAAGATTCCGGACGAAATCCCCGGATCCCTCTTCGAGATCGAGGGGCTTTCCATGCTTGCGGATGTGATCGCTTCCCACGTGGACCTCAAGGTGGAAGAAAAGCAGCGAATCCTGGAAATGGCTGATCCCGTGACCAAATCCGAGTCTCTCCTGAAGTTCCTGATACGGGAAACGGAGATCCTCCAGCTGGAAAGCGAAATCCACGAGCGTGTCCGCCAGGAAATCGACCGGACTCACCGCGAGTATTACTTGAAGGAACAGATGAAAGTGATCCAGACCGAGCTGGATTCCCGACAGGGATTGAGCGAGGTCGACGAACTGGCGGGGAGGATCCGTAACAGCGGGATGCCTGCCGAAGTGGAGGAAAAAGCCCTCCATGAGCTTGACCGTTTCTCCAAGATGCCCCCCGTGTCGGCTGAAGCGACGGTAGCCAGATCCTACATCGAGTGGCTGATCGAACTTCCGTGGAGCAAAACATCCCGGGACCGCTTGGACATTCGTCTTGCAAAAACCGTTCTGGACGCGGATCACTACGGTTTGGACGAAGTCAAGGAAAGGATCCTGGAGTTCCTAGCCGTAAGAAAACTCGCCCCAAAGGATGCCCGTTCCCAGGTCATCTGTTTTGTCGGCCCCCCGGGTGTCGGGAAAACCTCCCTGGGCCGGTCCATCGCGAAAGCGATGGACCGGAAGTTCGTCCAGATGTCTCTCGGGGGCATTCGGGACGAAGCGGAGATCCGGGGACACCGGCGAACCTATGTTGGAGCTCTGCCGGGAAGAATTTTGCAGAAGATCCGCCAGGCGGGCACCCGGAATCCGGTACTCCTTCTGGACGAGATCGACAAGGTGGGGACCGATTTTCGGGGCGACCCGTCCTCTGCCCTGCTCGAAGTACTCGATCCCGAGCAGAATTCCGCCTTTACGGACCATTTCCTCGAGGTCCCCTTCAACCTTGGCCAGACGCTTTTCATCACGACGGCAAACGTGACCCATACGATCCCAGCCCCGTTGCTTGACAGGATGGAAATCATCCGGATCCCTGGCTATGCCACCGAAGAGAAGGTCCAGATCGCTCAACGGCACTTGTGGCCGAAGGTATTACGGTCAAGCGGACTGGATCGGGAAACCGTCACGCTCGAAACCGAAACCCTGAGGGTGATTGTGGAGCGCTACACCAGCGAATCCGGGGTCCGGGAACTCGAGCGCCTCCTTTTCCGAATCGCCCGGAAGCTGGCGAGGAGGATCCTCGAAAACGGCGGCTCCAGGGGGGCGAAGAGAAGGCAAGAACCGATCCGGATCGATGCCACGGACCTGCCGGAATACCTGGGGGCTCCCAGGAAAAGCCATCCATCCCTGCCCGAATACGACCAGGTGGGAGCGGCGGTCGGACTGGCCTGGACCGAGGCCGGAGGCGAAGCCCTCGTCGTTGAAAGCGTCACCATGAAGGGAAAGGGTGGACTTACCTTAACGGGCAACCTTGGGGAGATCATGCAGGAATCGGCTACCGCAGCCATGGGATACCTTCGCTCGACGGCCGGAAAGTGGGGCCTTGACGAAGTCGCTTGGCAAAACCTGGACACCCACGTCCATGTCCCGGAAGGGGCGATCCCCAAGGACGGACCTTCGGCGGGAATCACGATTGCCACCGCGCTGCTTTCCTCGCTCAGCGGCAGGCCCATCCGCCACGACGTTGCGATGACAGGGGAGATCACCTTGCGCGGAAAGGTGCTTCCCGTCGGGGGGATCAAGGAAAAAGTGCTCGCAGCGAAACGTTACGGGATCCGGGACCTGATCCTCCCGGCCGCCAACCAGGCGGATTGGGAGGAATTGCCCGAATGGATCCGGGAAAACATGAAGGTATCGTTTGTCTCGTCCGCAGACGATGTCTTTCGCCTAGCACTCAAGGGAGAAGTTTCCTGATGCCCCGGCAATGGATCTATGAAGAGGCCATAACGGCCTTTCTCGAAAACCAGCTGCCGCCGTTCGGCCTGCCGGAGATCACGGTCCTGGGCAGGTCGAACGTCGGAAAGTCCAGCCTGATCAACAAGCTGGCGGCCAGATCGATCGCCCGTTCCAGCGCAACCCCCGGCAAGACACGGAGCATCAACTTTTTCAGGTTCCGCGGGAAACACGCCTTTTACCTCGTGGATCTCCCCGGTTACGGGTATTCCGCAGTTTCCCAGGATACCCGCCGTTCCTGGAAACGCCTGATCGAAACCTACATGGCACGGAACTCGGCGATCCTGCACCTGCACCTTGTGGATTTCAGGCATGGCTACCTCAAGACCGATGAAGCCCTGAGGACATGGCTCGCTTGCCAGGAAGCCCCAACTGTGACCGTCTTCACAAAGGCCGACAAGATCCCCAAAGGGAAGTGGAAAGCGCTCCTGTCCAATTATTGCAGGGGAGCGGAGTGCGCATTTGTCACGTCGGCCGAAACCGGAGCCGGTGTTGACGACCTCCGGCATTTTCTGGAAGATTACGTCGACCGTTCGCTTGGAGGCGACGGTCGCGAGGAGGAATGACGATGAGTGAGACCCGCGGCAATCTTGGAAAATCCTACGATCCCAGGCCCATCGAGGACAAGTGGTACGCCTGGTGGCTCGAGCGTCGGCTCTTCGAAGGCAACCCCGACGCTGAGAAACCTCCCTTCAGCATCGTCATCCCGCCGCCCAACGTGACGGGATCGCTCCACATGGGGCACGCATTGAACAACACCCTACAGGACATCCAGTGCCGATACAAGAGAATGCAGGGGTACGATGTCCTTTGGCTTCCCGGAACAGACCACGCTGGCATTGCGACCCAAAACGTCGTCGAGCGGCACCTCGCGAACCAGGGAATCTCACGCCACGACCTCGGGCGGGAGGCATTCGTGGACAAAGTCTGGGAATGGAAGGAACAGTACGGGAACCGGATCGTGAACCAGCTGAAGAAACTCGGGGCCTCCTGCGACTGGAACCGGGAACGGTTCACGATGGACGAGGGGCTTTCCAAGGCGGTGCGGGCCGTTTTTGTCCGCCTTTACAAGGAAGGGTTGATCTACAGGGGCAAATACATCATCAACTGGTGTCCCCGCTGCCAGACGGCCCTCTCCGATCTGGAAGTCGAACACCAGGAATCCAGCGGCAACCTCTACCACGTCCTGTACCGTTTCGTCGATGCAGACGGAGGTGTAACCGTTGCCACCACCAGGCCGGAAACCATTCTCGGCGATGTGGCCATCGCGATCCATCCGCGTGACGAGAAGAATCGCGACCTTGTGGGACGGTCCGTCCTCGTGCCTCTTGTCGGAAGGGTAATCCCGATCATCGAGGATCCGATGGTGGATCCCGAATTCGGCACCGGGTGCGTCAAAATCACCCCCGCCCATGACCCCAACGACTTCCTCGTGGGTCAGAGACATGGACTGGAGTCGATCCAGGTCATCGATTCCGAAGGCAAAATGAACGAATCCGCCGGGAAATACTGCGGGTTGGACCGGTTCGAGGCGAGGAAGGCAGTTCTCAGCGACCTTGATTCCCAGGGCAACCTGCTTCGGGTCGAAGAACACCTCCATTCCGTCGGCCAATGCTACCGGTGCCGTACCGTCGTTGAGCCCTACCTCTCGGAACAATGGTTCGTCAAGGCAAAACCCCTCGCCGAAGCCGGTGTTGAAGCCGTCAAGGCCGGGCGGATCCGGTTCGTCCCGGAACAATGGACCGGCACCTACTACCAGTGGATGGAGGAGATCCGTGATTGGTGCATCTCCCGCCAGCTCTGGTGGGGTCATCGCATTCCTGCCTGGAGCTGTCCGTCCTGCGGGCACATTACCGTTTCGGAAACGGATCCCGACCGGTGCGAATCCTGCGGTTGCGAGACAATCCTCCAGGACGAAGACGTCCTCGACACCTGGTTCAGCAGCGCCCTCTGGCCCTTTTCCACCCTCGGATGGCCGGAACAAACGCCGGAGCTTTCCCGGTACTACCCGACAAGCCTCCTCGTGACAGGATTCGACATCATCTTTTTCTGGGTTGCCCGGATGATCATGATGGGACTGCACTTCATGAAAGAAGTTCCCTTCAGGGACACCTACATCCACGCTCTCGTCCGGGACGAGACCGGCCAGAAAATGAGCAAGTCAAAGGGGAACGTGATCGACCCCCTGGACATCATCGACCAGTATGGAGCCGACGCGCTCCGGCTGACACTTGCCGCCCTTACCGTCCAGGGAAGGGATATCCTGTTGAGCACGAACCGCATCGAAACCTTCCGGTTCTTCCTCAACAAGCTCTGGAACGCCAGTCGGCTTGCCTTGGCTTCCCTCGAAGGGAAGACGAGAGACCGCAGAATCGAACCCCTCTCTCTCCGCCTTCACGACCGATGGATCCTGACGCGCCTCGACGAAGTCATCCTCGAAACCACGCGCGATTTGGATGGCTATTTCTTCGGAGAGGCCGCCAAACTGCTTTATGACTTCGTTTGGGGAGAACTCTGCGACTGGTACCTGGAGATGGCCAAGCCCGCCTTGAGGGGAGAGGAAGGAGAGAGCCGAAAGGAAACAACGCAGGGAGTCCTTTGCCGGGTTTTCGAATCCGTGCTCAAGCTGCTGCATCCCTTCATCCCCTTCCTGACGGAAGAGCTGTGGCATGCCTTCAACTTCTCCGACCGTTCCATGCAGGAGGAGGAATGGCCGAAACCGGACGGGGAAGAGAAGGGATCGCCGGTTTGCCTGGAGCAGATGGCCGCTTTCCAGGAGGCAGTCCGCGCGATCCGCAACCTCAGGGCGGAGGCCCGGTTGGCACCGCAAAAAACAGCCCCCCTCGTCCGTGCCGACCTGAAAGAGGGGCTTGAGCCCCTTTTCCGGGAAAATTCAGACCTCTTAAAACTCCTTTGCCGAATCGAGCGTTTTGAAATCACTTCCCGGAATGCCCCTTCCCCCGGGAAAAGCCTAAGCGCGGTCCTGCCTCAGGGCTCTTTCTACCTCGAGGTCGAGGGACTCATCGACATCGATGCGGAAATCGGGCGCCTCAAGCAGGAAATGGACAAGCTCGCAGCAGACCTGGAACGCTCCAGGGCCAAGCTGGCGAACGTCCAATTCGTCACGAACGCACCCGCCGAAGTCGTAGGGAAAGAAAGGGAGCGCCTGCAGGAAGGAGAAGCCAGGATCCTGCGAATCAAAGAAAACATCCAAAGCTTGAGCGTGGGTGAGTAAGGATTTGAAAGACGGACAAGCTTCGGAAGCAGACCGGTACCACCTGATCGAACGGCGGATTCTCGGGCTCTCTTCCCCTGGAATCCGCCCGGGCCTTTCCCGCATGGCCCGTTTGTGCTCCCTCCTGGGGCACCCGGAAAGGTCCTTTCCCGCGATTCACGTTGTTGGAACCAACGGGAAGGGCTCTGTCTGTGCGTCCGTCGATTCGATCCTTAGGGAATCCGGATACCAAACCGCCCGTTACACCAGCCCGCACCTGGAACATCTCGGCGAGCGTCTGACATTCGATGGCCAACCTCTTTCTCCTTCGATCTGGGAGGAAGCCCTTGACCAGGTCGCCGGGGTTATCCGCACGGACCGGATGCTCTCGGGGGACCCCCCCTCTTTTTTCGAAACCCTGACCGCGGCGGCATTCCTTTGCATCGCCCGCGGGAATCGGGATTTTGCAGTGATTGAGGCCGGGTTGGGAGGAAGGTTGGACGCCACGAACCTTCTCGGCAAGGTTCAGATGACCGTTTTTACTTCCATCGGGCTCGACCACGAAGATATCCTCGGTTGCGGCCTGGAAAAAATCGCAAGAGAAAAATTCGCGGCCCTTCGTCCAAACGTCCCGGCCGTTTCCGCAACCAACGGAGCTTTTCTGGATGATCTCGCCGATCAAACCGCAAAAAGGCTCGGTTCCCCTCTTTGCCTTCTGGGAAGGGACGCAAGGGTGATCCCCCATAGAACAGGGAAACGGGGATCGTCCTTTGTCCTCTGCAGGAGAGGCTTTTCTCCACTGGAGCTTTCCACCCCCCTCCTCGGGAAACACCAGGTGGAAAACGCCGCCCTTTCGGCGCTTGCCTGCCTTGGCCTGGCAGATGAAGGACACCGGATCACGGAGGTCTCCATCCGGGAAGGTTTGAAGAAAACCTCCTGGCCGGGGCGAATGGAGATCGTCGCCCTCGACCCTCCCGTCGTTCTTGACGGTGCCCACAATCCCCAGGGTGCGGAGATGCTTTCGAGGAACATCCGGGCCCTGTGGCCCGAAACCCCGGTCTCGCTGGTCATGGCGGCGATGAAGGACAAGGACCTGAACGGGATGCTCCAGGCCCTGTCCGGCTTGGGTGGGGATCTTTTCTGCACCGAGGTCCCCGGCATGGACCGTTCCGAGACAGCCCGGGGGTTGGCGGAAAAAGCCCTTTCCCTGTCCTGGCCGGGGTCAGTCAAGGTTTTCGGGAACCCGGAAGAAGCCCTTCTCGAGGCCTCGAAATCCGCCCCGCTCGTGCTCTGCACCGGAAGTCTCTACTTCATCGGCCGGATTCGCCGCTTCCTGATCGAAAAGCGGAACTCCACCAAGGATCGGACATGAGCTTCGGGCCTATCGCGATCCATAACGGGCAGCGTATCCAAAGGATCCGACCCCCGAAGGAACTGGAAGGTCTTCTTGAAGCCTCCCTCTTTCTCCGAGGCCCTGTCATGGACAGGGCCGGGGGAGACCCGGAAACAGCCTGGCAGGAGCTTGGAGGCCCTGCTGCCGGCATTCCGCTGATTGCCCCGATCCAGGTCCACGGGACGGCCATTCTCGAGGAAGCGGAACTCTGGACGCTCCCAAGCCGTCCCAAGGCAGATGGAATCCTGCTGTCCAAGGGGAAGTGTGCAGGTAGCCTCCGTTTCGCGGATTGCTTTCCGCTGCTTCTTGCCTCTTGTCATCCAAGGCCATGGGCGCTGATGCTCCACGCCGGGTTCGAGGGAACCGCAAAAGGAATCCTTTCTTGTGCCGTGGATTTTTTGCGGTCGCGAACCCCGGGATTTCGGCCAGACAGGATGGCTGCCTGGATCGGGCCTGGAATCGGCCCCTGCTGCTATGAGAGGAAAAAGAACCAGGATGCGAAAACCGCGCTGGGGATGACCAACCTTCCCCGCTCATGCTGGACCGACCTCGGGGATCGTGTCCGTTTCGACATCCGGGAAGCCATACGAATCCAGCTTCTTACCGTCGGCCTGCCCGAGGAGCGGATTTTCACTCACGGCCTCTGCACTTCCTGCAATCCGCATTTGCTGTATTCCTACCGAAACGGGGACCGGACCTGCAGGACGTTTTTTGTCGTCCGCTCGGGTCCCGCAGTCCACAACCTCCACCCCTGGTGGGAAAATATATAGGGAGTCAGTCTACAGGGATGCAATCCCAGCGACCCGGGGAGTGATTGAATGGAACCCGTGAGAGTCGGAGTCATTGGTGTTGGCCATCTAGGGCACCACCATGCAAGGGTTTACACGGAGCTTTTCGGCACGCAGCTCGTGGGGGTCGTCGACCTCGATGAGGAGAGAGCTGCCACCATCGGAGAAGGGCTGGGCGTCCCTTACTTCACGAGTCTTGACCGTTTCTTCGAACATGCCCGGCCGGATGCCGTCAGTGTCGTCGTCCCGACCGTCCAGCACTACGAAGTGGCCCGCCAGGCGCTCGAGAGAGGCCTTCACGTCCTCATCGAAAAACCGGTGACGACGACGGTTCTCGAGGCGGAAGACCTCCTGAAGCTTGCGGCGGGAAAGAACCTGGTCCTGCAGGTGGGGCATATCGAGAGGTTCAACAGCGCGGTGCAATACCTGAGCAACGTGGTCCGGGAACCGATCTTCCTGCAGTCCAACAGGCTGGGGCCTTTTACGAACCGCATTTCCGATGTCGGCGTGGTGCTGGACCTGATGATCCACGATATCGACATCATGCTTTCCCTTGTCAGGGCAGACATCGTCAACATCAACGCAATGGGAAGGTGCATTCGTTCGGACCACGAGGATGTCGCTTCCGCCCAAATCGAATTCTCCAACGGGACGATGGCCCACATCCTGGTCAGCCGGGTTTCGGAAAGAAGGATGCGGCAGCTGGAAATCATGGAACCCGAGCGGTACCTGACCATCGATTACCAGGCACAGGAAGTTTCGATCCACCGCTGTCTGAACCAGCAGGGCAGCGGGCTCGTCGAGGTGATCGAGCATCCTGTCTTCCCCAAGCGTGAACCGCTCAAGCTTGAGCTCCATCACTTCATTTCCTGCGTCAAGGAGGGGCGGCAACCCCTCGTGGGCATCATGGACGGCAAGAGGGCGCTCGAGGTGGCGATCTCGGTGCTGCGGCAGATCCACGTCCAGAAGCAGGCGGGTTCGATGCACTCCGCACAGTCCTGAGGGATGCCTGCGGCACATGAAAGGGCCTGGAACGGAGGAGGGGAGTGGACAACCTTCCCCTCCTCCGTTTTTCTGCTATGATTCCGGTGGTCTGCGCTTTTCAAACCCTTGCCGGGAGGTGGTCGGCATGTCCGGTGTAAACCTGCAGGCACTCGTCGCCCTGGTCTGTTTTCTCCTTTGCCTGCTGATCGCAAGGGCGGTGATGAACATCCAAAGGGGGCAATGGCCCGGTGGGCAGATGTGGGTTCTGTATCTCCGCACACTCCTCGGCTTTCTCTTCGCGGCAGCCATCACCCTGGCCTTTTACGCCTTCGCGGGAATCGACCTTCTTCATCGCTGAAGAGGTCGGCCGGTACGGCTCGTTGGCCGGCAATTTCCCCGGTTCCAAACCTTCCGAGGTTTGACCCGGATACCGGGAGCTTTTATGATTCGATTGCTTTTCAGTTTCCGGTCCATTCTGAATTTCATTTGCCGAAGGGGACGGAGCCCATGGTAGAGAGCAAGCCGGCGGAAGCCGGGGGCAAGGCGGCGTACGAGAAGACGGTGGAGAAGTTTCTGCAGAAGGCCCCGGAGA
>JALHIN010000003.1:0-105303 GCA_022839995.1 Synergistota bacterium
GAAGCAGGGCCTGTTCCCGGCGGACGAGCACGTCTACCACATCCTGAAGGGGAAAGAGGAAGAATTCGCCCGCATGCTCCAGGAGTTCGAGTAGGAGGCCCTGCGTGACCCCGTCAATTTCCGGAAGGAGCCTTGCCGTCCCGGCCTCGCCGATCCGCGGCCTCATCCCCTTCGCGGAGAGGGCACTGAAGGCGGGAAAAAAGGTGCATTTCCTCAATATCGGCCAACCGGACGTTCCTACGCCGAAGGAATATTTCGAAGCCGTCCGGTCTTTCAGCGAACCTGTCCTTGCCTACGGCGGATCCCACGGAAACCCGGCGCTCGTAGGGGCCCTCCTGCGCGTTTACCGTGAGGAGCTCGGCGTTTCCCTCCTGCCGGAACACGTCCTGGTCACCGCCGGGGGGAGCGAAGCCCTCTGGTTCACCGTCATGGTCCTCTGCGACCCCGAGGACGAGCTGATCGTGCCGGAACCGTTCTACGCGAACTACGCGGCCGTCTGCGCGGGTGCCGGGGTGCGGATCGTTCCCGTGACCACCCGGACAGAAGACGGCTACCACCTCCCCCCTTCCGACCCCGCCGCGGCGGTGGAATCGAAAATCACGCCCCGGACGAAAGGCATCCTCCTTTCCCACCCCGGCAACCCGACCGGAACCGTTTTCACGCGGGAGGAAGTGAAGCTCCTGGCGGATGTCGCGGTCCGGTCCGGCCTATTCCTCATCGCCGACGAGGTGTACCGGGACTTCGTCTATGACGGCCGCCCCTTCACCAGCTTTTGCTCGCTCGAGGAAGCAAAGGAGCACGTCGTGGTGATCGACTCCGTTTCCAAGCGCTATAGTGCCTGCGGGGCGCGGATCGGGTTCATCGTTTCCCGGAACCGGTCCGTGATGGAACAGGCGATGAAGTTCGCCCAGTCCAGGGGATGCACCCCCACGCTGGAACAGGTGGGGGCAGCGGCTCTTTACAACGTTCCC
The DNA here is from genome assembly GCA_022839995.1 of Synergistota bacterium. GTDB lineage: Bacteria > Synergistota > Synergistia > Synergistales > 79-D21 > 79-D21. The sequence goes on from JALHIN010000003.1 coordinate 972, forward strand.
GCCTCTTTCCTGGAAGGAGTCCGCTCCGAATACCAGGCGCGGCGCGACACCCTCTGCCGGGCCATGGAAACCATCCCGGGAGTCACCCTGAGAAAGCCGGAGGGGGCTTTCTATCTCTCTGCCCGGATCCCCGTGGAGGACACCCAGGCCTTCGCGGTCTGGATGATGGAGGAATTCGACCTCGACGGGGAAACGGTCCTTTTCGCCCCCCTCGAGGGCTTCTACGCTACGCCCGGGTTGGGACGCGACGAAATCCGGCTCTGTACCGCCCTTGAAAAGGAAACGCTCGCAAGGGCTGCCGAAATCCTCCGGGCCGGGCTGGAAGCATACCGGTACCGGAAAGGCGGTTCCGCATGAAGGACGGCAAGAAAGAACAGATCCTGAATTCAGTGCTGCGGACTTTCGATGTGGTCGAGCTGCTCGCCCGGCGGGGAGAGCTCGGGGTGACGAGGATCGCCCAAGAGGCAGGATTGGACAAGAGTTCCGTGTACCGGATCCTGGCCACCCTGAAGTCGATCGGGTATGTCTGCCAGAATCCTGCGACGCAGGGATACGCCAACACGTCCCGCTTTGCGTCGCTTTGCCCGCATGCGCCGGATACGGGGGAGCTGCGAGAACGGACTCGGCCCTTCCTTTCCAGGCTTGCCGAGGAAACGGGTGAAACCGCAAGCCTCGGCATCCTGGAAGGCCGGGACATTCTCTACATCGACACGGTCCAGTGTTCTGAGATGATCCGGGTCAACCTTCCGATCGGACAGAAGCTTCCGGCCTACTGCTCCGCCCTGGGGAAGGCTATCCTCGCCTTCCTGCCCGAGGAGAGAGTCCGGGAACTGTTCGGCGGTTCCTCCCTGGAAAAGTTCACCCCGAACACCCTCTCTTCTTACGGTGCCCTCGCCGAGGAGCTCGTGGAGGCCAAGGCCCTAGGATTCGCCCGGGACCGGGAAGAGTCCCACCGGGAACTGGCCTGCTTGGGAGTCCCCGTTTTCGGGGCAGATGGAAGGATCGTAGCCGGAATCAGCCTTTCGTATCCCTGTTTCAGGCACCCCGACCAGGCACTCGCGGAACAGCTCTTGCTCCCGCGGCTCCGCGAAGCCGGGATCGCCGTTTCCTTGGCCCTTGGGTTCAGGGCGGCCTATCCGGGAACCCCCGAAAACAGGACGGCAAAAGGACAATCTGCAAACCACCCTTCAAAGGAGTGATTCGAATGCCCATAAGCCTGGACAAGGTTTCCGAACTGATGGAAAAGGCCGGAATCCCCGGCCGCGACCTGTACGACCGGCCTGCCAGCGGCAAGAGCTTTCCCGACGGGGGGCACTACCGGATCGAGATGTCGGGTGTCGAAGGCCCGAAAGTCCTCGAAGCGCTGATCGCCGAACGCCGCAGGAGGAACATTCCCATCCACCGCCTCGTGTCTTTCTGCCAAGGTGGGACCCTTTTCGACGACGCGGAGCTGAAGGATTTCGCCCAGATGGCAGCCGAGGACAAGATGGAAGTCATCGCGATCCCCGGCCCACGGAACGCCTGGGACATTGGGCGCCAGTTCGTCACCGCCGACGGCCAGCGCTGCGGAGGACTGAACCATCGGGGATCGGACGAAATTCGGAAAGTCATCGCCGACATGTTCCGGATGTACGAAATCGGCTTCAGGGGGTTCATGCTCGTGGACCGGGGGGTCCTCGCCCTCGTGAAGACGATGCAGGAGCAGGGGAGCTTCCCGAAAGACATCGCCATCAAGCTATCGGTCTGGGCCGGGGTTTCCTCCGCAGCAGGGGCGAAACTGGCCCAGGACCTTGGAGCGAGCTCCTTCAACCCCGTTTCCGACCTGACCCTGCCCCAGATGGCCTCAATCCGGAAGGTCGTGGACATCCCGATCGATTTTTACATCTGGACCTTCGACTCCTACGGCGGGGCAAACCGCCTCTACGACGCCCCGGAAGTGGCAAAGATCTACAGCCCCTGCTACTTCAAGTTTGAACCGGCCCCCACTGCCGGGTTCTACAACCCCTTCAACTCCGACGAGGAACACATCCGGCTGATGGAAAAGAAGGTCAAGTGGGCGGAATGGGTGATCCGCCACGTCGAGGCCAACGAGCCGAACGTGCGGGTTTCCCCGCAAGGGCCCGAGGACCTGTTCGTACCGAAGATCGTGTAAGCGAAAAAAGCCGGGCGGGGATTCCTCCCCGCCCGGCTTTCCGTTTTTTCGGATTCAGGAAGAAACAATCAGACGATCGTGAGCTCTTTCGTGAAATGGCTCAAAGGTTCCGCCCCGTTTGCCGTCACCAGGACGATGTCCTCGATACGGATGCCCAGGCGGCCAGGGATGTAGATTCCCGGTTCGACGCTGAACGCCATCCCTTCCCGGAGTTCCTGGAGGTTTCCCTCCATGATGTAGGGGGCTTCGTGAACCGCCACCCCGATCCCGTGTCCCGTCCGGTTGATGAAGTATTCTCCGTAGCCCGCCTTCTCGATGATGGCCCGCGCTGCACGGTCCACCTCCTGGGCGGTGGCTCCTTCCCGCACGGCCGCTTCACCCGCGAGGTTCGCCTCCAGGACGATCCTGTAGATCTCCCGGTCTTCCTCGGAAGCCTTTCCGACGAATACGGTGCGGGTCGTGTCGGAGCAATACCCCCGGTAGGTGCAGCCGAAGTCGATGACCACGGGATCACCCTCGCAGAGCAGGCGGTCGGTCCCCATGTAGTGGGGATTGGAGCCATTCGGGCCTGAAGCGACGATCGTCGGGAAGGACAGGCCGTCTGCACCCTTCTCGACCAGCAGGTCTTCGAGTTTCCTGGCGAGATCGCCTTCCCGGACCCCCGGCCGGATGAAGGGAAGGAGCGCAGAGAAGGCCTCGTCGGCAATCCGGGCCGCCTTTCGAAGCAGGTCCATTTCACGGGGGGACTTGATCAGCCTCATGGCTTCCACGACGGCATGCCCGTTGACGAACCTCGTCCCCGGCACTGCGGCCTCGAGGTCCAGGAGGTCCACCGCCCGGACCCCGTCGTTGACTGCGACGACCTTTCCCTGCAGGCCGAATTCCCTCCACCGCCCGGCAACCTTCCCCAGGAAACCCTCTGAATCGTCCCAGAGGGCCTGGGGACACTCCGGACCCAGGACGGTTTCCATTTGCTCGCGGTAGAGGCGGGGCACGATCGAGAAAAACCGGCCGTCGGAAAGCACGACAATCCCCTTGAAGCGTTCGTCGGCAAAAAGTCGAAGTCCGGCTAGGTATTCAAGGTCCGAAGAGGGACCCAGGAGGATGGCGTCGAGCCCCTCCCGCCGGAGCCGCTCAGAAAGCGGTTGCAAGTGATCCTTGAGCAAGGATGATGCCTCCTTCTTCACGGGAGCCGAGCTCCCGAAAAAACGGGGGGAAAACTCCCCCCGGTCTTTTCCCTCCTGCCTGCAAAAACGGGGCCTATTTCATTTTCAGGTACTTCTCCGGCACTTTCACGCTCGTGGCGCCCATGTAGCCCCTGCCGAACACGTAGGTATCCTGGTAGACGAGGATGAAGTTCTTTTTCTTGACGCCGGTCCCCAGGTCTACGTAGTTGCTGCCGTTCCACTTGGCGCCGGGCGTGAACTTCTCGTAGGCATCCATCAGGTCCTTCATGTTCCCCAGCTTCGCCTTCTTCTCGACGATGCGCTTGCCGAACTCCCCAAGGGTTGCGGTGGTTGCATAACCATAGGAGTAGGCCCATGTTCCCATTCGCCCCTTGCCTCCGTTCTTGATCACGACCTGTTCGACCTTCTTCAGGATGGCGGGCCAGTTGCCCTTTTCCTTGGAGAGGTCGATCCCGAAGGCCCCTGGGTATCCCATCAGCGGGGAGGGGAGGTCGGGTTCCACGAAGAAGGCGCCGTACTTGGCAACCTGCCGCAGCAATGGTTCGGTCTGGGCGTCGTTGGTGCAGAAGAACGCGGCCTTCTTGCCGTATTTCTGGACCCACGCAGGGACCTTCTCCAGGATGTACTGCTGGGCTCCGGCCACGCCAACGTCGCTCGTCGGGTCAGGGGCAGTCTCGAAAACGAACTTCAGGCCCAGGTCCTTGCATGCCTGCTCCATGATGTTTCGCCGCCGGGAAAGAAGCTCGTAGCTCATGTGGCGGGGGAAGGAAATGTGGACGAAGGTATCGGCGCCCATCTTCTTCGCGGTATGAATGATGAGGTAGCCCCGCAGGACGTTGTCCACACCGATGGCAAGGTCCGCCACCGAGGTGATGACGTTCGGGTCTTCCTGGGGCTCCCCGGCAAAGCACAGGATGTCGGGCCGCTTCTCCTTGACCCTGCGGAAGCCCTCTGTGGTCCCGGGCACCGCGTCGTCCACGACGATGACCTTCATCTTCGGGTCGTCGGCCAGCCCCGCGATCTGGCTGATGCTGGTCTCCATCTCCGACATAAAATTGTCGGGGAGGGTGATGTGCTTGATGTACCCGCCCTCTGCCACGTCACCGTATTCCTTGATGAGCCGCTCCGCCCCGCGGTACGTGTCTTCCGCCTGCGAAACGGTCAGGGTAACCACACCGATGTGAAACGGTGCTTCCGCCATTGCCGTGCCCGTCATCAGGCCGAAAAGGACCAAACCTGCCAGCAGGATTTTCCAGGACTTCCCCATTCGTCGAACCCCCTTCATAAAAATATGAATAAAATGCTACTGATATATTAGTGACTCGAGGCCAAGGATGTCAATCTTGCACACAAAAACCCGGGCGGAGGCATGCCCACCCGGGCACTGCATTCTTCGGACCGTTCCGGGTTCCGCCCCTCCCTATTCCTGCCCGAAATAGTACAGGCGGGCGTACCGTTCCTGGACCTCGAAGGACCAGTGAACGTCCCGCAGGAACTCCGCCGCCCCGTTGAAGTCCCTTGCCTTCAGGCGCCGGATGAATTCGTCATGCTCCGCGACCGCCTTCCTCTCCCAATCCTTGATGAACGCCTTGCTCCGTGGAAAATCGTAGAGCCTTTCCCGCATCGTCTGAACGGTCCGGATCAGGTCCGAGTTCTGGGATAGGTTGAGGAAAAGGGAGTGGAAAGCCGTGTTTTTCTCGTAGTACCCGTCAATGTCCTGCGTTTCCACGGCCTCCTTCATCTGGGCATTGAGCTCTTCCAGGGTTTCGATGTCCCTTTCGGTGAGCTTGTGCCCCGAATGGGCGACCACCGTGCTTTCAAGGGCTCCGCTGATCTCGTAGATGTTGCGGATCTTCTCCAGGTCCAGGCGGTTGACCATGACCCCCCGCCTGGGAAAGATCGTGACGTACCCCTCCGCCTCGAGCTGGAACAGCGCGTCCCTCAGGGGCGTCCGGCTCATCCCAAGCTCGGAGCTGATGGCGTTCAGGTTCAGGAAGGCTCCCTGCCTGAGCCGCCCCTCATTCAACCCCTTCTTCAGGTACTGGTAGACCTTTTCTCTCAGGGACTTCAGGTTGTCCGTGAAATCTTCCATGAAAACTCCTCCGCAGAAACTTCAGGTTGAAGCCATTAAACCGCAAAAGGGGGCAAAGCGACAAGGCCGCTCTTCCATGATGAACTCTTGCGCTGATTTTCAAACACTTTAGAATAAACAATCAAGCCCCTCAGGAGGAGGTCAGAGTCGCTCCATGAAGCTTTCCCAGGTTGTCCGGTTCCTGGAACACTCCGGTTTTGCCCCGGCCTTTGCCAAAGAGCCCCGTATCGATCCCGAACTTTCAGACGTCTGCACCCGAACCGACCAGGTTTCCCCTGGGACCCTCTATTGCTGCGTCCGGGGATTCAAGACCGACGGCCATGCCTTCGCCGAAGCGGCGGAAAGGCAAGGGGCCCGGGCCTTCCTCGCCGAACGTCCCCTGGACACCTCCCTGCCGGTCGTCCTCGTTGGAAACCCCAGGAAGGCTGCCGCAGCGGCGGCGGCGGCCGTTCACGCTTTCCCGGCCCGGGAACTGTCCCTTGCAGCCGTGACCGGGACGAACGGAAAAAGCACGACCGCCTGGATCGCGCGTTCGATCCTGCGGGCGGGAGGCGTGCCCTGCGGCCTCCTGGGGACCATCGTCTACGATGACGGGAAGGAGGAAGAACAGGCCGACAGGACAACGCCCGACGGCCCCTCCGTCCATCGCTGGCTGGCGCGGATGGCCGCCGGCGGGACCCGGGCCTGCGTCATGGAAGCCTCTTCCCATGGACTGGACCTTCACCGCCTGGAAGGCTGCCGTTTCGATGCCCTTGCCTTCACGAACCTGACCCCTGAACACCTGGACTTTCACCGCGACATGGAAGGGTATTTCCAGGCAAAGCTCCGTCTCTTCACCGAGCACGCCCGCCCGGAGGCCCGGTTCATCCTGAACTTGGACGATCCCTGGGGAGTGCGCCTTGCAAGACTCTTCCCGGAAAGGTCGATGCCCTACGGGATCGGGGAGGGACCCGGCCTGAGGGGCCGAGTCCTTGCCATGGGCCTGCAGGGGACGGCCCTGGAACTGACCCTGCCGGGCCGCGAGGCTCCGATCCGCGTCGAGAGTCCTTTCGTGGGGCTTCATAACGTGTCAAACCTCCTGGCCGCCGTGGGAATCGCACTTTCCATGGGGATGGGGCCGGAAGCCGTCCGGAAGGGGATCGAAAGCGTTCCCCCCGTTCCCGGGAGACTTCAGAGGTTCCGGTTCGAAAACGGCGTGACCTGCTTTATCGACTACGCCCACACCCCCGACGGACTGGAAAAGGCCCTCAAGGCGGTTGGAGCCGATTGCAGGGGAACGGTTCACGCGGTCTTCGGCCTCGGGGGAGAAAGAACGGTGGAAAACCGCCCGCTGATGGGAAAGGTGGCTGCAGCCCTCGCCGACAACGTCGTCCTGACGATGGACAACCCCCGGAGCGAAGACCCCCTGGCCATCGCCCGCCAGATCGAGGAAGGTTTGCAGGGGCCAAGGCTTCGCTCCCATTCGGTCATTCTCGACCGGAAGGAAGCCGTCCACGCGGCCCTGGATTCAGCCCTCCCGGGAGATGTCGTCCTCCTCGCGGGCAAGGGGCCGGAAACGACCATGATCCTGGCGGACGGACCGGTGCCTTACAACGACGAAGAAAGCGTCCGCCAGTGGAGCTCCTCCAGGGGTGTCCCGATCCTCCCCTGAAAAAGGGCCCTTGACGAAAAACGGGGCGGCATGATATAAGTTCTCACTAATTTACCTCTATGAAATCGCGAGAGGACGAAATGATGAATCCAATCCGTTCGAAGATTTCCGTCCGTTTCTTTTTTACCGGCGTGGGACCCCCTCGGAGGGCCGACGCCTAGGCGTCCGTGCCGTTTCGAGGCCGGGGTCCCCAAAAGGGGCCCCGGCTTTTTTTATTCCCAAAGGAGGAGAGAGCGATGCAAACTGCGGACCAAGAGAAATCCACGCGGAAAACGGTGAAACTCCGGCAAACGGTAACCCGGCTGTGGGACCGGGTCCCCCATTACCGGGATAAGATGGAGAAGTCCGGCATCCGGCCTTCAGACATCCGGGACCTTCACGACCTGCACCACCTGCCGTTCACCACGAAGCAGGACCTGAGGGACCACTATCCCTTCGGCCTCCTCGCCTGCGACAGGGACGACCTGCTCCGGATCCACGCCTCCTCGGGAACCACGGGGAAGATGACCATCGTGGCCTACACGAAAAACGACCTGGAAGCCTGGAAGGACTGTATGGCGAGCTGCCTTTCCATCGCCGGGGTCACGCCGGGGGACACCCTGCAGGTCATGTTCGGCTACGGGCTATTCACGGGAGGGCTTGGATTCCACTACGGGGGGGAACATCTGGGGGCCACCGTGATTCCGTCCGGAACGGGGTTCACCGAACGACAGGTCCAGCTGATGCTGGATCTCGGGACTACCGTCATCGCCTGCACCCCTTCCTATGCGGTCCATCTCTCCGAGGTGCTTGCTTCCAGGCGCAAGGACGGGGAAGAGGCCGTCCCTTCCCTCAAGGGCGCGATCCTCGGGGCGGAGCCCTGGACCGAGGCCCTGCGGCAAACCGTCCAAAAGGGATTGGGCGTTCCGGCCCTCGACATCTACGGCCTTTCGGAGGTCATGGGGCCCGGAGTGGCCATCGAGTGCTCCTGCCAGGACGGCCTGCACCTGAACGACGGCCACTTCCTCGCCGAAATCATCGACCCGGTCACGGGAGAACGGCTCCCGGACGGGGAAGAGGGGGAGCTCGTCATCACCACCCTGACGAAGGAAGCCCTGCCCCTGGCGCGTTACCGGACGCGGGACCTGACCCGGATCATCCCGGGGAAGTGCGCCTGCGGCCGGGATGGCATCCGGATCGCCCGCATCAGGGGACGCTCGGACGACATGCTCATCATTAAGGGAGTCAACGTCTTTCCCACGCAGGTGGAAGCGGCCCTGGGAAAGGTGGAGGGACTTTCGATGAACTACGCCCTGGAGGTTTCCGAACACAATTTCGTGAAGGACCTGGCCGTCATGGTCGAAAGCGCGTCCGGCCTGGGGGAGCTCGAGATGGAGCGGCTGGAGAAGGAAGCCCTGCGAGCCCTTCACGAGGCCCTGGGCCTGCGCGTGGCGGTGAAGGTCCTCCTGCCCGGCAGCCTCGAGCGTTTCGAGGGGAAGGCGAAGAGGGTCCGGGTCGCTTCGGGCGCCTGAGGGGGTTCGGGAACCGGGCAAACAGTTCCAATGATGAAATTACAGGAAAAGGATTGAGAGAAATGGAGCGAATGGACGTGCGGGTCGCGGTCATGATCGCAGGAATCCACCTGGAAAAAGTTTTCCGGCCGGTGGAAATCGGGGAAAACGGCTGATTTTCAGGTACCGTCAGGACAGGAAGGCGGTGCTGGATTCAAGCTTCATGCCCAGTGCCGCCATTTCTTCCAGGAACGCCTGCCCGAGAGCTTCGAATCCGGGGACGCTCGAAGTCGCATCCCGGATGAGGACAAGCCTGGACAGGTCGCCCCCCAACGGTTCGACGAGGTCCCGGATCGTGTTGGCCACGCAGTGGGACAGAGCCTCACCGGCGACCGCGACGCAATCCGCCGAGCGGAGTCGCTCCACGAGGGCCTGGTTGATGCCGGTGCGGGGATCCTCCGGGTCGGGGACCTCGGCTTTCACGGCCGAGTAGTGCTCGGTCCAGGGACTTTCCCCCTTGAGGATGATGGCCGCCGTTTCCGCGTGTTCCCGCTCCCATTTCGTCACCGCTTCGAACACGCAGGGAACGATCCCGAAACCCCAGCTGCCCACCAGGCAGTGTTCGGGCCAGATGGTCAGGCGGTAGCGGCCGAAAGATTCCAGGTCCGCCAGGTACCGGCGAAGCCGATCGCCCCAGGCCTCCCGAATGGGTTTCCAGGCGCCCTTCTTTAGATCCTCCAGGGTGATCGTCGTAAACGGAGGGGGAGGGTTTCCTCGGGCATCGGTCCACATGAGCGGATGGGCCACGTCGAGAACATGGTGACAGTCCAGGGTGACGACGAGGTCGTCAAGAGAGGAAGAGATCCTGTGGATCATCGCCGCCGTTCGGCGGGCGTCCTCGTCCGCCCCCGGCACGAACAGGGCCCCCCCTGGATCGCAGAAGTCGTTCTGGGGGTCCACGAGAAGCAGCAGGTTTTTCATGTCTATCCCCCTTTCGGTCGGCCGGTTAAGCTGACCGTCCTTGACATGAAGAAGGTTTTTCTTTATTCTGCTTCGCTATAGCTTTGCTTTGACAAATCCATTTTACTACGGGAGCCACCCGCCGATGCAGACGGATACCGCCGCATGGTACAGCCCGTCACTGGGTCAGGTCATGGAGTTGAAGGCTTACGGGGACGGAGGCAGGCCTGTCCTTGTTTTCCCAACCTCCGGGAAGTCCTGCCCTTTCTCGAAAGCCGGAACCCCGGGGGTGGCCGGCTTACCGTAACCGGCTGCAGCCTCGGAGCCTACCATGCCGCCAACCTCTTCTTCCGGCACCCGGATCCCTTCGATGCGCTGATCGGGCTGAGCGGGCTATACGGGCTGGGCTTCAGCCTCGGCGAGGACCTCGGGGATGGGGCCTACTTCCACTCTCCCCTTCATTACCTGCGGGGAATGGAAGACCCCTGGTACTTGAACCGATACCGGGAAAGGCGAATCGTCCTCTGCGCGGGCCAGGGGCCATGGGAAGAAGAATCCGTCAGGGAAACCCTCGCCATGAAAAACATCCTCGAGACGAAGATGGCCGACGGCACCGGCTCCTCCAACGGCACGGGAAACCCTCGCCATGAAAAACATCCTCGAGACGAAGGCCATCCCTGCCTGGGTGGACCTGTGGGGAACCGACGTGAGCCACGACTGGCCCTGGTGGCAACGTCAGATTCCCTACTTCCTGGAACGGCTCGGCTTCTAGCGGCTCGAGATTTCGGGATGGAAAGGAGTGATTCCCATGAACGTCATCCTGTTTTCGCCTCACTTCCCGCCCAATTACGTGAACTTTTCGATTGCACTCCGGAGAAGGGAGGCAACCGTGCTCGGGATCACGGACCAGGCCCCCGAGGACCTCAGCCCTGCGCTCAGGGAATCCCTGACAGAAATCGTCCGTGTCGACGACCTCCACCGGTTCGACCAGGTCACCGCCGCGGTGGCGGCTCTGCGGGATCGGTGGGGCCCGATCGATCGCCTGGAATCCCACAACGAGCACTGGCTCGACAGTGACGCCCGCCTGAGGGAACAGTTCGGCATTCCTGGCCTGAAACCGGCAGAATTGCTCCCGATGCAGCGGAAATCCCTGATGAAAGGCGTTTTTTCTCGAGCCGGGCTGTCGGTTGCCAGGGGACGGGTCGTCCGGTCCCTCGAAGAGGCCCTGTCGTTCGCGGAAGAAACCGGGTACCCGGTCGTTCTCAAGCCGGACCAGGGAGTCGGAGCCTCGCGAACCTGGAAGATCTCGGCTCCCTCGGAGATGGAGACCGTGTTCCGGGAAAATCCCCCCTTCGCCCTGTTCATGGAGGAGTTCATCCAGGGGAAAATCGTCACTTTCGACGGTCTCGTCGACCCAAAAGGACGGGTCGTTTTCTGCGGGTCCCTGCACTATGCCGACGGCATGATGGAGATGGTCAACGATCGGCTCGACATTTTCCTCTGTACCCAAAGGGAATTGCCGGAAGATCTCGTCGACGCGGGAGAAAAGGCAGTCGCCGCTTTCGGCCTCAGGGAGCGCTTCTTCCACGTCGAATTCTTCCGGACCTCCGCAGATGGCCGGCTTGTCGCCCTGGAGATCAACGTCCGCCCGCCCGGGGGGCTGATCCTGGACATGTATAACTTCACCTCCGACATCGACCTCTTCGCGGAATGGGCCGAAATGCTGACCAACACGAACTACGACCCGTTTTCCTATGAACGGAAATACCACTGCACCTTCCTGGGCAGGCGCGACGGCCGTGCCTATGCCCACGACCACGAAAGCGTCCTGCGGACTTACGGGCACCTGCTCGTGCACCACGAGAGGGTTCCCGCGGTTTTCAGCCCCGCCATGGGGGACACCTGCTACCTGTTCCGTTCACCCTGCATGGAGGAGATCCGTGAAGTGGCCTCCTTCGTCCTTGCGCCGGCGCAGGGAGAACCTGGCCCATCGAAGACGGCCGCTTGACAACCCGGTGGAAAAAAGGTATCGTTTCGCGAAATTCTCATCGCTTTATCGAAAGGAAGATCCGCATGTTCCTAAACCGGCGCTTTGACACGGCTCTCCCGTGCAGCCCTCGCCCCGCGAGCTTCTCTCCCGGGGGTTGCCGGCCGTGTCCTGGAGCCTGATTCGAGTTTTTTCCAGGGATTTGGGCCGCCGACCTTCGGGTCGGCGGCCTTTTTTTATCCATCAACCAGAAATCGAGAAAAGGGGGAAGACATCATGCAGCAACAAAACAGGGCACGCATCGCCATCATCGGAGCCGGGACCATCGGAGGGGCCCTCGCCAGGGCCCTCGCCCCCGAATGGCCCGTTACGGCAACCCGACGGGACCTGAAAAAGGCACGTTCTCTGGAAGAGCTGGGGGTCACCCTTACGGGGGACAATTCCGAGGCAGCCGCCTGGGCCGACCTTCTTCTTCTTGCCGTGAAACCCCGGCAGGTCGTGCCGGTCTTGCAGGAGATCGCCCCTTTCACCGACGGCAAGCCGGTGGTATCGTTCGCTGCGGCCATCTCCCTGGACATCATGAACCGGGCAGCCCCGGGGACACGCTTCATCCGGGCCATGACCAACACCGCCGTGGAAATTCGCAGGGGCTACACCGTCTATGCCTGCTCCAGCCAGGTGACCGAAGCCGATCGAAAGCTTGCCGAGGAAGTCATGCGACACGCTGGCGAAGTCCAGCCGGTGGAGGAGTCCCACCTGGACGTCCTGACGGCCATGGCCGGGAGTGGGCCCGCATACCTGTACACGGTGGTCGAGTCCCTCATCTACGGTGCCCTCAGGATGGGTCTGCCCCGGGACCTGGCCCTCCGTTCTGCGGCTCATACCCTCATCGGGGCCTCCGAACTCCTCTTGGCTTCCGGGAAACACCCCGCGGAACTGCGGGACAGCGTCGTCACCCCGGGAGGAGTAACCATCGAGGGGCTTTACGAACTGGAGGAAGGACGCGTTCGTACCGCATTCATGAAAGCCGTCTGCGCTGCCTCCGTTCAGGCCAGGAAACTTGCGGAGGAGGCTCGCATCCAAGCCGAGGAGGCCATCCGGCCGTCTTTTGCAAAGAAGGAAAATCCTGTCGGTTCAAATTCAGGTTTGAATGTGCCGTTTCGAACTTGACAAGATCGGAAACCCCTTGTATGATGGCTCAAATTTTCCAAAAGGTGAGGCTTCCAAATGGTGAAGCGGCATTTTAACCGCAACAACGCGGGAACGGGAAAGGGCCAGGCTTATCTTTATACTTACGCTCCGGCGCTGCGATGCCCCGGAGGTGCCCGGTCCTGTCCTCTCACATCCTGATTCGCAACCCGTGAGAAGGTTCAAGGCCGTCAGCCCCCTGGGCTGGCGGCCTTTATTTTTTCGGAGGGGATCGCAATGGCAGGGTTTGATCTGTGGGTTGGAGCCGCGGTGTTTTCGATGATCGCAAGCGTCGCCTGGTCATGTTGGACACTTGTCAGCCAAAGGAGGGCTAGAGGATGAATTTCGGTTTTATCTTTCTATGGGCCGTATACGCATTTCTCCTGGTTTCCCTTGCCCGCTGGGCCAGGGGGCGTGACAACCTGCTCCCGGGACGAGTCGGAGCGGCGGTGCAGGCCCTCGCCTACGTGGCGACATACGTCTCTGCGGTCGCGCTGGTGGGCTTCGGGGGACTTTGCCACCGCTACGGCCTCCAGATGCTGCTGATCGCCGCCGGAAACATCTGGTTCGGGACCTGGTTCGTCTACCGGTTCCTCGCCTGGCCCACCCGCCTTTGGCAACGCCGGCTGAACGCGAAGACCCCCGGGGCCTTGCTGGGCGCCGCCATCGGGTCCAATCCGTTCCGGGTTTTCGCCGGACTTCTGACGGGAGGGCTGCTGGTGGTCTACGCCTCGGCCGTTTTCAAGGGAGCCGCCATGATGCTTTCCGGTGTGACGCCGTTGCCGTTTTCCGCTTCCCTCTGGATCCTGGTCCTCATCGTCGCCCTGAGCGTCACCTGGGGAGGGCTGAGGGGAGTCCTCTACACCGAGGCTCTCCAGGGCGGCATCATGCTCGTCGGAGTCGCCCTTCTCCTTTTCGCGGTCTTTAATGCCGTGGGAGGCCCCTCGGAAGGGTTGAAGGCCCTGGCAGCGGTGCCTCCGACCGATTTGGCCAACCGGGGGTTCACCCGGCTCAGCGAAGGGCCCCAGGGCCTGTTCATCCTCACCCTGGCCGCCGTGACATCGATCGGGGTCTGGGCACAGCCCCAGCTGATCCAGCGGCATTTCGCCCTCTCTTCCAGGGACGAAGCCAGGAGGGTCGCTCCCGTCGCCATGCTGGTCATCGCCGTCGTCGTCGGCGGAACCTACCTGGCCGGGGGGTTGTCTCGCCTTTTGGTCAGCCCGGAGGAAGCCGCATCGCCCGACGCCGTCATTCCCCTGCTCGTTTCAAAGCTTCTCTCGCTTCCCGGCCAGCAGCTTTTCGCCATGGCGATCGTTTCGGCTTCCCTGTCGACCGCCTCGGCCCTGCTCCATATCGCGGCAGGGAGCCTGGGGCACGACCTGACCGGCCGCCGCCTCGAAGGGGTGGCCTGGAAAGCCGCGACCGCTGCCTGCGCCATCGCATCGGGGCTCTTTGCAGCCAAAAGCGGCACGATCATCGCCCTCCTTTGCACGACCAGCTGGAGCCTCATCGCATCGGCCATCCTGGTCCCGTACCTTGCCCTCCTGGCGGGCAAGGCCGACCGGCTGGCCACGTGGGCCTCTTCCCTGGGGGGGCTCGCCGCAGCCGGTTTCTGGTACGCGGCCGGGTTCGCCCCCACGGCAAAAGGGCTTTTGGGGGTGCACGTAACCCAGGACCTTTCTGCCATCCACCCCTTCTTCGTGGGGATCGCCCTCTCGACAGCCCTCTACCTTATGGGTCTTTTGGTGAGCCAGTGGTCCGAGGAGAAGGAATCGGTTTCCGCCGCCGACTAGGGCACGACAAAGGCCCGGCCCCGTTTCGGGGCCGGGCCTTTTGCTTGCGGTCGGATTAAGGGTTCGGGATGACCCTCAGATTTGAAACGTCGATTTCCTTATCTGGATCCACTTTGTTGTAATACCATTTCCCGGAAGGAATATCGTAGATCAGGTCCCAGTTCAGCGTGCTTCTGAAAACATATTCCGTCCCGTTTTTTTGTCGATGAAAACAAGAGCGTATCCGCTTTCAGGGCGGACCACCACGGTCTGTCCTTTCGGTTCGTAGCCGATATGGTCAGGCCACGGTTTATCCTTTCCCCAAACTGCCGGATCCAGGCCGAGTTCGGTATATCGTTCCTCTTTCCAGGTGCTGGGCCACTTGCCCGTCCGATTCCTGTACTCTTGAATTCGTCGAATCAGTTCTGCCGTAATTTCGAAAAAGTTGTCACCGATCGGACTCATCGGTTGTCGATTCGCGGCCATAATTCCGCTTCCCGCCTAAGACACCGGGTACACCGCCAGGAGCTCTCCCCCGTAGACCTTCGCCAGGGGCGTGTCGGAATAGAGGGAAACGGTTTCCGCCATCCCCTTCAGCCGCTCCCTCACACCGGGCGCTGCCTTTGCCAGGTCCGCCGTGAAGCCGATAAAATTTCCTGCCTCTCCCGAGGCCACACCGTAGCAGACCGGTCCCACGCATTCCAGGGGACCGTCCAGGTAACCCGAAAGGTCCGCCAGGGACGCGGGCCAGGCTCCCGACGAGGTGTTGTACTGCACCGCAGCCGCCTTCAGGTTTCTCAGGTCGCTCACCACCCGCATCGCCTGGGCCTTGTCAGATCCCGCCGAACTCACTAAAAGCAGAGCTCCCGCCAGGATCCCCACGACCACCAGGGCGACCAATAGCTCGACAAGGGTGAAACCGTTTTTTGTCCGTTTTCGTGTCGGTTTGTGTTTCGATGGGTTCATGCCTTTTCACCCCGCCCACTTCAGCGTTGTTTGAACGCATTTCAGTATAGCAGGTTAAATCGGCACCCACTAGCTATCCTTCGATCATCTCGTCCATCCCCGCACCCGGCGGGATCATGGGGAAGACCTTTTCCTCCATGGCGATGCGGAACTCCACAAGGGCCGGCCCATCGGCCGCCAGTGCCCCTTCGATGGCCCCGTCGACTTCCTGTTCCGAAGAAACCCGTGTGCCCTGCACTCCGAAAGCCTCCGCGATCCGGGCGAAATCCACCAGGCCATCCGTAACGGTATGGGCGTATCGTTCCTTATAGAACAGCTCCTGCCATTGCCGGACCATCCCGAGCGAACCGTTGTTGAACAGGAAGATTTTCACCGGGATACCGTACCGGGCACAGGTGTCGAGTTCCTGGATGTTCATCAGGAAACTCCCGTCCCCGGTCAGGCAGGCCAGGGGCCGGTCCGGGGCCGCAAAGGCAGCTCCGATGGCCGCCGGCAGTCCGAACCCCATCGTCCCCATCCCTCCCGACGTGATGAAGCTCCGGGGCCCGCAGGCTTCGAAGTGCTGGGCCGCCCACATCTGGTGCTGTCCGACGTCGGTCGTGACCAAGGCCCGGTCTCCCATGGCGGAGCGGATGGCCTTCAGGATCCGTCTCGGGGAGAAACCCAGCGATTCCAGCTCCAGCCGGGCCCGGTCTTCTTCCTTCCACCTGGAAACCGTTTTTCCCCAGGAATCCGACACCTTTTTCAAGTCGCCGAGTGCCTCGATGATCTTCTGCAGCACCGTTGCAACCGATCCGACCAAAGACCACCTGGAAGGCACGTTCTTAGCGATTTCCGCCGGGTCGATATCCACGTGGAGGATTTTTGCCCGCGGAGCAAACCGGTCTGCACGTCCGGTCGTCCTTTCGCTGAAGCGCGTTCCCAGCGCCAGGATGAAGTCCGCCTCCTGAACCGCGCGGTTTGCGGCAAGGGTGCCGTGCATCCCGCAAAGGCCCAGGAAAAGGGGATGGTTCTCCGGAAAGACCCCCTTGCCCCGGAGGGAAACGGCAACGGGAATGCCGTGCGCCCCCGCCAGTTCCGCAATGAAACGGGCGGCTTCGGGGTCGTTGGCCCCTCCCCCGGCCAGGAGAAGGGGCCTTTCCGCAGCCTTCAGGGCCTCGATCGCCTCAGGCAGGTCTTCCAGGCGCTCAGGCACCTCGGGCCGGTAGCCGGGGAAGAAGACCCGTTCCGGGTAGGCAAAGGGGGCGCGGGCCTTCTGGACATCGACCGGAACATCCACGAGGACGGGCCCAGGGCGACGCGTGGCCGCGATGGTGAAGGCCCCTTTCATCGCGAAAGGAAGCCGTTCCACTTCGCGCACCGGGAAGCTGTGCTTCAGGATGGGCAGGGTCATGCCGATCATGTCGGCTTCCTGGAAGCCGTCTGTCCCGATCACGGCGGTCGCGGCCTGCCCGGTAATCGCCACGACCGGCACCGAATCCGCCCAGGCGGTCGCCAGTCCGGTCACGAGGTTCGTGGCTCCGGGTCCCGAGGTCGCGAGGCAAACTCCCGGTCGGCCCGACGCCCGGGCATATCCGTCGGCCGCGTGAGCGGCCGCCTGCTCGTGGCGAACCAGCACGTGGAAGGGTTTTTTCGTATCGTGAATGGCATCGTATAGGGGAATGACCGTCCCGCCCGGCAGACCGAAGACCACCTCGACCCCTTCGGCCTGGAGGGCCCGGATCACCATTTCGGAGCCGGAAAGGATCTCCATGGGCCTTACCCCCTCTCTCCCCCGAGAGTTCGGATCACGCCAAGGCCGACTTCTTCGGTGGATGCCCGCCCCCCGAGTTCGATGGGCAGTTCCTCCGGTTTCGAGTCAGCCAGGAAGTTTTCCACCGCCCTTTCGACGGCCGCCGCCGCTTCCGTCTCCCCCAGGTGGTCCAGCATCAGGGCAGCCGTCAGGATGGCCGCCAGTGGGTTGGCCTTTCCCTGCCCGGCAATGTCCGGAGCCGATCCGTGCACCGGTTCGAACATAGAAAGGCCTGTCCCGATATCGGCACCCGCCGCCATCCCGAGTCCTCCCGAAAGCCCTGCCAGCAGGTCGCTGACGATATCCCCGAACATGTTCGGGCAAAGGAGGACCCCGTAGGACGCGGGCTTTCGAACCAGGTGGTAGCACAGGGCATCCACGTTGGCCTTTTCCAGGGCCAGGTCTGGATACTCCGCGGAGAAAAGAGCCGCCGCGGTTTCTTCCCAGAAACCGTAGATCTGGGGGAGGGCGTTGGATTTCGTCACGAGGGTCACCCGGTTTTCGCCGCGTTTTTTGGCCGTCTCCGCTGCGTAGCGGGCGATCCTCTCGACCCCGGGCTTCGTGGCGATGCCCAGCTGAACGGCCATCGGGACGGGGGGGTCCGTCGCTGCCGAAACCGACCCGCTCAGGGTGTAGGTGGCGCGTCCGCAGGAAAGAAGGAAGGTGACGTCGCCGTCATTCGCGACTCCACCGATCCCCATGTAGAAATCTTCGGTGTTCTCCCTCACGACAACGGTATCGAACCGTTTCCCGGAGGTGTCCACCGGCAGGGGCACCTTCGGGAAGGCTTTCGCGGGACGGAGGTTCACGAACTGGTCAAATGCGAAGCGCAGGGTTAGCAGGATCCCTCTTTCGAGGATCCCCGGCTTCACGCGGGGATCCCCGATCGCCCCCAGCAGGAGGGCGTCGAACCCTTTCGCCTCTTCCAGGAAGGATTCCGGGAGAACTTCTCCCGTTGCGAGGTAATGGTTTGCCCCGAAGGGATAATCGGCCCACTCGACCCGAAAGCCGAAGATCTTCCCGGCCGCGGAAACGACCTTCTTCGCCTCGTCAGTGACTTCGATGCCGATTCCGTCACCGGGGATGACGGCAATCCGAATGTTCCTTTCGCTCAACGTGCGTTCCTCCTTTTCTCTTCCAGGCGGGCCTTCACGGTCGGGACAAGCCCTCCGCGGGCCACCAGCTCCCTCAGGAACGGGGGAAAGGGTGTGGCGGAAAAGACCTCTCCAGTGTCCAGGTTCAGGATCCGCCCTTCTGCCAGGTTGACTTCGATCCGCTGGCCGGAACGGATTCCCTTAACGGCCTCCGGGCATTCCAGGATCGGCAGGCCGATGTTCAGGGCGTTCCGGAAAAAGATCCGGGCAAAGGAAGCCGCGATCACGCAGGAAACCCCGGCTCCCTTGATGGCAAGAGGGGCGTGTTCCCGGCTCGACCCGCAGCCGAAGTTGCTCCCGGCGACAAGGATGTCGCCCGGGGCCATCCGCTCCATGAATCCGGGATCCAGGTCTTCGAGGCAGTGCGGGGCCAGTTCGGCCGGATCGCTGGTGGAAAGATAGCGGGCCGGAATGATGACGTCCGTGTCCACGTTGTCTCCGTAAACCCAGGCTTTTCCCAAAAACCGGTCGGTCATTCCTCTTCCCCCCCTTTTGGGACTTCGTCCAGGCCGAGGAACTCCCTGGGATCCGCCACCCGTCCCGCCACTGCAGAAGCAGCCGCCACGAGGGGGCCGCAAAGGAGCACTTCGCTTCCCGTGTGCCCCATCCGCCCGACGAAGTTCCGGTTGCTGGTGGAAAGGCAGCGTTCCCCCGGGGCCAGGATTCCGTAATGACCCCCGAGGCAGGGACCGCAGGTCGCCGTGCTGATCGCCGCACCGGCTTCGAGGAACGTCTCGATGAACCCGCGCTTCAAGGCTTCGGCGAAAACCTCCGCTGTAGCGGGGATCACGACCAGCCTCACCCTCTCGTGGACTTTCCGCCCTTTCAGGACGGCCGCCGCCAGCTCGAGGTCCCTGAGCCGGCCGTTGGTACAGCTTCCGATAAAGACCTGGTCCAGGTCGATATGGGCGCACTCGCCCGCAGGCTTGACGTTCGAAGGCAGGTGGGGAAGGGCGACTACAGGTTCCAGCCGGGAAGCGTCCATCCGGACCGTTTGGGCGTATTTCGCGCCCGGATCGGGGAAAACCGGCTCGAAGGGCCGTGCGGCACGCTTGTTCGCGTAACCCAGGGTCCTGGCGTCCGGGATGAAGAGACCGACCTTTGCACCCGCCTCGACGGCCATGTTCGCCACGGTGAAACGGTCATCCATGGGAAGGGCTTCGATCGCCTGCCCTTCGAACTGCAGGGCTGCGTACCGGGCCCCTTCCACCCCGATCCTGCCGATCAGGGAGAGGACCAGGTCCTTCCCGGTCACCCAGGGGGAGGTTTTTCCCTCCACCACAACACGGATCGTTTCGGGAACGCGGAACCACGTTTCCCCCAGGGCCCAGGCCGCGGCGAGGTCGGTGGACCCGACTCCCGTCGCAAAGGCTCCGAGGGCTCCGCCCGTGCAGGTATGGCTGTCCGCCCCCAGGATCACCTCTCCCGGGAGGATCAGGCCTTTCTCCGGCAGGAAGGCGTGTTCGACGCCTGCCCTTCCAACTTCCCAGAACAGCATCCCCTGTTTGCGGGCAAACTCCCGGGCGGCCTGGACCTGCCGTGCCGAGGCAATGTCCTTGTTGGGGGTGAAATGGTCCGGTACGATGGCGCACCGGGCCGGATCGAACACCGTTTCCGCCCCCATGCGCGCGAACTCCGCGATCGCCGGGGCCCCCGTGATGTCGTTGGCGAAGGCGAAATCGACACGGACGCGGCAGATGGCCCCGGGTTCGACATGATCCTCCGTGCGCGAGGCAATGAGGGCCTCAGCCAGCGTTCTCGCCATTCAGCGTTTCCCCCTTTGCCGCCGCGAGGGCGTAAAGCCGGTTCACCGCGTTGACATAGGCCTTGATGCTCGACTCGATGACGTCGGTGCTGGCCCCGCGCCCCTGGGCTTTCAGACCGTTCAGCCGCAGCGTGATGACGGCCTCTCCCATGGCGTCGGAACGCTCGCTCGTCGCCTGGATCCGGTAACTGGTCAACTCCGGGGAAATCCCGACGAGGCGCCGAATCGCGCTGTAGGAAGCGTCAACCGGGCCGTTTCCGGCCGCCGCGTCGGTGACTTCTTTCGTCCCGTCGCGAAGGGTGATGGAAGCGCTTGCCCGTCCCCGCCCCGCGACCTGGACGGAATAGTCCTTCAGCTCGAAACGGCGCTCGGGAACGACCACCAGGACTTCGTCCACGACGAGGGCCTCGATGTCCCCGTCGGAAACCGTCTTCTTCCTGTCACAGAGTTCCTTGAAAAGCAGGAAGGCTTTTTCCTTCTGGGAATCATCCAGCTCGAAACCCAGGGATTCCAGCCGCTTCAGGAAAGCGTGGCGGCCGGAGTGCTTGCCCAGGACCAGTGCCGTTCCGGGTGCCCCGACATCTTCGGGTTTCATGATCTCGTAGGTGGCCCGGTTGCAGAGGATCCCGTGCTGGTGGATTCCGGCCTCGTGGGCGAAAGCGTTCTCACCCACGATGGCCTTGTTCGGCGGAACCAGCACGCCCGTCAGGCGCGACACGAGCTTGCTCGTGGAGTAAAGCCGGCCCGTTTCCAGGCGGGAGACCACTCCGTACCGGTCCGGCCGGGTACGCAAGGCCATGACGACCTCTTCCATGGAGGCGTTGCCGGCCCTTTCCCCCAGCCCGTTGATCGTGCACTCGACCTGCCTCACTCCTGCCCTGACGGCCTCCAGGGAGTTCGCCACCGCAAGCCCCAGGTCGTTGTGGCAATGCACCGACCAGACGACCCCGGGGGGAGCCTTTACCCCGTCGAGGATCGCCTTTACGAACCCCCCGAACTCGTCCGGAGCCGCATACCCCACCGTGTCCGGGATGTTCAACGTCGTGGCCCCGCACTCGATCGCCAGCGAATAGACCTTCACCAGGAACTCGATCTCGCTCCGGCTCGCGTCCTCGGCGGAAAACTCCACGTCCGAAACGAAAGACCGCGCCTGGGTGACTGCCCTTCGGACCTCTTCCAGGACCTGCTCCGGCGTCATTTTCAGCTTGTGTTCCATGTGAATCGGGCTTGTGGCGATGAAGGTGTGGATCCTCGGTTTCTCCGCGTGTCTTACGGCCTCGGCCGCCGCTTCGATGTCGCCCGGCCGGGTCCGGGCCAGCCCGGCGATGACGGGCCCGCGCACTTCCCGGGCGATCGTCGAAACCGCCTCCATGTCCCCGGGCGAAGCGGCGGGGAAGCCCGCTTCGATGACGTCCACCCGCAGCTTCGCCAGCTGGTGGGCGATCTGGACCTTTTCCGCCGTATTCAGGTTGACCCCGGCGGACTGCTCGCCGTCCCGGAGGGTCGTGTCGAAAATTCGTACCCAGTCTTCGGCCATTCCGGTTTCCCCCTAGGCTTCCGGCGGTCTCTTGGCCTCGAGCCAGGGCATCATGTCCCGAAGCTCCGCTCCAACCTTCTCGATGAGATGGCAGCTTTCCCTGGCCTGCCAAGCCCTCATGCGCGGCCTTCCGCACTGGTTTTCCAGGATCCAGTCCTTCGCGAAGGTGCCGTCCTGTACAGCCCTGAGGAGGTCCTTCATGGTTTCGCGGGTGTGGGCGTCCACGACCCTGGGACCCGCCACGCAGTCGCCGTATTTTGCAGTGTCGCTGACGGAGTAGCGCATCCAGCCCAATCCGCCCTCGAACATCATGTCCACGATCAGCTTGAGCTCGTTGAGGCACTCGAAGTAGGCGATCTCGGGCTGGTAGCCTGCCTCGACCAGCGTGTCGAACCCCGCCTTGACGAGCTCGGTGACCCCGCCGCAGAGGACGGCCTGTTCGCCGAAGAGGTCGGTTTCCGTTTCCTCGGCAAAGGTCGTCTCGATGACCCCCGCCCTGGCGCAGCCGATGGCTGCCGCGTAGGCCAACCCGATGTCATGCGCCATCCCCGTGGCGTCCTGGTAGACCGCCAGCAGGCCCGGCACGCCCTTGCCCTCGGTGTACATGCGGCGAACCAGGTGTCCCGGGCTCTTGGGAGCGACCATGAAGACGTCCGCCGTTTTCGGCGGTACGATCTGCCCGTAATGAATCGTGAACCCGTGGGAAAAACCAAGGGTCGTCCCCGGTTTCAGCGCGGGCCGGACTTCGGATTCGAAAACTTTTGCCTGCACGGTGTCCGGCATCAGGAACATGACGATGTCGGCCTCCGCCACCGCTTCCGGAACGCTTTTCACGATAAAGCCGTCTTTTTCCGCAACCGCCTTCGACCGGCTCCCGGCATGGAGGCCGACGACCACCGATACGCCGCTTTCCCTCAGGTTCTGGGCGTGGGCGTGCCCCTGGCTGCCGTATCCCAGGACGGCCACCTTTCGGTTCTTCAGGACTTCGGGTTTCGCATCCTTCTCGTAGTACACCTTTGCCATTTCTTAACCTCTCCCTTCGTATCGGATCAGAATGTGAACGCCACGGAAGAAAAATGACCCGCGGACGAATACGCCCGTTCCTCTCGATCCTCCTGCGCCTCGGCAAAACCGGCCCGCTCCATCGCGACGGAACCGCTGGAAGTCATTTCGAGGATCCCGTAGGGACGAAGAGCCTCCACACAGGCCTCGACCTTTCCCTTGTCTCCGGTCAATTCCAGGACGACCGCATCGGCACCGACGTCCACGACGCGGCAGCGGAAAATCTCCGCGGTCTGCAGGACCTGGTGACGCATGTGGATCGGAGCCTTGACCTTCATCAGGAGAAGCCACCTTTCAACGGATTTCCCCGGCGCCAGGCGGCGGACGGAAACGACCTCGATCAGCTTTTCCAGCTGCTTGACGACCTGGTCGATCACCCCGTCATCCCCGTTCACCACCACGGTAAAGCGGGAGAATCCCGGGACGTCGGTCCGGCCGACGCTCAGGCTCTCCACGTTGTATCCCCTCCGGTAGATCAACCCTGCCAGCCGGGTCAAAACCCCCGGGTTGTCCTCGGAAATCACGCTCAACGTCCTTCTCATCACATCGACACCTCCCTGAAGCAGTCTCTCTCTGTCTCTAGGCCTTTTCCTGCTTTCGACTTCCTAAAGCGCTGCCGCATATAAAAAAGGCCGGGACCCGCCTTTTTCTTGCGGGTCCCGGCCTGGTCGGCTTATGCGCGGCGCTTAGGCACCGGCTGCCCCAGGAGGGAACCCGTGTCCAATAATCAGCGCCAGTACCAGGACGAGCTGCAGGCTGAAACGGCTGCTTGTCTTCACGGATTTCCCCTCCTTTTTTCCAGGTATGCCGGTTTAAGGCTTCCGCCGTCCGGTTAATCTTTATTGGGCGGTATCATAAGGGGCTTTACTATCCTTGTCAAGCCCCCTCTTTACAGGTCTGAATAAGTGGATATTTCCAATAATTGTAAAACTTATAAACAGGATGGCGGGTTTCACTTCTTTCTTAAAAGTTCGATCTCCACCACTCCGGCTTCCCCGTCGCAGCGGATCTCGGCCGAGTCGGTCATCATCCCCACGAGGGACAGCTCCGTGTCGTAATCGACCGACCCGGCCAGCAGCCAGAGTTCCTCTTCCATGTCGGCCTGCCGGGGCATGCGCAGGAGTTTCCTGAGCTTGTCCAGTTTCCTGCAGATATTTCCCCTGGTGTTGCCTTTTATCGAAACGAAAAAACATTCCGGGGTTTCCCGAATTTCCGAATGGATTTCCATGGCACCCATGGAAAAGAGAAAATTCTGGAGCTCGGAAACCATGCGGACAACCCGCTCGTGTTCATGAACCATCGCTTTCCCTCCCTGACCTGATGGCCTCGATGACGGGAACGAGGACCGCCGCCACCGCTCCGCCCGAAAAACCGTTGTTGTAAAGGTTGAACCCGCCGTGCAGGGCCCCCACGTTCAACACCAGGGATGAATGCAGGAACCCGGCGACGATTCCCCAGAAGATCCCGAATTCCCCCGCAACCGGGGCCAGGGTCGTCGCAAAAAGGGCGGCGAGCTGGATGGGCGGGTCGCTCAGTCCCCAGACCTTCGTGAGGCCTCCCAGGACCACTCCCGCCACAATGGGGGCCATGTTCCTAGGGTGCTTGCCGAAGGCCGAAAAACCGACCACGGTGAAGACCCCTGCAAGGGTGGGGCCGTTGATGTCCCCTCCGATGGCAAGAATGTAAAGGATCGAACCGATCCCGCCAAGGGCCATGTTCATGAGGGTCGGCCCAAGCCCTTCGAGCAGGAGGAAATCGGTAACGACACGGCCGGTATATCCCATGATGGCGGATAGGCCGGTAAACCGTCGCCCGTTAAGCAAAAATCCGATGAGGAACTGCCAGGCGAAAAAAAGAATAAAGAGCGGGGCAAGGACCTTGTTCTGCCCCGTCGTCCAGATCAGGCGGCTCGCGGGGATGAACCCGTAGGAACGGAACAGCGAAAGGTAGACGGAGCCGACAAGGCCTGAAACAAAGCCGATGTTGTAGAGGTTGAACCCCTGGTGGAAGCGCATCATCGCCGTCCCCAGGGGCGGCAGGACAAACCCGATCGAGAGGCCGGCAAGGACCGCCAGGGAGATTCGAAACGCAAGGGGAAGGTTGAACCCGAAGAGGATCTGGGTGACCAGCGGGGCCAGGGCCGTCCCGAACAGCGCCGCGTAGACAAAGCGGCTGAACGGCTCCTTCCGGTAGCGGGCATAAAGCCACACCCCGGCCACGATGAACCAGACATTCAGGAGGTTCTTGCCGAAAAACGAGAAACCGGCGACCGTCCAGATCGCGGCAATGGTGATCCCGGTTGCTTGCACCCGAAGACACCGGAGCAGCCCGATGAAGAGGAGCGAAACGAGCCCGCTGTTGACGAAAGCGGCCCCGACGCCTCCCACCCCCATGTAGTCCGTGATCAGGTAGTCGGGGTCGGTCACGATCCTCTCCAGGCCCTGCAGGATGCCGGCCGGCGTGTCGAAAAGCAGGCTCAACAGCGCCAGTGAAAGAAACGTGCCGGCAAGGATCACGTAAACTGCGTTTTGGGGATTCGCTTCGTCTCGGGTTTTTACCACGGGCTCATTGCCTCCCGGCATCTACGGTTCCCGCAAAAACAGCCGGGTCCAGACGATAAATCGTCTCGAAGGAGTTGAAGAGGTCCAGGTACTGCTCAAGGTAGCGGGTCATCAGGAAACGTTCCCTGACGACCTCCCTGGCCCGGGCTCCCATTTCCCTCCTCAATTTCTCGTTTTTGAGCAGGGTGACGATCCTATCCGCCGCTTCCTTGACCGAAGAAACCAGGAACCCGGTTGCTCCGTCGACGATCTGGTGACGGATCCCCCCGACATTTCCCCCGATAACCGGCGTCCCTTTCCACATCGCCTCGGCAACCGTCAGCCCGAACCCTTCCCGAATGGATTTTTGCAAAACCACGGCGGCCTTTCGCTGAAGCGCGTTCACGAGCCCCGAATCCTCCTTGGCCAGGATCAGGATGCGTTCTTCCCTCAAGGCAAGCAGGTCGCGGTAGATCTCTTCCCCCTCCGGGTCGTCCGTTGCAAGGTTGCCCAGGAGCACCAGGGTGGCATCCACCTCTTTCCTGGCCGTCTTGAAGGCTTCGATCACACCCGCCGGATCCTTCCAGGGGTCGAACCGGGAAACCTGAACCACGAGGGGCCGATCGACGGGAATGCCGTAACGGGCCAGCCTCTCGTCGATTTCCGATTCCTCCATTTCCCGGTTCTTGAGCGAAAATGGGTCGATGGCCGGCATAAAAAAGACCTGCGGAACCCTCAATTTTTTCTCGTATTCCTTCAGGCTCAGGATCACCGCATCGTACCGCTCGATAAAAGGCGTAAGGTAGGACCAAAGTTCCGGGTTGGGCGCGGAAAGATCGACATGGCAGGTCCAGACCCAGGGACATCGTTTCTTGTAGTGGGTGATGAGCGGCAACGGCTGCGGATCGTGAACGATGACCATGTCCTGGTCGAGATGGTTCCTCAGGGCGTTTTCGTGAACCACGTGCTCGTAGATTGCCTTCTTCATCTCCGAAAGGTTGATGGAGCCCCCCTGGAGGGCGTTGTGCATTTTTTTCGTGATGCTGAAGAAGTCGGGCGATCCCTGGATGATGCGCCATCCGGCCCTGAGCCCCAGCTGGTTCATCAGGAGGGAAAGGGACCCCAAAAGCTCCGCCACGCCTCCTCCGTAGTAGGTGGAGTTGATGTGGACCACGTGAAAATCCCGGAGGGGGGCTGCCTTTCGGCGTATCCGCTCGACCGATTCCGCACCGATAAAGGGTTCGTAGTCTTCCAGGCTGGGAATTCGCAGCTGCTCCATGACATCGCCTCCTTGAAACGGGGAAGGAAAAGCCTAAAGTTTTTCCAGGGTGAACCCTTCCCGCAGGAATAGATCCAAGCAAGCGTCCACCACCTCCTCGTCGAGCGTGATGCCTTTCTGCTGCTCGATTTCCGCCAGGGCGGCCTCCAGCCCCCTTGAAGGCCGGAAAGGACGGTGGGAAGCCATGGCTTCCACGATGTCCGCCACGGTGATGATCCGGGCCTCGATGCAGATTTCGCCGTCTTTCAGGCCTCTCGGATACCCGCTCCCGTCGAGGAACTCGTGGTGCTGGTAGACGATCTCCGCCAGCGGCCAGGGAAGCGCGATGTTCTTCAGGATCTTCCATCCGGCCTCCACGTGCTGCTTCACGATCCCCATCTCGATCGCCGACAGGCTGCCGGGTTTGCTCAGGATCTCGGCCGGGACTTCGATCTTGCCGATGTCGTGAAGCAGGGACGCCCTTTCCACGGCAAAAAGGGCCTGCTCCGGGATCCCCATCTTGCGGGCGATGGCCCCCGCCAGCCTGGCAACGCGGCGCTGGTGCCCCGCCGTGTACGGATCCCGCATTTCGACCGTGGTGGAAAGGACCTCGATCGTTTCGTCCCAGGCACGCCGCATCGTCCGGTAGTTCTCCTCCAGGAGGAGCTCAAACCGCTTCTTTTCGGTGACGTCCAGGACGACCCCCTGGAAAAAGGCGATGGTCCCGTCCGCAGCCCGGACCACCCGGGTCTGGTCGTTGACCCAGATCGTTTCCCCGCTTTTCTTCACGACCCTGTATTCCTGCTGGAACTCGTCCCGGCCTTCGGCCTCGAAGTCCCGAACCTCCTGCAGGATCTTCTCCCGGTCATCCGGGTCGATCAGGTCCGCGTAGAGTTTCCGGCCTGACGACAGTTCCTCCGGTTCGTACCCCCACAGGCGGACGTTCTCGGAAACGTATTCGATGGGGGACCCCGGTCCGTTCCCCCACCGGAAAAGGATGACCGGGCTGCTTTTCACGACCTCGTTTGCAAGCCTTAGCTCCGCCTCCCTCTGGCGGATCTCGGTCAGGTCGTGGTAGAGGATATAGAGGTGGACATCTCCTCCCTCGAGACGGATGGGAATCCCGATCGCCCGGCAAGGGAACGGCGTTCCGTCCTTCCGGATCCGCTCGGTTTCCACGCTGATCGCCCTGCCGGAGGCCACTTGCCGCGTCAGGGTTTTTCCCTCCTGCCCATGGTGCCCCTGAGCCACCAGGGAATCGATCTGCCGCCCCAAGGCTTCATGGCGTTCGTAACCGAACATCTCGGAGAACCGTCGGTTCAGCCGGAGGACCCGGCCGAACCGGTCCGTCACGACCATGCCGTCCGGGGCGTTCTCGAACAGCATGTCAAGATACGCCCGCTCCCGTGCCAGTGCCTCGGTGGCCCGTTTCTGTTCCGTGATGTCCCGGACGAGGACGAGCGTCAGGGAGTCGGGGTTTCCCGAAAGCGGGCTGGACGAGACCATGACCGTCTTCAGGACGTCCCCCCTGCAGGGGAGAAGGCGCTCTTCCTCCGATGCCACCCCCTCGAGGGCCTTCAGGATACCGGCGACCGCCTCCTCGGCACCTTCCGCCCGGGAAAAGGAATAGGAAATCGCCGGAGGCTGGAGTTCTTCCAGCTTCCACCCCGTCATGGCCTCCATGGCGGGGTTGAAGACCAAAAAGCGGCCGGTGGAATCGAACACGGCGATTCCTTCGCCGGCGTTCCGGATGAGAGCATCCAGGAAGTCCCTCTGCTGCTGAGTTCTTGCTTCCTGCCTCTTGATCTCGGTGATGTCCGTGGAAACCGCCAGCACGGAACGGACGATGCCCAGGTCCGCCTTTTCGGGGACCAGGGCGGTTTGCAGGTAGCGGACCGAGGCTCCCGTGTCCAGGGTCACCTCGAACCGCATTCCCTGCCCCGTCCGGAACACGTCCTTCAGCCGTTCCGTCCATTGCCTGAGAAAGGCGGGCGGCAGGCCCGATTCCTCCAGGGTCTTGCACTGCAGCTCGTCCGAGGTCTTGCCGAAGAACCGTTCCGTGCTGGGATTGAGGTAAACCAGCCGGAAGTCCTCGTCGACCCGGAAAATCAGGGTGGGGAGGTTCTCCGCCAGCCTCTTGAACGCTGCCTCGCTGTGCAGCAGGGCCTCCTGGGCTTCGTGTTCCTGGGTCAGGTCCGTCAGGAAGACCAGGTAAGCCCCCTGGGACAGGCTCACGGCATCCCACCGTCCCCAGCCGGCCTTCCCCGTCGACGTGCGGAAGGGAACCTCGACGCTCAGGTGCCCCCTCGCCGCGAGCTCGCGAAGTCGTTTTCTCCCCTCGTCGACATAGTTTGCCGGGAAAAGCTCCAGGAGCGTCATCTCGAGAAGCTGTTCCCTGGAAAGACGGAAAAGCCGTTCTGCGGAGGGGCTTGCGTCCTGGATTTTCCCCTGCACGGAGGCCATGATCAGGGCACTCGGGGCGTTTTCCATGTACTGGCGAAACAGTTCCTGGCTGACTCGAAGGCGGTTTTCCATTTCCTCCCGTTCCGAGAGGTCCTGGATGACACCGGAAAGTCCCGTGGGGCGTCCGTCCGGGGTTCGGACCACGTGAACCCGTGCGGACACGTGGCGGACGGTTCGTGCGCCGGGTGAAATCCGGTACCGGAGCTCGTAGAGGTCTTCTCCCGCAGAGAGGGCCTGCTCCCGCGCAGCCCTGACCCTGGAACGGTCGTCGGGGTGGATCCGGCTTTCGTAATCCTGGAACGTCATCGCCTCGCCGGGACCAAAGGCGAAAAGCTTTTTCAGGAAAGGCGAGGCCTCGATCGAACCGCTCTCGAGGTCGACCCGGAAAAACCCCATCCTGGCCAGTTCCTGGGCCTCCAGGAGGAGTTCTTCCCCTTCCGCAAGGAACTCCTTCTTTTCCGCGGGAGGGTTGGGAACCTCTTTCGAAAGGCCCGCTGCATCCGGGACGGCCGCTTCCGGGGAGGCAACCCCGGCGGGGCTTCGCGCGTTTGCCGGCTTTCCGGCGGGAGCCGTCTGCCTTCCGGCAAAAAAGGCGCCCACGGCCGCGGCGAGGACGAGAACCGCCACCACGGGCAGGCTGAGCCCACCGGGTGGAAGATCTGCCGGTGCTGCCTGGGCCGGAGCGGCAAAAAGCAGGGCTGCCGGCAGGGAGAAGCAGAAGGGAAAGGGGGGCGGGCAGGACAAGGAACCCTTTCCGGAAAGGCTCCCCCGGAGCCTTTCACGGAACAGGGCGGGTGATGCATGGCAATTGCGCGAACACCCGCGAAAAAGAAAAGAAAAGGCCACGGTCCGGCACCTCGCAGGGAGGACAGACTCTTGAGTTACTTTAACATGAATTGCCTTGTCTGACTACACTCCGCTACAGTATCATCGTTTTTGAGAAGGGAGGAATCGCCCGTGCCGAAACCCGACCGGGAAGGGTGCCCGACAGAGTGCCGGGGCTGCACTCACCGCGGGCTGGACGAAGCTGCCAGCCTCGCATGGAAACAGGCCTGGGTGGAGGAGAGGCTCGCCCCGTGGGCGAGCGCCGTTGCCCCCATCGAAGCACCCCCCTCCTCGTCGCGCTGGGGCTACCGGGAGAAGGTGGCCCTGAAGGCCCGCTGGGAACCGGAATCGGGCTGGAGGTTCGGCATGGAGGTCCGAGACCGCCTTGTGGGGCTTGAAAACTGTCCCGTCCATGGCGAGCGGGTACGGACCGCCCTGGCCTGGCTTTCCCAGGCGCTCCCCCCCTTCGGAGCGTTTCCCCTGGCCATCTACTCCCAGGTTTGCGCCCAGGCCACCCTGATCCTAAAAACGCGGGAGGACCCCGGTGACGCCTGGCTGGCCGGGAAAGAGCCGTCCCTGGCAAAAACGGGCCTGGAGGGACTTTGGGTTCACCTTTTCCCCTGCGCCGGCAGGCACCTCTTCGGAGCCGGACCCCTGCAGCTCCTCTGGGGAAAACCCCTTTCCAGGAATTCCCTCGGCATGCTTTACGGGCCCCAGGGATTCCAGCAGCTCATCCCCTCCCTCTACGCCAAGTCCCTGGACGAAGCGGAGGGTTTCCTCTCGCCCGGGCCGGGAACGTCGGTGATCGACCTTTACTGCGGAGGGGGGACCACGCTTGCGAGATGGACAGCCTTGGGCTCCAGGGCCCTCGGGATCGAACTTTCCGGGGCGGCCCTCGACTGTGCCCGCCTGAACGCTCCCGGTGCGGAACTGCTCCGCGGGCGCTGCGCCCTGCGGATCCCTCAGGCGGAAGCCTGGATCCGCGACATACCAGAAGACTGCCGCCTGGTCTACGCCAACCCGCCCAGGAGCGGCCTCGAGCCGGAAATCACCGAGTGGCTCTCTGCAACTTGCAGGCCGGCACGAATCGCCTACCTTTCATGCAGTGCCTGGACCTTGGCCAGGGACCTGGAAAAACTGACAGCGGCCGGCTTCTCCGTTGTCTCGATCGTCCCCTACGATTTCTTTCCCCAGACTCGTCACGTGGAAACGCTGGCCCTCCTGGAGCGAACCCAGGAGCGCAGAATTTACAAAGGATAACTATTATTGAAATATTTTCCGAAGAATGCCGTTTCTTTTTATTTTCCGTGCACATTTCTCCCGCATCACCCGTGATAGAATAAACGCATCCGGACCAACCCAGGAAGGGAGGCTGCCGCCTTGAACAGAAGACGTCATCGGGGAGATTGTTCGATCCTGATCCTCCTGGTCCTTGCGCTGGTCGTAGGCGGGTGGTTCTACCTGCAGCGGCGCGACCACGAGCGGAAAACTTCCCCCGAGTTCCTGGAAGAGCTGAGGAAAGTGACCATCGCCCTTTCCGAAATGAAGGAAACCCGCCCGGACGGCAAGGTCCAGGTCTACGTTTCCCTCAAGAACGGTTCCGGGCGAACCCTAGACGGCAAGATCGCCGTCTTTTCCCGGGAAATCAACGGGGTGACCCTTGACCGGGCGATCCTGACCCTCATGCCGCTTGCCCCGGGAGAATCCACGACGCTGGTCGCCTGGCTCCGAAAAAGCTCCATCCGCCCCGATTTCCAGTACGAACTGGACGTGAACTTCAAATGAACAGCGAACTTCTGCCATCCTGCTTTCGCGGTTGCGAATCCGTCGCTGCCGCGGCTCTCGCTCAAGACGGGACCATCCTCGACTGCAACCGGGCCCTGCAGGAAATCCTGAAACTTGCCGAGCACCCGATCGGCCGGCCGTTCTGGGAGTTCCTTTTTCCCGGCCAGTCCAATCCTCTCGAAGGGGGAAATTCCCCAACCCGGGAAGGGGAATACCGGCCCCTTCTCCTGAGGACTTCCGACGGCACCCCGGTATCCCTGGACGGCTGCTTCGGCCAGGACGGGGAGACGGTGCTCTTCTGTGCCCCGGTTCGACCTGTCGGCGAAGAGGGTATGGCTTCCAGGATGGCTGCCCTGGCCGCGGAGCTGGCGAAAAAGAACCGCGAGCTGGAGGAAGCCAACGCCGTCATCACACGGCTCATGAACACCGACCCCCTGACGGGAGTCGCAAACCGGCGCCATTTCGAGACCGTCGCCCAGAAGGCCCTGTCATTCAGCCGAAGGCAAAACATCCCCCTTTCCCTGATCATGGCGGACATCGATCATTTCAAGCAGTTCAACGACCGGTACGGCCACGCGCTTGGGGATGAGGTCCTCGTGGCTTTTGCCCAGATGCTATTCCGGTCCTGCCGGTTCGAGGACACCGTCTGCCGTTACGGCGGAGAGGAATTCCTCGTGCTTTTGCCCGGAACGCCCCTGGTCCCGGCGAGGGCGATCGCCGAGCGGCTTCGGGAAAACACCGAAAGAATCGCCCTCCCGGGCCTGGAAGAAGGGATCCGTGCCAGCTTCGGCGTCGCGGAGTTTTTGGCTGACGAAACCCTGGAAGAACTGGTCGAAAGGACGGACAAAGCCCTCTACAAGGCGAAATCCAGGGGAAGGAACCGCGTGGAGGGCTGAGCCCAAATCGGCGAAAGCAGCAGGAAATCGCCCCTCGAAGGCATGAACGGGGAGGGGATTCGATGAACGGGATCTACGTGGGCTTCGACATCGGCTCTTCGTCGGTTCACTGCGCCGCCCTAGACCAAAACGGTGAACCCGTTTTCCTGCCGCCCAGCAGGCCTCATTTGGGCAACCCTCTTCGTGCCCTTCGCGAGCAATGGGAGGAACTGCTGAAGTCATGTCCCGCTTCAGGCATGCTTTCTACTGCCTTCACCGGCATCGGCTCCCGCTTCATTCGAAGGGCGTTTCCCGGTGCGGTCTGCGAACCCGAGAGCGTCACCCTCCCGAGGGGATTGGCCTGTGCCGCACCGGGGAAAAAGGTCCTCCTGCACGTCGGGGCAAGGGATTCCTTCTTCTTCCGGATTTCCGTCACCGGGGGAGAGACGGCCGTCACCGAGTGGGCGACCAACACGAAATGCGGGGGCGGCTCGGGAACCCTCCTGGAAAAGCAGGTCCGGAGGCTTTACGGCAAGGAGGCCTCCCTTCCGCACGAGGAACCGGAACTCCTGTCGAGACTTTTCGACGAAGCCGCCAGGGAAGCGGCTCTCCATCCTTCGGCGGAAGCCTACAATGCAAGGTGCGGCATCATCATCCAGTCGGATTTGATCCACGACCAGAATGAGGGACTTCCACGCCCCCTGCTTCTTTCGAAACTCGTCTCGACCCTCCTGCGCAACTTCAAGAACGACGTCCTTGGCGGAATCCGGCTGGAGGAAACCCAAGCCCTGGTTTCCGGCGGACTTTTTTCTTTCGCAGGGATGACGGAACGGCTTGAAGCGCTGCTTCAAATCCCCCTGGAACGGCCACGGTGGTTCCTCCATGTCGGTGCTATCGGGACCGCGGCCTGCGCCTTGCGGCAGAAAAACCGGACCTGCCTGGATCCGGGCCAGCTGGAAGCGGCTCTGGCCTCATCCGCTTGCCGCAAGGGATTCGCGCCCCCCCTTTCGGATTCTCTCCCGCGCGTTTTTCTCGTCAACCGGCACCCGGCCGAAAGAAAAGAGGCCTGCGGCAAACGGGTGGACGCGGCTCTCGGCGTGGACGGGGGATCCACCACCACGAAGGCGGCCCTGGTCGACGCAGAAAGCCATGGCGTCATCGACAGCCTCTACGTACCAACCCATGGCGATCCCGAGGGGGCCCTGAAAACCGTCCTGCGGCACCTGGCCCGGAACGCGGACCGGGTCCGCATCGTCGCCGTCTGTGCTACCGGATCGGCAAGGAAGCTGTACGAGCGAATCCTCACCAGCCCGTCCAGGCGGGCGGCACTCGAATCGGAGGGGTACTTCGTTCCCGACGGAACGGTGGACGAGATCACCTGCCACGCTCGGGGCGTGAAGGAGTTCGACCCCGAGGTCGACACGATCTTCGAGATCGGAGGGCAGGACATGAAGTTCACCACTTTCCGGAAGAGGGAAGGCCGGACCACCGGGGAAGTCCAGGAGGCCCGCATGAACTATTCCTGCCAGGCCGGGGCAGGGCAGACGCTGGAAAACATGGCCGCCCTGCTGGGACTGGACGTGAAAACCACTCTCCAGGAGGCCGCCCTCTCCGCGCGGCGCGTTCCCGTCATCGACGCCACCTGCGGGGTCTTCATGGAAATGGACGAGAAGCGGCTGATCGCCGAAGGTTTCCCGGTGGAGGAGATTGCAGCCGCTATCGTCCGGGCAACCGTGGCGGGATACTTCCACAAGTTCGTCGGAGGTTCCCGCTCCGTTGGAACGCATTGCTCCTGCCAGGGGGGGCCGTCGCTCGGGAAGGCGGTGCTGGCAGCCCTGAGCCAGGTCACTGGGAAGGAGATCTTCGCCTACCCGGGGCGCGAGCTCTTCGGCGCAACGGGGGCAGCCCTCTGCGCCCTGGATGCCGTCAGGGAGGCTGCTGATGCGGGGCGCAGGACCGCAACTGCCTTCCGGGGGTGGCAGGTCACGGAGAGCGTTTTGGAAAGCGAGTCTGTTTCCTGCTCCTTCCTCCACGGTCTTCGTTCCTGCGGCTTGAGGGACTGCAAGCTCAGGGTCTTCCGAATCGAGGGCGAAACGATCGTGACGGGAGGATTCTGCCCTCGAGGCAATTCCGAGGCCAGGGGCCCCCTCAAGCCGGACTACGTCGAGGTCTACCACCGCCTCCTGGAACGGCACTTCCCCGGAACGGTTGCCGTTCGGGGAAAACCCCTCCGGGGTGATGGCCGACCGACTGTCGGGATCAAGCGAAGCGGTGAGACGCTTGGAGAATGGGGGATCTGGTGTGCCGCCCTCCTGGACTCCCTTGGCTTTCACCCGGTCCTCTCCCCCGCTTCGGACGAACGGATCGTGGACAAGGGCATCCAGCTCGCTCGAACCGACCTTTGCTTCGCGATGAAGATTTCCCTGGGGCACTCCGATTTTTTGGCAAACGACGCGAAAGTCGATTTCCTCTTTCACCCGGCATTCATCCACCAGTCGGCGCGGGAAGGGGTCCCTCGCCTGAAATACTGTGTCTACACGGAGGGGGAGGGCTTTCTTTCCACAGAGACCCTGGGCCTCCCGCCGGAGCGGGTCCTGGCCCCCACCTGGAAATTCGGGGACCCCGCAGGCATGGCCGAATCGCTCCTGGGCGAACTGGAACGGATCGGGCTCAAAACCGCGAAGGGCAGGATCCTGGAAGCCTTTGAAAAGGCCGACGCTGCCCGGGAGGCTTTCCTGGAGGCCCTCGCCGCGGCGGGGGAGACCTTCCTGAAAAGGGTCGCTGACAGCGGCGGACCGGGCTACGTCGGCTTGGGGCGCGAGTACGTGATCTGCGATCCAATGGCCTCATCGGGGACGGGAAGCCTTTTCTCGCGAATCCGGGGAATGGACTACATCCCCATGGTCTTCCTGTGGAAAGCCTTCCGAAACGTGCCGGTCCACAAGCTGGTGGAGAATGAATACTGGTGCAACACGGCCGAGATCCTGAAAGCCTCCCTGTTCGTGGCCAGGACACGCGGCCTGTACCCGATCCGGCAGATGAACTTCGCCTGCGGCCCCGATTCCATCAAGTTCTTCATGGAGCGCGAGATCTTCGATCGGGCCGACAAACCCTTTCTCCACCTGGTGACCGACGCCCAGACCAATAGCGCTCCGTTCGCCACCCGGGCGGAAGCCCACGAGCGGATCGTTGCCCAGTCCTTTCCGCGACCGGTCCATTCCTACACTGAACTGCTGCCCCCTATCCCGAAAGCTTCGAAAGGCAATGACCGCACCTGGATCCTCCCCTCCATGGGACACCTGAACCGCCTGGGGAGCTCCCTTTTGCGCCATTGGGGCATCCAGGCCGTGGCGATCCCCACGGCCGGGACGTCCGCCCGCGAGTGGGCCCGCAGGACGATCCCCGTGGAAACCTGCTATCCCCTGAAGGGAGTGACGGGGGACGTCCTGGCCTTCCTGGAGGCGGAATCGAACCGAATCGGCCGCCAGGCCGTCCTGGACAGGTACGCGGTCTTCCTGCCGCGGGCCAGCGGCCCCTGCCGGCTGGGAAAGTACGGCGAAGTCCTCCGCCACTGCCTCGCCCAGGCAGGATTCGGGGAACTTCCCGTGCTAGGGCCGCACATCGGCAAGAATTACCGGGACATCCCCTTCCTGCCCGACCGCGCCCGAAGCAACCCGGCAGCTCTTTTCCGCTTCGTCCGAGAAGCCATCCACGCGGTGCTCTTCTCCGATTTTCTGGACGACCTCTGCCTCAGGTTTCGCCCCTACGCACCCGACGCTGCTCGGTTCGAAGACGGGTTCGAGTCCGTCCTGGAAAAGACGGCCAGGGCGATCGAGGAGGAGGGCCTTTCGGAACCGGCCTTACGGAAGCGTATCCGGGAATGCGAACGATCCATGGTCCTCCTGAGCCGACCGGAGCTCCCCCGGTTTCCCCTCGTCTTCTTCATCGGAGAGATCTACATGAGGCTCCATGATCCCTACACGGATCACGTGATCCGGACCCTCGAGTCGGAGGGCCTCGAGATCATCCGCAGCGGTATCGTGGAGTGGCTGGAATACACGCGGGCCGTGACCCGCCGCGACGGGCCGAACCTGGCCAACCTTCTGGCCGCAGCAGCCCTCTCTTTCTCCAGGAGCCGCTTCGTCCAGCTTGGGGGTGCCCCTTTCCCGGAAAGGGCCCGCCTGCCCGAACCGGCCGAAGCCATCGAAACCCTGGAGCGTGAACGGCTCTTCTCCGGTGAGATCGGGGGGGAATCGCCCATCAACATCGGGATCTTCAACGAGTTCATGAAGGGCCGAATCCCTTCCGTCAACGGGATGCCGATTTGCGGGATCTTCCACTGCGGTCCTTTCACCTGCATGCACGAGACCCTGGCAGCTTCCCTCATGTCCGCCCTCGCAAAAAACTGGAGGGCCTCCCACCCGGACGCCCTCCTCCCGATCCTTCACGCCAGCTTCGGCGATTCGCCCAACCCGAACCTGGAGGCCGAGATCGCGGCCTTCAGGGACCAATGCCATGCGAGGGCCCGGCTCGAAGGGGCCCGGGATCACTCGTAGCGCAGGGCCTCGATGGGATCCAGGGCCGCGGCTTTCGAGGCGGGATAGTAGCCGAAAAAGATCCCGACGAGGGCCGAGAACCCGAAGGCCAGGGCGATCGAAAGCGGCGAGATCACGGTAGGCCAGCCGGCGAAATGCCCGATCAGGAAGGAAACGGCGGCTCCCAGCAGAATTCCCGTCACTCCTCCCAGGACGGAAAGGATGACCGCCTCCGAAAGGAACTGCAGGAGGATGTCCGGCGTCCTGGCTCCCACCGCCATCCGGATCCCGATCTCCCGCGTCCGCTCCGTGACGGAAACCAGCATGATGTTCATGATGCCGATTCCTCCCACGAGAAGGGAGATCGAGGCCACGGCCGCCAGGAGGAAGGAAAGCGTCTTCGTGGACTGGGCCGCGGCTTCCATCAGTTCCGCAAGGTTCATGACCGTGAAATCCTTTTCCTCTTCCGAGCGGACCCGGTGGCGCTCGGACAGGAGCGCGTCGATCTGGTCGATGGCTGCCTGGATCGAATTGGCATCGGCCGCCTGGACCAGGATGCTCGACACCCTCCCCTGGAAACGGGATCCGAACACCCGCTTCTGGGCGGTCGTGATCGGGATGATCAGGGTGTCGTCCTGGTCCTGCCCCATGGCGTTCGTTCCCTTTTTCCCCAGGACCCCGACCACCACCATGGGGATCTTTCTCACACGGACGACTTTCCCGATCGGGTCCTCGTTCCCGAACAGGTTGTCCACGACGGTCTGTCCAAGCAGGCAGACCTTCGCCGCGCTCCTGACCTCCGAGTTGTTGAAGCTGCGGCCCGATCCGATGGTCCAGTTGCGGATGTCCAGCATGGGGGGAGTGGTTCCCTCCGCGCGGGTGGACCAGTTGCTGTTCCCGTAGACGACCTGGACCGAACCGGAAGCGGTGGGTGCGGCTTTCCCGACGGCAGGGCATTCTTTCACGATCGCTTCCGCGTCGGCAAAGGTGAGCGTGGGGACAGCCCCGTAACCCATGCGAAGACCGCCGCTCGTCGTGCTGCCCGACCGGACGACCAGCAGGTTCGTTCCCATGCTGGCCAGCTGGGCCTCGACGTTCCGGCTGGCCCCCGTCCCGATGGCGAACATGGCCACGACCGCCGCCACCCCGATGACGATGCCCAGAGTCGTCAGGGCGGAGCGCATCTTGTTCGCCCGCAGCGACCTCAAGGACACGTGCAGGATCTCTCCGAAGGCGATCATGCGTGCATCCCCCCCTCGTCGGGATGGCGGTCGCTCACTACGAGGCCGTCCCGGACCATGATGACCCGGCGGGAGAAGCGCGCGATGTCCGGTTCATGGGTCACCAGGACGATCGTGATCCCGGCGGTTCGGTTCAGCTCGGTCAGAAATTCCATGATCTCCACGCTGGTCCGGCTATCCAGGTTTCCCGTGGGCTCGTCGGCCAGGATGAGAGGGGATTCGTTCACCAGCGCCCGGGCGATGGCCACGCGCTGCTGCTGACCGCCGGAGAGCTGGTGGGGCTGGTGGTGCTCGCGCCCCCCCAGGCCCACCCTTTTCAGGGCTTCCGCGGCTCGGCGTTTCCTTTCCTGCCGGGGAAGTCCCTTGTACAGCATGGGAAGTTCGACGTTTTCAAGGGCAGAGGTGCGGGGCAGGAGGTTGAACCCCTGGAAGACGAACCCGATGTGCCGGTTACGGATGACTGCCAGTTCATCCCGGTTCAGGCGGCTTACGTCGGAACCGTCCAGGAGGTAGACCCCTTCGGTCGGGGTGTCGAGGCAGCCCAGGATGTTCATCAGGGTAGATTTGCCCGAACCCGACGGCCCCATGACGGCCACGAACTCGCCTGCCTCGATGGAGAGGGAAATTCCGCGCAGGGCCTCCACCGAGATCTCCCCCAAAAAGTAGGTTTTCTTGATGCCGGAAAGCTCGATGAGCGCCATGGCTAAAAGATCCTTCGCGGCAGGTTGCCGCCGGAAGCCCCTTTCGACCCGTTTCCGAGGGTGCCCGTCACCACTTCATCTCCCTCGGCCAGGTCTCCGGAAACCTCCGTCCAGCTGCCGTCCGTCAGGCCAACCGTCACCGGGACGCGGCGGAGCGAGGGCTGCGACCCTTTCTTCGTTTCGAGGACCCAGACGGAAGGCTTGGAAACTGGAGCTTTCCCGGTCACCCCGCTTGCCTTTTTCGAGGGGTCCTGCCCGGCCGGAGCCCCGCCGTCCGGCGGTGGGGGAGGGACGACCTGGCCGGTCGATGCCGCCTTCGTCCGGGACGCCGCCGGCCTGAACCGCAGCGCGGCGTTGGGAACCTTCAGGACATTCCTTGCCGAGGCGGTCTCGATGTTCACGTTCGCGGTCATCCCGGGCTTGAGACGAAGGTCCGGGTTCGCCGCGGAGATGATGACGGTGTACGTGACGACGTTCTCGGTGGTCGACGGGCTGAGGCGGACCTGGCGGACCTTTCCGGTGAAGGTGTCCTCGGGGTAGGTGTCCACCGTGAAGGTGACATTCATCCCTTCCTGGACGTAGCCGATGTCCGCCTCGTCGACCGCCGCCTCCACCTGCATCTTCGAAAGGTCTTCCGCGATCGTGAACAGTTCCGGTGCCGACAGGCTCGCCGCCACGGTCTGTCCTTCACTCACCTTTTTGCCCGTCACGACACCGTTGACCGGCGACAGGATCTTCGTGTATCCCAGGTTGGTAAGCCTCTGGTTCAGCGTCGCGGCAGAAGAGCGGACCCCCGCCCTCGCGGACTCGACCCTTGAGCGGGCCGTCGCCAGGGCGGTCTCGGCAGCCTCGACGGCGCTCCTTGCCACGAAGTCGGATGCATGGAGCGATTTCTGCCGCACGTATTCCCTCTCGGCTTCCCTCAGGCTCGCCTCCGCTTCCGCCAGGCCGGCCCTGGATTGGGCCAGTTCGGCTTCCGCCTGGCGTGCCTGTGCAATAAACAGGGCCGGATCGATCTCGGCCAGGAGCTGTCCCTTTTTCACGGGAGAGTTGTAATCCACCAGGATGCGCCGGATCGTCCCCGAAACCTGGCTGCCCACCGTCACGGTGTTCACGGCCTGGATCGTTCCGGTGGCGGAAACGACCCGCGTGATGTTTCCCCTGGAAACTTGTTCCGTCGTGTACCGGGGCGGTTTTTCGGCAAACTTCACCTTCCAGGCCCAGCCACCGCCCACGAGGACGAGGAGGAAAAGACCTCCTGCCAGGAGTTTCTTTTTCCTTGCCGTCAGGCTCATCCGTTCGTTCCCTCCTTCGGAATTTCCACCGGTTTCCCCAGGGCCTTCTCCAACGATGCTGCGGCGACCTGGCGGTCGTAGATCGCCTGGACCAGGGACTTTCGCGCGCTGCTGTACTTTTCCGCCGCGTCGGACACCTCCAGGCTCGTTCCGACTCCAACCCTGTAGCGGCCCCGGGCCAGGTCGAGGTTTTCCCTCGCCTGGCGCAAAGCCTCTTCGGCGGTCTTCACCTGTTGGGAAGCGGTTTCAAGCTCCAGCAGGGCCTTCTCCACTTCGAGGCGAATCGCGTTGCGGAGACTGTCCCGGTCGCTTTGCGCGATCTGCAGGTCCGCCCGGGCAATTTCCGTTCTGGCCGCCGTCGCCCCTCCGTCCGCCAGGGGAATCGAAAGGGAAAGGCCGGCAGTCCATTCGTCATTCCACCCGGAGGAGGAGTCGGAAAACCCCCATCCCCCACTGGCGTAGAGGGAAGGGTTCATCCCCCGCGCCGTCGCGCGGAGGGACTCCTTCGCCGAGAGCACGCGGTCTTCCGCGGCCCGGAGATCCGGCCGCTTCGAAAAAGCTTCTTCCATTGCCGCATCGAGGGACGAAACTGAAAGGCCCCTTTCCTTCGGAACCTCCAAGACTGCATTCCGGTCGGGCAACCTCGTGCCGATCTCGTTCTCCAGCACGGCCCAGGCACTGGAAACCGAGGAGCTGGCCTTGGAAAGGTCGAACCTGGCCCGGCTGAGATTGACCTCGGCTGTCGTCACGTCGATCTTCGACGAGGAACCGGCCTTGTAGAAAGCCTGGGCCTGCTTCAGCTGGGCCTCGTAGAGGGCAACCGTCTCCTCGGCCACCGCGGCGTCTTCACGGGCTCTCAGGAGGCTGAAATACGCCTGCTTCACCGTGTAAGCCCTTTCCTGCCAGGTCCGCTCGGCCGTTTTTCGGATCGCCGAAAGATCGTAGGTAACACCGGCGATCGTTGCCCGGGTTTTGCCACCGTCCGTCAGCAATTGCCTGACGGAAATTTCCGAGGCGGACCGCCGTGGTGCGCCTTCCGAGTCGGAAAACGAGGCCCCCAGGTCCAGAGTCGGCCTTTGGGAGGATTTCGCGAGTTCCAGCTGGCTTCCCGCTCGGCGGACCTGCCAGACGGAAGCGAGGAGGTCCGGGTGATGGTCAAAGGCCAACTGCAGGCACTTTTCCAGGCTCAGCGGGGGACCTCCCGGCTGTGCCGTTCCGTCCGCCCGCGCGGGAAACGCGGGAAAGGGGATCACCAGCAGGCAAATCACCATCAGCAGGATTTTTTTCATCGGAACCCAACCTCCCTCATGCGGGCTTCATCCCTCATCCCGGGCCGTTCTCATTGTAGCCCGGATCCCGTAAGTGTTCGTTCCGTTCCGTTGGCTTTTCGTAAAGAAACGTAAAGGAGCCTTTACACGAATCAACTTTTCTTGACGGCAGCGCTCCGCCGAAAGGATAGAATGGAGTGGAAATTCCCAGAAACGGGGGGGTGGCGACATTGGACCGGATCCTGCTTGTGGATGACGACAAGAGCCTCTGCGAACTGCTGGCCGAATTCATGGAAAGCGAGGGGTTCTCGGTCGAAGCCGTGCACGACGGGGAAAAGGCAGTCCAACGGGCGCTGGC
This sequence comes from Synergistota bacterium, assembly GCA_022839995.1. Lineage (GTDB taxonomy): Bacteria > Synergistota > Synergistia > Synergistales > 79-D21 > 79-D21. The sequence continues at coordinate 42,871 of JALHIN010000003.1, forward strand.
GGACCGGTTTTCGCTGGTCATCCTTGACGTCATGCTCCCGGGCCTCGGTGGAATCGAGGTGCTGAAGTCGATCCGGCGGCAGTCCACCGTGCCCATCCTCATGCTCACCGCCCGAGGGGAAGAGGTGGACAGGATCGTCGGGCTCGAGCTCGGGGCCGATGATTATCTCCCCAAGCCTTTCAATCCCAGGGAACTGATCGCCCGGATCCGGGCCATCCTCCGAAGGGGGAGGATGGAATCGGCAGGGGAGGCAACGCCGGGAATCCTCCGGATCGCAGACCTCGTGATCGACCCGGCTGCCCGTCACGTCAGCGCCAACGGGAAAACGATCGAGCTGACGACGGTGGAATTCGACCTCCTGGAAACCCTGGCCCAGGCGGCAGGGACCGCGTTTTCCAGGGAGAACCTGGTCCGCCAGGTCCTGAAAAGACCCTTTTCGCCCTTTGACCGGAGCCTCGACGTCCACGTGAGCAACCTGCGCCGAAAGATCGGGTCCTACCCGGACGGTTCGGAACGGATCAAGACGGTCCGCGGTGTCGGGTACATCCTCGCGTTTCCGCCGGAGGAGACCCGACCTTGAAGTGGCACGCCCTCTTCCTGCGGATTTTCCTCTGGTTCCTTGGTTCCATGCTGCTCATGGCCGCGGTGAGCGTAAGCCTGACCGTCTTCATGAGCCGCCAGGGGATCATTCTGACCGGTCACCAGGAAGTCCTTTCCGACGCCTTGGACCGGCACGGGGCGAAACTCGTGGAAACCTACGAGGAAAAGGGACGGGTCGCGGCGTTCGAGCTGTCGGACTTGATCCGGCGGGAAACCGGGTTGGCCATTCTCCTTTTTGACGGGAACGGCGCCCCGATCCGCCTGAGGGGAGGGCCTCCGATGGAATTCCTGAACCGGCTCGGCCGGGAGGCCGCCGACGAACTGGCACAGGGGCGGACGTTCCAGATCCGCAGGGAAACCGTTTCCGTCTACAAACGCCTGGTTTCGCCGTCGGGGAAAACCTACCTTCTCGTCGGCCTCTTCCGCCGGCCCCCCTCGATGGCCCGACTATTCACGGACAACCCGAAATCCGTCCTGATCCACCTCGCGGGCCTCCTGGCGGCGGCTCTCGTCTTCTGCGGGCTGCTGGCCCACCACCTTTCGAAACCACTGGTGAAACTCAGCCGCATGGCTTGCTCGGTCGCCGAGGGGCAACTCGATACGCCCGTCGACCTTTCGATCCGAAAACGCCGGGACGAAATCGGGGAACTCGCCCGGAGCCTGGAAGCCATGAAAAACACCCTCACCGCCCTCCTCGAGGCCCAGCGCCGGTTGATCCGCGACATCTCCCACGAGCTGCGCACCCCCCTGGCCCGCCTGGGCATCGCGCTCGAACTGGCCCGCAAGAAGGCCGGGCCTGCGGCGGAAGATTCCCTGGACCGAATCGAACGGGAATCGGCGATCCTGAACGAGATGATCGGCCAATTGCTGGACCTCTCCCGGGCCGAAGCCGAATTCGGCCAGGATTTTGCCGAGCCCGGCGACCTCCTGGGCCTGATCGAAGCCGTCATCGACGATGCAAACTTCGAGGCTCGAGCCGCCGACCGCGGGGTCGTCCTGGAAGCACCGGAGGCCCTGCCTCCCGTGCCCATGAACCGGGAGTTGGTCCGGAGGGCGGTGGAAAACATCGTCCGGAACGCCCTCCGCTACACGGCCGAAGGGACACGGATCGAGGTTCGGGTGACGGAGCGGGAAAAGGAAGGACGCCCCGGGGTTTCCATCCGGATCCGGGATTTCGGTCCCGGGGTCCCCGAAGGCGAACTTCCCCGCATCTTTCAACCCTTCTACCGAACCGAAGCCGCCCGATCCCGGGATACCGGCGGAACCGGCCTTGGCCTGGCGATCGCCCAGCGGGCGGCCGCCGTGCACGGCGGTTCCGTCACGGCCGAAAACGCGGCGGGCGGCGGCCTCTCAGTCGAGCTGTGGCTGCCAAAATGACCGGGCGTTTTATCCTGCCGGCTCTTTTCGCCGTCCTCTGCATCGCCGTTTCGACTGCAGCCGGGGCTGAAACGGCAGTCCTGGTTTTCGCCGGGGACACCGCTTTCGGAGAGAGCTACCGGATCCGGCCCGAACCGCCTTCCCTTTCCGGTAACGGCAGGTACCTGCCTTCGATGGAATTCCTCCTCCCCCTGCTTCAAGGCGCAAGCGAGGTCCTGGTCAACCTGGAAACCCCGCTTGCCGTACCCGGGGAACCCGCGCCCCCGAACAAGTCGTACGTACACTGGGCCGATCCGACCCGGGCGGTTGCCGCCCTGAGGGCTTCCGGCATCACGGCGGTCAGCCTGGCCAACAACCACACCATGGACCTGGGTGCCAGGGGACTCGAGGAAACCCTGGCGACCCTCGAAAGTGCAGGAATTGCCTGGACTGGAGCGGGGCGGGACCTCTCCGGGGCAGAACGGCCGCTCTCGCTGGCAATCCCGCTGGGGAACCGGACGGTCCCGGTGGTGGTCCTGTCCGGTTTCGAGTACCGCCGAAACTATGACGAGAAATTCGGCTTTTATGCCGCACCGGGGGTTCCCGGCGTCAACCGCCTCGATCCGAAACGGTTCGAAAGTACGGTGCATTCCCTGAAAACCAGGCTCCCGGGGGTCTTCGTGATCGCCTTTCCCCACTGGGGCAAGAACTACGCCTGGAGGACCCCAGCGCAGGAACGGCTGGCCCACGCCCTGGTCGACGCGGGGGCGGACCTCGTCGTCGGCCACGGGGCCCACCAGGTCCAGGAAATCGAGCTCTACAACGGGAAGTGGATCCTTTACGGCCTTGGCAACTTCGTTTTCCACTCACCGGGACGATACTCATCCCGAGGAGCGCCTCCCTACAGCCTCGTCGCCCGGCTGGAGCTGGAGGAAAAAGGAAAAACCCTTCGAAAGACCTTGCGCCTTTACCCCATCCAGTGCGACAACACCGTCACGGGCTTCAGGACCCGCCCGGTCACCCCGGGGGAATTCGCCGAAGTCCAGGCCCTTCTGCTGCAGCGAACGGACAAAAGAACCGCCTCCGGAATCCGCACCGGGAAGGACGCCCTGGGCACCCACCTGGAGATCGCCCTTCCCTGAAGCCGGGGAACCGCTGGAACCGGAAAGGAACATGGTCCGGGGCATCGCACTTGACAACAAATCCCGACCCGCATATAATCCCTCGCAACACTTGGAAGATAGGGGAGTTAAGCAATGATACATGCCTTTAGTAACCAGAATTGGTGGTGGCAGGCTTTCTGAGTCTGCCGCCAAGCGCCTGGATAGATCGCGAACACTGACGCAGCGAGAGGCCTTGGAGGCGGATCCCATTCGGGATTCTGTTCCGAGGCCTTTCCTGTTTTTCCATCCCGGGGGGCCGTGCAACAAGGGCCCCCCGATTTTTTGTCACATCCAAAGGAGGCTGAACGCCATGAGTGGAGATAAAGGCAACGGTAAAAAACACCTGACCTCCCTGGAAGACTTCACCGAACAAGGGCGCACGTTCGAAAGGGTTCCCATTTTCCTGGAACTGCCCCTCGAGAGACGGGCGCCCCTGGATCTCTACAGGAGGCTTCGGACCCCCGGAACGCGCTCCTTCCTCCTTGAAAGCGGAGACGGGGGGAAGGGCGGCGGTCGCTACTCCTTCATCGGGATCGATCCGGACCGGGTTTTCCAGGTTTCGCCGGAAGCCTGCCTCGAAACCGATCCCAGCGGAAAAATCATCGCTTCCTATCCCTCCCCCGGTGGACTCCGGAAAGCTCTTGAAGGGTACCTTTCCGGCACGCGCCCTCCCCAGCCGGAGGGCTTCCCCCCCTTCCTGGGCGGCGTGGCGGGCTACTTCGCCTACGACATGGTGGAGACCTGGGAAGACCTTTTTCACGGCCAGGAAGACCGATCACTGGCACCCTCGCCTTTCCCCAGGGCGGTCCTCATGGGATTCGAAACCGTGGTTGCCATGGACCACTTCGAGGACCGACTCTTCCTGGTTCACAACGTCCGGACCCCTCCGGGCCAGCAGGAAAGCGAAAAGAAGGATCTTTACCGGAAGGGCTGCCGAATGCTGGAAAAGCTTGAACAGCGACTCAACGGAGTTTTAGACGGCCAGGAAACCGAGGAGGGCCGCTTTTTCCTGGCAGAAGCCCATTCCAACATGGAGAAAACCGCTTTCCTGGAAATGGTCCGGCGAGGGCGGGAACACATCGTGGCGGGCGACGTTTGCCAAGTGGTCCTTTCCCAGTGTTTTTCCGCGAGAACGAACCTTCCTTCCGTCGCCATCTACGAGACCCTGGCGGAATGCAATCCCTCCCCTTACCTTTTCCTCCTCGAACTGCCCGAACTGAGGCTCATCGGCTCGTCCCCGGAAGTCCTGGTCCGGTTGAGAGGATCCCGTGTCGTCACACGTCCCCTTGCCGGAACCCGCAGGAGAGGCCAAACGCATGACGAGGATCGCCTCCTGGCCCGTGAACTCCTGGCCGACGAGAAGGAACGGGCCGAACACCTCATGCTCGTCGACCTGGCCCGCAACGACCTGGGGCGGGTCTGCCGGACCGGGAGCGTCGAGGTGACCGAACTGATGGGTGTCGAAAGCTACTCCCACGTCATGCACATCGTTTCCCAGGTGGAGGGAGATCGCAGGGCGGAGCTGACCCCCCTGGACGTACTCCAGGCGGCCTTTCCTGCCGGAACGGTCTCGGGCGCGCCGAAGATCCGGGCCATGGAGATCATCGAGGAGCTCGAGGGGAACGCCAGGGGCCCCTACGCGGGGGCGGTGGGCTACATCGGCTTCGACGGGAACATGGATACCTGCATCACCATCCGGACTCTCGTCCAGGAGGGCGATACCGTTCATGTCCAGGCCGGGGCAGGCATCGTCTACGATTCCGTCCCCGAGCGGGAATACGAGGAAACGCAAAACAAGGCCAGGGCTCTCTTCAAAGCCCTGGAAACCGCCATCGAAAGGGGAAATGCCCAATGATCCTGATGATCGACAACTACGACTCCTTCACCTGGAACCTGGTCCAGTACCTTTCTGAACTGGACGAGGTAAGAACCGTTCGGAACGACCGGGTGACCCTGGAGGAGATCGAGGCGATGAACCCGTCGCACATCGTCATCTCCCCCGGCCCGGGAACACCGGAAGAGTCGGGCATCTCGAAGGACGTGATCCGGGCCTTCCAGGGCCGGGTACCGATCCTTGGAGTCTGCCTGGGTCACCAGGCCATTGCGACGGTGTACGGTGGACGGGTGCTCCGGGCGGCAGCACCTTGTCATGGAAAGGTTTCAGCCATTCATCACAGGGAGGAGGGAATACTGGAGGGAATGCCGGACCCATTCATGGCAACGCGCTACCACTCCCTCGCGGTGGAGGAGCCTTCGCTTTCCGGAGAGCTGAAAGTCACGGCCAGGACGGACGATGGAACGATCATGGCCCTGGAACACCGGGACTTTCCTCTCTTCGGGGTCCAGTTCCACCCCGAATCCATCCTTACCGAGTCGGGGATGCGCCTGCTCCGTAATTTTCACGGGTCGAAGGTGAGAGATTCCAGGAAGGAGTTGAGCCCGGCATGTTGAGGGAACAATTGGAAAAAGTGCTTTCGGGAGAGGATCTCCTTCCCGGCGAAATGACCGAGGCCATGGAAACCATCATGGACGGCCGCGAGCCGGAAATCCTGGTGGGAGCTTTCCTGGCCGGCCTTAGGGCCAAGGGAGAGACCATAGAAGAAATCACCTCGGCCGCCACTGTCATGAGGGACAAGGCGCTGTCCGTCAACTTCCTGGAAAAACCGCTTCTTGACATCGTCGGGACCGGGGGCGATCGTAGCGGGACCATCAACATCTCGACAACGGCCTCCCTTGTGGCAGCCGCGGCTGGATCCACGGTGGCCAAGCACGGAAACCGCTCCGTATCGAGTCGCTGCGGAAGCGCGGATATCCTGGAGGCCATGGGGGTTCCTCTCCTTCCCACGCCTTCCGAGGTGGAAGCCTGCATTCGGAACACGGGATACGGATTCATCTTTGCGCCCCATTTTCACCGGGCGATGAAAAACGTTGCCCCGGTGCGCAAGGCCCTCGGGCTTCGGACGATCTTCAACGTCCTGGGCCCGCTGACCAACCCCGCCCGTCCCCGCCGCCATCTTATCGGGACCTTTTCCGCAGACCTGGTCCGCCCCATGGCACAGGTGCTGGACCGGCTCGGTTCCGAAAGGGCCCTGGTGGTCCACGGTCACGGGGGCATGGACGAACTTTCCCTGGGCGGGAGCAACCGGGCCTGCCTCCTGGACCGGGGCAACCTGGAGGACCTGGAGATCCTGCCGGAGGACGCCGGCCTGAACCGGGCACCCGCGGGGTATGCCCTGGGTGGAGACGCGGCGACGAACCGGAGGATCGTCTTCCGGATCCTCCGGGGCGAGAAGGGGCCCATGCGTGACGTGGTGGTGTTCAACGCCGGGGCCGCCCTTTACGTGGACAGGCTGGCTTCAAGCCTTTTCGAGGGCGCCCGGATCGCGGAGGACGTGATCGACAGCGGGCGCGCCCTGGCCAAGCTCAGGGAAGTGACGGCCTTTGCGGCGTCCAGGAGGGTGATGGTGGCATGATCCTCCGACAGATCGCCTCCCAGAAGGCCCTGGAAGTGGAAACCCTGAAACGGCCGAGGGCATCCCTGGCAAAAAGCCTGGAAGCGCCCGGCCTCTCGGTCGTGGCCGAGATCAAGAAGGCGAGCCCCAGCAAGGGGATCCTCGCCAAACGGTTCGAGCCGCAAAGGCAGCTGGAGGCTTACGTCCGCGGAGGAGCCGGGGCGGTTTCGGTCGTGACGGACAGGACCTTTTTCCAGGGAAGTGGCGAACTCCTCCGTTCGCTTCGCCCCAGGACCACCCTTCCCCTCCTGCGCAAGGATTTCCTGTTGGACCCCCTGCAGGTCTACGAGAGTTTCTTCCTCGGGGCCGACGCCGTGCTGCTCATCGCGGCACTCCTCCCCGGGGAAAACCTGGGCCGGATGCTGGCAACCGCATCCTCCCTGGGCCTCGAGACCCTCGTTGAGGTCCACGACGAAGGCGAACTCCGCCATGCCCTGGAAACGGACGCCCCCGTCATCGGGTTCAACAACCGGGACCTGCGTGACTTTTCCGTGAACCTGCAGACCACGGTCCGGCTGCTCCGGGAGTTGGATCGGCTGGAACCCCGGAGGACCCGCCGCGTGGTAGCCGAAAGCGGCATTTCTTCGCGGAAAGACGCGGCCTTCCTGGAGGACCTGGGGGTCGACGGAATCCTCGTGGGCGAGAGCCTCATGCGCTCTTCGGACCCGGCAGCCCAGGTCCGTAAGCTCCGGGGGCTGGAACCATGATCCGAGTCAAGGTGTGCGGCCTTACCCGGGAATGCGACGTGCGGGCGGCAGCGGCACTGGGCGCCGACGCCCTGGGGTTCATCCTCGCCCCGAGCCCCCGACGGGTGACCCTGGAACGGGCGGCAAGCCTCGTCCGGGGGCTTGACCCCTTCGTCGCGAGGGTGGCCGTCCTTTCCGATCCGACAGAGGCGGAGCTTCGGGAAGTCATCGGAAGCCGCATTTTCGACTGCCTCCAGTTCCACGGCGGGGAGGAGCCCGGCCGGTTGGCGGGTCTTCCCCTGAAGACCGTCAAGGCCTTCGGAGTTTCCGGCAGGGAAGACCTGGAGCGGGTGGAAATCTACGCGGAGGCGGCGGACTACTTCCTGTTCGACACGAAAGCCGGCGGAGCTTCCGGGGGGACCGGGCAAGCCTTCGACTGGTCGCTCCTGTCGGGACGGTCCTTTTCCAGGCCCTTCATCCTGGCCGGGGGCCTGGGACCCGAAAACCTCCCCCGGGCCCTCGAAAAAGTCCGTCCCGCTGCCGTGGACCTGAACAGCCGTATCGAATCCGCAACGGGCGTCAAGGACGCCGTTCTCATGGCCAGGGCGATCCTTGCCGCCAGGAGATCGAATATGGACGAAACGAGAGGTGATTCCTGATGGAGAAGAAAGGTTATTTCGGCCCCTTCGGGGGACGGTTCGTCCCCGAGTCGCTGTTTCCAGCCCTCGAGGAACTGGACCAGGCCTACGGAAAACTCAAGTCCGATCCGGCCTTCCGGGGTGAACTCGCGGAACTCCTCAACCGCTACAGCGGGCGGCCGACTCCGTTGACCTATGCCGAAAGGCTGACTGAGCACCTGGGCGGAGCGAAAATCTACCTGAAGCGGGAGGATTTGAACCACACGGGCGCGCACAAGATCAACAACGCCCTTGGGCAGGCCCTGGTCGCCCGAAGGCTTGGGAAGCGGAGGGTCATCGCGGAGACCGGCGCTGGCCAGCACGGTGTCGCCACCGCCACCGCCGCCGCGCGGTTCGGCATGGAATGCCACGTCTTCATGGGGGTCGAGGACATGCACCGCCAGGCCCTGAACGTGGACCGGATGCGGATCCTTGGGGCGAAGGTGGTGCCCGTCACCTCCGGCAGCCGGACCTTGAAGGACGCCACCAACGAGGCCATCCGCGAGTGGGTCGCCAGCGTGGAGGACACGCACTACATCATCGGGTCCGTGGTTGGACCCCACCCCTACCCAACACTGGTGAGGGACTTCCAGCGAATCATCGGCGACGAGGTCAGACGGCAGGTCATGGCGGATGAAGGGCGACTTCCCGACATCCTGGTGGCCTGCGTGGGCGGCGGAAGCAACGCTATCGGCCTGTTCACCCCGTTCATCGGGGACAAGTCCGTCCGCATGGTCGGGGTCGAAGCCGCCGGGAAGGGGATCGAAACCGGTTCCCACGCCGCCACTCTCACGGGGGGGCGGCAAGGCGTCCTCCACGGGTGCCTCTCCTACTTGCTGCAGGACGCGGACGGCCAGGTCATGGAGGCCTATTCCATCTCCGCCGGGCTGGATTACCCGGGCGTCGGCCCCGAGCACAGCTTCCTCATGGAAACCGGCCGGGCGGAATACACTTCCGCAACAGACGCAGAAGCCCTCGAGGCCTTCGGGCTGCTCTCCCGGATGGAGGGGATCATCCCGGCCCTGGAAAGTTCGCACGCCCTCGCCGAGGCGATCCGTACCGCGCCCCGGCTGTCACGTGAAACCGTCATGGTGGTCAACCTCTCCGGCCGTGGGGACAAGGACATGGATTCGGTCCGCCCTTATTTCACCGAAAAGGGGACTGAAGCCCGATGAACCGGCTGGGAAAGGCCTTCGAGGACCACAAGGCCCTCATCACCTTCGTCACGGCGGGAGACCCCGACCTGGACGTCACCCGCGCGATCTGCCCCGTGCTCGAGGAATCCGGGGCGGACGTCATCGAGCTCGGAATCCCCTTCTCCGACCCCCAGGCCGACGGGCCCTCCATCCAGGCCGCGGGCCAGAGGGCCCTGAAGGCGGGCACCACTCCGGCTTCCGTGCTGGAGCTCGCGGAAAGCCTGAAGAAAACCGTGACGGTGCCCCTTGTCCTGATGGGATATTTCAACCCGATCCTCCAATACGGCGAAGAGAGCTTCGCCAGGGACGCAGCCAGGGCGGGAGTCGCCGGTGTCATCGTGCCAGACCTGCCCTACGACGAAGGAGAAAACTTCTACGCTGCCCTGGAACGGGAAGGAGTGGAGGGGATCCTCATGGTGGCCCCCAACTCACCCGAATCGCGGCTGAAGGAAGCAGGACGCAGGGCCCGGGGCTTCGCCTACTGCGTGTCCCTGCTCGGCACGACCGGCACGTTCGATGACCTGTACGCCGATCTCGAAAGCTATCTCAGGCGCGTTAGGGGGTATTTCAGCATACCCGTGGCCCTGGGGTTCGGAATCGACGGGCCCCAGCGCGCCGCAAGGGCCGCAGCCCATGCGGACGGCGTCGTCGTCGGGAGCGCCCTCGTCCGGCTCATCGAAAAGTACGGCCGGGACGAAAAGCGCCTCACCGCCGAGGTCAGGCAGTTCGTTGGAGGCCTGAAGGAGGCGATCCGGGCTCAGTCTCCCCAGGGGTAGGATCCGAGGACCCTCAGGCTGAAGCAGTGGGGCCTCATTTTTAGCAGGGCCCCTGCTAGAGGCTCTTCCCCGGCGTGACCTTCCACGTCCACGAAGAAGAGGTACTCGAAGGGATCCTCCGGCAGAGGCCTTGATTGGATGAAGGTCAGGTTCACCCCGGCGTCCCGGAGGGGGTCCAGGGCCCGCATGAGAGACCCAGGCGTGTGGCTCACCACGAAAAGCAGCGTCGTCTTGCACCCAGGCGAGGGGCGGGCGGCGTCCCGCCCCACCACCCAGAACCGGGTGGTGTTATGGAACCGGTCCTGAGTATCCCTGGCCAGGACCTTCAGCGCATGGAGTTCGGCCGCCTTCTCGCTGCAGAGGGCGGCCACCCCCTCCTCGGACGAGGCCTGGGCCGCGGCGTCGCTGGTCGAAGGGACGTTCACCCGGGGAACCCCAGGCAGGTGGGTTCCCAGCCAGACCCGGCACTGGGCCAGCGCCTGGGGATGCGACCGGACCTCCCGGACGGAGGCCAGGTCCGCCATGCGGCCGGCCAGGACGTGACGGATGGGAAGATGGACCTCGCGGAGGATGTTCAGCTCGGCCCCGGACTCGGCAAAGCCGTCCAGGGTGGCGTACACGACCCCCTCCAGGGTGTTCTCTACCGGGACGACCCCCAGGTCCGCCTCTTTCCGCTGGAGGGACAGGAAGACCTCCCGGGGACCCGCGCATGGGACGAAATCGACGCCGTGCCCCAGGGCACAGAGGGCAGCAGCGTGGGTGTAGGAACCTTTCGGACCCAGGAAGGCCACCCGCGGTTTCTGCTGAACCGCCCTGCACATGGAGATGACCTCGCGCATCACGGCTGAGACCGCCCGCGGGTCGATGCCCGGGTGCATTTCCTGAAGCCGCCGGACGACATCCCGTTCCCGAGCCGGATCATAGACGGGCCCTTCCCCCTTGGCATCCCCGACGGCCCTTGCCAGTTCCAGGCGCTTCTCCAGCAGGAGCCCCAGGGATTCATCCAGTTCGTCGATCTTCTTTCTCAGTCGCTCCAGTTCCTCCCGGGCCATCCTGCATCCCTCCCCGCGGGAATCTGTCTCCTTCGGCCCGCTTTTGGCCGATTCAGGAAAGAGTATCCCAAGTCCCCGAAATTTCAAAGGGTGAACCCCGCCCCAGAAATTGTTCGGACGACATTTTGAATCTTTCCCTTGACAAATGGATGAATGTCCGTATCATGTTCTTCCAACGGGAGTCGCACTGCTTTGGCGAGAGGAGGGAAGAGCGATGACGGTAAACGTGGAGAGGGGCTATGCCTATTTTAGCGGCGGCCAGTGGCGTTTTTATGCCAGTGGCTCCTGTTCACGTGGAAATCCGTTATCGGCTCTCCCAGAAAACGCCGCCGCAGGATAGTCCTACCGCTTAGGACTCGCCGCAGACCACAGGCAGGAAAGTAAAAGCCGGAACCGGATTTCCACATCCCGGTTCCGGCTTTTTTTGTTCACCATTCCCGGGGAGGTGCATTCATATGATGACGGTTATCCAGATGCAGGAAACGAGTACGAGCCTGGACATGGCAAGAATCTGCGATTCCCTCGAGCGGCAGGGGTGCCAGGCGAGGGTGGTTCCCAGGGCGTCCGCCCCCTGCGTGGTCGTTAGCGGGAAGATCGCAGACAAGGCGGGCCTCAAAGCCTTTCCGGGCGTCGGGCTGGTGAGCGAAACCAACTCCTCGTTCCCCCTTGCCAGCCGCGAGGCGGGGCTTTCCGAACCTGGCCCCATGAACATCGCGCCTGGGCTCTTCATCGGCGAGGGCATGACCGTCGTCATGGCAGGCCCCTGCTCGGTGGAGGGACGGAACCAGATCCTGGAGACGGCACGGGGCGTCAAGGCCTCGGGTGCTTCCGTCCTCCGGGGCGGGGCCTTCAAGCCGCGCTCCAACCCCTACAGCTTCCAGGGGCTGGGCAGCGAGGGAATTGCGCTCCTCATGGAAGCCCGCAGGGAAACCGGCCTCCCCATCGTAACCGAGGTGATGGCACCCGAGGACGTGGAGTGGCTCGCCCCCCACGTGGACATCCTGCAGGTCGGGACCAGGAACATGCAGAACTTCACCCTCCTCAAGGCCCTCGGCCGGGCCGACAAGCCCGTGCTCCTGAAAAGGGGCATGATGTCCACCGTCGACGAGTGGCTACAGGCCGCCGAGTACATCCTGGCCGGCGGGAACACCCGCGTCATCCTTTGCGAAAGGGGGATCCGGAGCTTCGACAAGATCACCCGGAACACCCTGGACCTGTCAATCGTCCCGATGGTCAAGTCCATGACCCACCTTCCCATCATCGTCGACCCCAGCCACGCCACCGGGCGCCGGGAACTGATCCTCCCCATGAGCCTGGCGGCACTGGCGGCAGGTGCAGACGGCCTGATCATCGAAGTCCACCCGCGCCCCGACGAAGCCCTCTCCGACGGGGCTCAATCCATAGACCTGCAGGCCTTCGACGGCCTGATGCGACGTGCCCGGCGCCTCATCGAGGCGCTGGCCGCGGAAAGCGAGAGCCCGCTTTGCAGCTTGCGGATTGCCATGTAGGCATTGACGGTCTCGGGCTGATCGGCGGGTCCTTGGCCGCGGCACTGCGAAGGTCGGGCCGAGCCCGTTCCGTCCGGGGGTGGGACTCCGATCCGGAGACCCTGGCCTTCGCCCATGGGGAGGGGATGATCGACGAAGCCGCTTCCTCCATGGACGAACTGGCGATGGGATCGGATCTGCTCATCCTCGCAGTCCCGCTGGGACAGGTGGAACACGCGGCCCGGCAAGCCCATTCGGCAGCCGGGGGGAGCCTCCGGGCCGTCATGGACGTGGGCAGCGCCAAGGCCGTCGTCGCGGAACGGCTGGTTCCGCTTTTCGGCTCCCGCTACCTGGGGTTCCATCCAATGGCCGGCAGGGAAAACGGCGGGGTTAAAAACGCCACCCCCGAGCTTTTTGTCGACGCGACCTGCGCCCTGGTTCCCGGAACCGGGACTTCCCCGGAAGTGATCGCCCTCGGCCGGGAACTGGCCACAGCCCTCGGCGCCGAAACCCTCCTGCTCGACCCGCTCGAGCACGACAGGATCACGGCCTGCACCAGCCACGCCCCCATGCTGGTGGCCATGGCCCTCTGCCTGGCTGCCGAAGGGCTTATGGGCACATACCCGAACTTGCCTCTCATGGCAGCGGGGGGATTCCGCGACTCGACACGACCGGCTTCCAACCCGCCCTGGCTGGCCGCCGACATCTGGGGTGAAAACCGGGACGCCGTTTCGTCCGTCGTTGACCGCCTCGTGGCAAGGCTCAACGACATGAAGAAGATGTCTCCAGGAGAAATGAAGGCCCTGGCGGAAAGAGCGAAAGCAGCCAGGGAAACCATCCTTTCGCAAGGTCCCCGGAGGTGGAAGTCATGAAGGACAGGGAAAACAGGGAAATCGCCCCGGCTTCGGGGTTAAAGGGGACGGTGCGCGTTCCCGGAGACAAGTCGATCTCGCACCGGGCTGCTTTCCTGGGAGGCCTATCCAGGAAAGGGATCGAGGTCGAAAACTACTCGAGCGGGGCCGACTGCGCGAGCACCCTCCGTTGCCTGGAACAGCTCGGCTTTTCGGTGGAGCGGTCGGAACAGGTCGTCCGGGTCCGTCGCGGAGAAGGTCCCTGCGAAGCGCCTGTGCCGCTCGACGCAGGGAATTCGGGCACCACCGCACGGCTGTTGTGCGGCCTGCTTTCGGGGATCCCCGGTGCTTTTTCCGTCATCACCGGCGACGAAAGCCTGGGCCGCCGGCCCATGAGCCGGGTCGTCGATCCCCTGAGGAACCTTGGGGCCCGCATCGACGGCCGTGAGGGGGGAAGGCTTTTGCCCCTCTCCGTCCGTGGAACCCGCCTGACGGGCGGGACCTGCACGCTCTCGGTAGCGAGCGCCCAGGTCAAGACCGCCCTCATGATCGCGGGGCTATGCAGCCAGGGCAGCGTCACCGTGATCGAGCCCCTGGGCACGCGGGACCATACCGAGATCATGCTGGAACACCTAGGCGTCCCGGTCCGGCGAGAGGACCGGACCATCACCACCTATCCCTTCGATGACCTTCCCGGCGGCTCGTGGCGGATACCCGGGGACTTCTCCTCGGCAGCCTTCTGGGTTGTCGCCGCTGCGATCGTTCCGGCCTCAGAGCTCCTGCTTCCCGGTGTCGGCCTGAACCCGACCCGCACCGGGCTGCTCGAGATGCTGAAGGCGATGGGCCTTTCCGTGTCGGTGGAAGATCCCTCCACCTCCGGCGGCGAGCCGACCGGGACGATACGGGTTCGCTCCTCCAGCCTGGAAGGAACCCGCGTGGTTCGAGAGCAGGTTCCGGCCATGGTGGACGAGCTTCCCGTCCTGGCGGTGGCGGCCACGCAGGCTCGCGGCATCACCGAGATCCGGGGCGCGGAGGAACTCCGCGTCAAGGAATGCGACCGCATCGCCGCGATGGCGGAAGGGCTTTCCGCCCTGGGTGCGGATATCGAGGCCCACCCGAACGGGTGGGTTATCCGGGGCCCGAACCGTCTAAAAGGCGGACGGGTGAAAAGCCGGGGGGATCACCGGATCGCCATGGCACTGGCCGTTGCCGCCCTGGCAGCGGAAGGGCCGGTTGAGATCGAGGGAGCCGAATGCGTCGACATCTCCTACCCGGGCTTTTTTGCGGACCTCGAAAGGCTTTCGCGGGGAGACCGCCGATGACGACCGCACATACACGCCTCATCTGCCTTCTTGGAAACCCCGTTTCTCACAGCCTTTCCCCGGCCATGCAGAACGCGGCCCTTCGCAAGCTGGGATTCGATGCCGCCTACCTGGCCTTCCCCGTGGAACGGGAAGACCTGCGCAGGGCCCTGGAGGGACTCAAGGCCATGAAGGCCCTGGGAGCCAACGTCACCATCCCCTTCAAGGAGGAGGTCTTCCGCCTGGTGGACGAGATAGATCCGGATGCCGAGGTCCTGGGAGCGGTGAACACGGTGATTTTCAGGAACGGCCGGACCCTGGGCTTCAACACCGACGTCCACGGAACGGCAAAAGCCCTGGAGGCCCTGGCGCCGAATGAAAGAAACGCTGCCCTTCTCCTCGGCGCAGGCGGGGCGGGAAGGGGAGCTGCCCTGGCCCTCATCCGGGCCGGGTTTTCCCCCATCTACCTGGCCAACCGGCACCCGGAACGGGCAGAAAAGCTGGCCCGGGACCTGGGTTCGCAAGCTGAATCTGGCCAGCTTCGGGTCGTGCCGTGGGAGGAAAACCTTCCCGAACCCGTCGGCTTGCTCGTCAACACCACCTCTCTCGGCCTGGGTGAAAACCTTTGGCCCTACGAGAGCCTGGATCGCTTCCTTTCTGCCGGGAACCAGGGAAAGCTGAAGGTGCTGGACCTGGTCTACGGACCCCGCGGAGAAACACAACTGACGGTCGAGGCATGGAAAAGGGACATCCCGGCGATCGACGGCATGGAAGCTCTTCTCCACCAGGGAGCGGCATCTTTCAGGCTTTTCACGGGACTCGAAGCTCCCGTGGACGTCATGAGACGGGCCTTGCGAAAGATGCGCGGCGCCTGGGAGGAGCCGGGGGAGGGAAAACCATGGTCCTGCGATTCCTGACGGGAGGCGAGTCCCACGGAAGAGGCATCCTCACCCTTGTCGAAGGGCTTCCCTCTGGGTTACCCGTTGCGGCAGCCGCCCTCTCCGCAGAACTGACCCGCAGGAGAAGGGGATTCGGCCGTGGTCCAAGGATGCAGCTGGAGCGGGACGTCCTTGCCACCTGGTGCGGGGTACGGGACGGCTTGACCACCGGGGCACCCGTCGGGCTTGTACTGGAGAACACGGAGTGGGAAAGCTGGAAAGACGTCCTGGATCCCTCGACGGTGGATCCCGAAGCGGCCGCGTCGAAGGCGGCGACCTGCCCGCGGCCCGGTCACGCCGACCTGGGCGGGGCTCTCAAGTACGGCCACCGCGACCTGAGGAACGTCCTGGAAAGGGCCAGTGCGCGGCAGACAGCGGCATGGACCCTTGCCGGGACTTTGGCCAGGCTTCTTCTTGCCGAGCTGGGCGTGAAGGTCTACGGAGCCGTCACCCGAATCGGGATGGAGGAATGCGCTCCGCCGACCTGCGAGGAGGAGTGGAAGCACGCCCAGACCAGCGACCTGGGCGTACCCAGGGAAGGGGACGAACCCCGTCTCGCTGGGCACATTCGCGAAACGGCAGAGAGAGGAGACACCCTGGGCGGCACATTCCTGGTACGGCTTACCGGCATTCCCCCCGGCCTCGGTTCGTACGCCGAGTGGGACCGTCGACTGGACGGACGTTTCGCGGCCGCGCTCATGTCCATTCCCGGCGTCAAGGGTGTTGAGGCGGGAGACGGGTTCCGTCTCTCCAGCCTCCCAGGCAGTCGCGCACACGACGAAATCGTCCTGCGGGACGGAAAACCCACCCGCATGACCAACCGGGCCGGGGGACTGGAGGGCGGAATGACCAATGGGGAGGACGTCCTCCTCGGGGCCGCCATGAAACCAATCCCCACCCTTCGCCGGTCCCTCCGGTCGGTCGATATCGCAACCGGGCTTGAGACCGCGGCCCATTTCGAGCGCAGCGATGCCTGCGCGGTACCTGCAGCCTGCGTCGTCGGAGAGGCCATGGCAGCCTGGGTTGCCGCATGTGCGGTCATGGAGCAGTTCGGCGGCGATACCCTGGAGGAAACGGTTGCACGCGTGACTGCTTACCGGAAGAGGGTTGGGGGTGTTTTCCATGGAACGGCCGAGGAATAGGGCACCCATTTTCCTGGGGGGGTTCATGGCATCGGGCAAAACCACTGTCGGCAGGGAGCTCTCCCGCATGACAGGGTACCCCTTCCTGGACATGGACGAGACCATCGAAAAAAGAACCGGCCTATCGGTTCCGGAGATTTTCACCCTCTACGGCGAAGGCGCGTTCCGCCGCATGGAAGGGGAACTTCTCCGGGAGGTCGCGAGTCTGGCGGACTGCATCGTCGCCCTGGGCGGGGGAGTTCTCGTTAACGGTGAAAACCGCCGCCTCGTTGAAAGCTCGGGGACCCTCGTGATCCTGGGCGTAAAACCTGAAACAGCCAGGGAAAGGGCGGCAAGCCAGGCCGGGGCGCGCCCATTGCTGGAGAAGAACGACCTTCATGCCCTCTGGGCGGAACGCGAGTCTTTCTACGCGAGCGGGAAACTTCGCATTGAAACGGATTCCATTTCACCCGAAGAGGCCGCCCGGGAAATCCAAGCGGGCCTGGGCCTTCCTCCGGTTCCGCCGCCGGCGATCGAGCGAGTCCTGGAAGGGGTTCGGGGACGCGTCGTCGTGGGTAGCGGCATCCTGGGCCACTTGCCGTCTTTCCTCGACGAGAGGCAACCTCCCTTCGTCGTAGCCGACACGCTCACGGGTCCCCTCTTCTCTGGGCAACTGGGTGAAACGCGCGGCCTCCACCTGCTTCCCCGGGGGGAGGAGGCCAAAACGCTGGACCAGGTCAAAGATCTTTACCAGGCTCTTGCAGCCGCCGGGGTGGACAGAGCGGGGGCCCTGGCAGCCCTTGGGGGAGGCACCGTGGGCGATACGGCAGGTTTCGCCGCAGCCACCTGGATGCGAGGCATCGACCTGGTTCAGTGTCCCACCACGCTACTGGCCCAGGTCGACAGTGCCATGGGCGGCAAGGTGGGGGTGAACTTACCGGAGGGGAAAAATCTTGTCGGGGCCTTCCACCAGCCCGTTCTAGTCCTGTCGGACGTCTCCTGTCTCGCTTCCCTCTCCCGAAAGGACTACCGGCAGGGGCTCGGGGAAATCGTGAAATACGGCCTGGGTGAGGACCCCGAGTTCTTCGGCTGGCTGGAAAAACACGCAAAGGCATTGCTCGAAAGGCACCCCCCCGCCCTGGCCGAGGCGGTCGGCCGTTGCGCCGAAATCAAGCTCGCTGTCATTGCCGAAGACGAGAAGGAAAAGACCGGGGCACGGGTCCGCTTAAACCTGGGGCACACAATTGCCCACGCCTTGGAAGCCGCAGGGGGATACGAAACCTGGCAGCACGGGGATGCGGTCTCCGCGGGCCTCGTGGTGGCAACGCACCTGGCGTACCGGCTTGGGGACTGCGGGGAGAAGCTCCTGCTCCGCCTCGAAGCGTTGCTGGAAGATCTCGGTCTTCCCAGGAGACCGGATCGCCCCTGGGAAGAACTGGAACCGTACCTCGCCAGGGACAAGAAGTTCCGTGAAGGAAGACCTCGGCTGGTCCTCCCCGTGGAAGGGGGCCCGTGCGCCCTGAGGAACGACGTGAGCCTGGACAGGCTCAGGGCTTCATACGAGGAGGTGCGCCAATGGAAAATCGATTGAAGTTTCTCGTCCTGAACGGCCCAAACCTGGACCTCCTCGGGGAAAGGGAAACCGGGATCTATGGCGAGGTCACCCTTGAGGAACTGGAGACGCTCTGCAAAAACTGGGGAGCGGAAAGGGACATCGAAATCCGCTGCGCCCAGAGCAACCACGAGGGAGAGCTGATCGACCTGCTCCACGCGGCCCGTCTCGACTGCCGGGGAGTTGTGCTCAACGCGGCGGGCTACACCCACACCAGCGTGGCCCTAAGGGATGCCGTTTCCGCCATCCGGATCCCCGTCGTCGAGGTCCACCTCACAAACACCGCTGCCAGGGAATCCTTCCGGCACGGCAGCCTGCTGACCGCGGTAGCCTCCGGGCTCGTTATGGGGTTCGGGGCAGCGGGATACGTTCTGGCGCTTGAAGGATTGCTGGGACTCACGAAAGTGGAGTGGACCGGGACATAGCGGCGCCCTCCGGCCCCGAAGCGATGGCAGCTTGCGCCGATTCAGCCGGGAGTGGTAAGATTCTCCTGCAACGCTTTTGACAATCGAAACACACTGTCTGCGGGGGGGCCCCTGTGAGGGGCTGAGATAAAGGGTGTTACCCTTTGACCCCACGAACCTGATCCGGGTCATGCCGGCGTAGGGAGCGAGGCGGTTTTCTAGCGGTTTCGGCCGCGACTGGAGAATACGGCGGGCTTCCGAAGGGGAGCCCGCCGATTTTTTTGCGGGAGGTGGAAACATGTCCATTTACAGGGGAGTCGCTTTGACCGTCGCGGGAAGCGATTCCGGCGGCGGGGCCGGCGTCCAGGCGGACCTCAAGACTTTCGCCGCGCTGCGCGTGTTCGGCACAACCGTCCTGACGGCACTGACGGCACAGAACAGCCTGGGGGTCTCTGCCATCCAGGACATTCCGCGGGAAATGATCCGGGCCCAGTTGGACGCCGTTTGCGGCGATTTCAAGCTTAATGCCGTCAAAACCGGGATGCTGGGTTCGCGGGAAGCGGTCCTGGAGGTCGCCGGTTGCCTCGCGGGCCGCTGCCCCTTTCTGATCGTCGACCCGGTCATGGTCGCTACCAGCGGGGATCCCTTGCTGGAACCGGAGGCCGAACGGACCCTGGCGGAGATCCTTGTCCCGAAGGCCGACCTGGTTACGCCCAACGTTCCCGAAGCGGAAAAACTCACCGGGCGAGCGATCCGGGATGTCGAGGGGATGATCGAGGCCGCTTTCTGCATCGCGCGGACGGGGGCCCGCGGGGTGCTCGTCAAGGGCGGCCACATGGAGGGAACGGTCCTGAGGGACGTGCTGCTCTGGGAGGGCCGGGTCCAGGTTTTCGAGGAACCGAGGATCCCGACGGAAGATACCCACGGAACGGGCTGTACCCTGAGCGCCGCCATCACCGCGGAACTGGCCGCAGGATGCGGAATGGAAGACGCCGTCCGAAGGGCCCGAACCTACCTGAGGTCGGCTTTGGCCTCCAGTTTTCGCGGGGGAAAGGGACGCGGCTGTCTTGGCCATGCAGTGAGCGTCCCCTGGATCAGGCCATGAGTTTCCCGGCGAAACGTCTTGAAGGCGCCTGGGGCGCCCTCCGGGGACGTTGCCCCCTCGTCTACCACCTGACAAACGGGGTCGCGATGGCCGAACAGGCCCATGTCTCCCTGGCCGTTGGGGCCTCGCCGGTCATGTCCCTCTGCATCGAAGAGACCCAATCGTTCTCTGGTGTCGCGGATGCGATCCTGATCAATATCGGAACCCCGTCTACCGCTTCCCGTGAAATCCTGGAAAGGGCCGCTCTCGCCGCGAAAGAATCCGGCCGCCCGGTCGTCCTCGACCCTGTCGGCCTCGGAGCCACGGGCTTTCGAAACCGGCTGGTGCGTTCCATTCTTGACACCGGCGGAATCACGGTCGTAAAGGGAAACGCTTCAGAGATCTGCTTCCTGGCGGGTCAACCCGCATCCGTCCGCGGAGTGGACCGCGGGTTTTCCCCGGACCCGGCAAAGGCAGTGCTCGATGTTGCCCGGCAAGAGAACCTGTTTGCAGTCGCTACCGGGCAGATCGACTGGGTGAGTGACGGGGAGCGAACATGGGCTGTCGAAGGCGGAAACCCGATGCTCGAAAGCTTCTCGGGAAGCGGCTGTTGGCTCGGATCCCTGGTCGCGGCCTGTATCGGCGCTTCCGGCGACCCCCTCGGTGGAACCCTGGTCGCCCTCTGCGCCTTTGATTCGGCCGCCGAGGCAGCAGCTTCGCTCTCCCGTGGGCCGGGGAGTTTCAGGGCTCATTTTCTGGATGCCCTTCACGACCTGGCGCACGGAGCTTCATTTCGTATGACCGAACGGATTCGGGAGGTGGCGCCGTGATTCCCCTGTCCAGGAAGCTTTTCCTCACCGTTCTCTTGGATCCGGCATCGACTCCCGGCGGGCTCGTCCTCGAACAGGCCGCAAAAGCCATCAGGGGAGGGGCGACGGCAATCCAGCTCCGATCCAAGGAGGCATCGGCCCGGGATCTGGCCGCGGTCGGGAAGGCCCTCGGGGCTCTCTGCCGAAGCCTCGACGTTCTTTTTATCGTCAACGACCGCCTTGACGTGGCCCTCGCCTGCGGGTCAGACGGCGTCCACCTCGGCCAGGCCGATCTTCCCATCGAAGCCGCAAGGGAAATTGCCCCCCGCGGCTTCGTGATCGGGGCTTCCGCTCATGACCCGGAAGAAGCTCGCGAAGCCGAAAGGCTTGGTGCCGACTATCTCGGCGTCGGGGCCATTTTTCCCACCTCGACGAAAGGAAATGCCCGGTTCATCGGGATCGGGGGATTCCGTGCCGTCCTTGGGGCCACGACCCTTCCCTGCGTGGGAATCGGCGGCATTACGGCGAAAACGGCCCTAGAGGTCCTCCGCTGCGGGGCCTGCGGGGTAGCGGTCCACTCGGCGGTCGCCAGGGCGCAAGAAGCGGAAGCTGCCGCGAGGGAATTCCGGATTGCCATGGAAAGGGGAGAGCCCCGCCTTGCTTGAGGTGTCGGGCTTTTCCCTAAAACGGGGTGGAGTGCCCCTTCTGGAAGGGGCTTCCCTGCGCCTTCAAAGGGGGAAATTCGGGGTCATCGTCGGTCGGTCCGGGTGCGGAAAAACGTCTTTTTTCAAGGCCTTGACGGGGCTCCTGCCCCGCGGTGCCGGGCAAATCCGGTGGCGGGGGGAAACGGTCGAAAACCTCGCTCGCTTGGCCGCCTCCATGCAGCAGAAGGACCTGCTCTTGCCCTGGGCGAACCTCGAAGAGAACGCCCTGCTGCCCGCCCGGGTTTCAGGCAAGGTCCGCCTGGAGGAAAGGCGAAGGGCCCGGGAGCTTCTGGCCCGTTTTGGCCTTGAGGGATTCGAAGACGCCCTGCCGGGCCGGGTTTCGGGCGGAATGCGGCAGCGGTGCGCCCTCGCCCGTACGATTCTTTCCGGGAGGGAAATTCTCCTCCTGGACGAACCGTTGTCAGCCCTCGATGCCTTGACCCGATCGAACCTTCGGCGAGAGCTTCTCCGGCTTCAAGGGGAATTTGGGAGAACCGTGCTGATGGTGACCCACGATACGGAAGAAGCACTGCTTCTTGCCGATCGGATCTTCATCTTCCACGGCTTCCCGGGAGGGATCGAAGAATTGATGGACATCCCGGAACCCAAACCCCGGGAAACCGATGCCCCGGTCGTCGTCACGAACCGGAAAGTCCTGCTTGAAGCCCTGGAAGGGGGTCCTTTCCGTGCGGCTTAAGACGGGCATGCTGCTCCTTTCCCTGTCTTTCCTCTCCGCCTGGGAGGTCCTCTGCCGCCTCTTGAAAATCCCGGCCTTCCTTCTCCCTTCCCCTTTGAGGATCGCTTCTGCCCTGGCCGGGAACGTACCCCTTCTTCTCCGCCATGGGATCGTCACGCTGGAGGAAATCGTCCTGGGCGTTGCCGGTGCCGTGTTCGCAGCGATTCCGCTTGCCCTGGCCATGTTCGCAAGACCGAGCCTCGAACGCGGGCTTACCCCCTTCCTGGTGAGTTCCCAGGCGGTACCGGTTTTTGCCCTGGCCCCGATCCTGGTTTTCTGGCTCGGTTACGGCATGACGGGAAAGATCCTGGTAGCCGGGCTCGTCATTTTCTTTCCCATCACGGTGGCCCTGCTGGACGGGCTGAAATCCTGTGACCCGGACCTGGAAGATCTGTTCCTCCTGATGGAGGCTTCCTATTCCGCCCGTCTGCGCCTGCTCTATTTCCCCCAGGCCCTCCCCTGGTTCTTTTCCGGGCTCCGGGTCGGAGTCACCGTTTCCACCATCGGTGCAGTCATCGGCGAATGGGTCGGGGCTCAGAAAGGACTGGGCTACCTGATGCTCCAGGCAAACGCCCGTCTCAGGACCGACCTGGTTTTCGCCTGCGTTGCCCTTCTCAGCGTCATCGGGCTTTCCCTTTGGTTCGGTCTCGGCTGGCTCGAAACGAAACTGCTGCCCTGGAGGGAACCCCTTCTGCGTTTCAGCCCCACGAAAAAAAGGAGGTCTTTCAATTGAAGCGCGCCATCTGCTCCATCGCTTTCCTTCTCTGCCTCGCAACGGCATGCCCGGCCGCGCAGGAAATTTCGGTCATGCTCGACTGGGTTCCCAATGTCGATCACCTTCCGATCTATGTCGCAAAGGAGATGGGTTTGTTTCGCAAGGAGGGCCTCGAGATCCGGATCCTCGTTCCGTCCGACACGACGGATGCCCTGAAACTGGCTGCCGCCTCGAAAGTGGACCTCGCGGTCAGCTATGCTCCGCAGGTCATCGTTTCCGTCGCGGAAGGCGTTCCGGTACGGGTGGTTGGGCGCCTGGTGGAGCACCCCTTGAGCACCCTCCTTTTCCTGGAGGGAAAGGGGATCCGCTCCCCCTCCGACCTGGCCGGAAAACGGGTCGGCTTCACGGTTGCGGGAGTGATGGACGTCCTCCTCGACGCGTTCTCGAAACTGAACGGCGTGAAGGGGATTTCGCCAGTCAACGTCGGCTTTTCCATCGTTCAGTCTCTCGCCTCCGGTAAGGTGGACGCGGTGATGGGCGGTTTCCGCAACTACGAAGTCGTCGAAATGCTTCAGCAGGGGATGAAGCCGTCCACCTTCCCGCTCGAGGAATGGGGCATCCCTGACTACGACGAGCTGGTTTTCGTCACTTCTCCGAGTTTTGCCCAATCGAACCCGCAGGTGATCCGGGCCTTCCGGAAAGCGTTGGACCGGGGGATTCATGCATCCCTCGCGAACCCAGAGAAAGCGCTGGAAATCTATTTCCGAGCTGTCCCCGAAGCCCCGCGGTCCCTGGAGAAAGAAGTATTGGGCAAAACGCTTCCGTTTTTCGCCCGTTCCCAGGATCTCGACCCTTCCAGGTGGAAGAAGTTCGCCGTTTTTGCCCTGAAGTGGAGGCTGATCGGGCGATCCATCGATACCGATCGGCTCCTCTGGAAGGACCGGTGACGGCAATGGTCCAGGCGAATTCCCCACTCCGCAGGCTGGTCCTGGCCGCTCTCCTCGCTTCTGTCGGGTTCCTCCTGTCGGGCCTTTCGATCCCCCTCGGGCCGACCCGCTGTTTTCCTGTCCAGCATGCCGTCAACGTCGTCTCGGGCGTCCTTCTCGGCCCGTGGTGGGCAGCCGGAGCCGCCTTCACCACGAGCACGCTGCGGATCGCGGCAGGGACGGGGACGCTCTTCGCCTACCCGGGCAGTATCCCCGGGGCTTTCGCGGTCGGCCTTGCGGCCTCGGCTATCCGGCGGAGGAAGGTCTACGCCGCGTTGGCGGAACCCTTGGGGACCTCGATCGTCGGGGCGGGCCTGGGAGCGGTGGTAATCGCCCCGGCCGTCCATTGCGGGGCAACTTTCTCGACGCTGTTTCTACCCTTTTTGGCAAGCAGCGCCACCGGTTCGTTCCTGGGGGCCCTGGTCCTTGCCGCCCTATCCAGGTTCCGGCAGCAGGCAGCCGTCACGATCCGCAGGTAGGCAAAACAGGTAAGGAAGGCGGCCCAAAACGGGCCGCCTTCCTTACCTGTCGTTCTTGTGCAACCTCCTGTAGGGCTCGAAGATCCCGCCCCTCCAGGAATCGAAGATCCTCCGCTGCCGACTGTCCAGGACCGAACGGATCCTCTCGCGCACCCGGTAGGAAAGGAAAAGCATTTCCCTTCGGGCCTTCAGCAGTTCCCCCCGGTACCGCGCTTCCGAGCGGGCGGAGAAGGGAGCCCAGCTGTTCCTGAAGTACTCCCGTTCAAGCCTCCAGAGCCGCATCTCCCGCTCTCTCATCTCCGCGGCCGCATCCCTCAGGATCCGGTCGATCTCCTTCTTCTGGCGCCGGGTCAGGTTCAGGCGCCGTTCGAGTACCCTCGAGAGTTCCCATCTCACTCGCCCGAAATGCCATCCACGGTCGCCGTCCCGTTCGTACCACCGGCCCATCCGATCCCAGGCCAGGCGCCTCTGGTCCGGTTCGAGGATCTGGTAGAAGCGGTAGAGAAAATCGTCATCGGTCCGCAAGAGGTAATCGAGATCCCGTTCCAGGAATCCCTGCCTCCGGGAATCCAGGACCTCCCCGACGATGATCAGCCCCAGGATGTCCCTCAGGTCCTCGAGCCGTTCGGAACGGCGCTCGAACAGGGCGTCGCGCCGGAGTTCACGGATTGCCTCTCTCTGGCGCGGGGACAGCCTAAGGCTCTCCAGGAAATCCTCCGCGAGCAATCGTTCCACGCTTCGGCCCGTCCAGTAGAGGTTGTCCCGGTCGTCGTTCCAGGAATCCGCCCGGGCAGGCAGGGCACTTACCGCGCACATTCCCGCCAGGATCAGCACCAGCGCACTTCTCCAGAATCGGTTCATGTCTCAGGCCTCCTTCAGGTGGATGGTTTGGAAAAAGCGGGTCGCCTCGAGGCGGCCCGCTTTTCGGATCACTTGTCGTTCTTCACCGGGGGCCTGTTCATCCCGGGGTTCGGGAAACGGGGTTCAACGTCGAGCAGCTTCCTCTGGGTTTCGTTCAGGATCGGTCGGATCCGCTCCCGGATCTCGCTTTCCGGCACCCTCAGCTGCTGCCGGTATTCGAAGAGCTTTCGCCGCTGCTCTTCCCTGGACTGCCCGGACCGGTCTTCCCAGCTGCGCCTGAAGTAATCCTTCTCCATTTCACGGTAGCGCCGCTCCCGGTCCCGGTGTCGATCGTCCAGGTCCCTGAAGACCCGCTCCATGTCGCGCCGCTGCCGGTCGTCCAGCCGGAGGCGCCGGTCCCAGTCCTTCGGGAACCAGCGGTACGGGTCGTCCCTCCGGTCATCCCGGCGGTAGATGTACCGGTCGTCATACCACCGGTCGAAACGGACGATGAACGTCTGCCTCTGGTTCGCGTCCAGGATCCGCAGGAACAGGTAAAGGAAATCGTCCAGCCGCATCATCCGGTAGTAATCATCGACGTAGTAGCCGTCCTGGGACTGGCTGAAGTAAAGGCCCAGTGCCAAAAGCGCAAGGAACGTCCGGAAGTTGTCGTCGTCGCCCCGTTCGATGCGGACATCGTATCCGTATCCGCGCCTTCCCAAATCGAACAGGCCGAACAGTCGCCCCAGGTCCCTTCCGTCCCACCGGTCGAACCGGTTGTCAAAACGATAGCCGTCCCTTCGGTAATCCCTGCGGTCCTCGCGGCGACCGTCCCTCAGGTCGTCCCAATCCCTACGGCGCAGTTCCTCCAGCGAATCGCGCTGGCTCCGCGTCAAGTTCAGGGAGCCCAGAAGTTCCGGCGTCAGGAGGCTGTCGATGTCCTCCCTCACGGACCGCATGTCGTTCACCGGGATCCGCGGGTCCGTTGCGGCGTTGGCCGGAAGAACGACCCCGAGGCAAAGTGCGGCCACCGTCACCATCAACCCAATTCCTCTCCATCTCTTCATCTCCGGGACCTCCATCCCTCGGATAATCGCTGCACTTCTTCCGAGTCGTGGCCCCATTCTAGGATCTTTTTCCTTAAGGTGCCCTTTCGAAACCTTTAGAATTGTTTAGGCGGCCCCTCACTTCAGCCCCAGTTCCTTCAGCTTCGCCTCCGTCGGGACTCCGTTCCCGTCCCAGCCGCGGGCCCGGTAATATTCCGCCACCATTTCCGGGACACGGCTCACTTTCCCCTTCGCCGCCCCTTCGGGCAGGGGTTCCTCCAGCAGGCGCTTCGGCAGGGTGTCGTCCTTGAGCGGATCCAGCCCCTCCCTCAGGTTGAACAGCCGCTCCAGGTTCCAGATCCGCTCCCCGCAGCGCATCATCTCCTCCGTCGAACCGATCCGGCCGGTCCCGGCCTTGAGAAAGGCCGCGTAATCGTCCGCCGAAAGGGCAAAGGACGTGAACAGGCACATGCCGGATGAGTCGATGGCAGCGGTCAGGTCGTTGAAGATTTTCGTCCACTCGGCCTTCCCCTCTGTCGTCCAGGGATCCAGTTTCTCCGGGATTCCCAGGATTTCCGCCGAGATCATGTATCCCCGCACGTGGCAGGCTCCCCGGTTGCTCGTGGCGTAGGTGAGGCCGATCCCCTGGATGCCCCGGGGGTCGTACGCCGGCAGTTCCTGTTTCTTCACCGTGATGGAAAACTCCGGGTGGCCGTAGGCTTCGCAGAGGCGGGCGCTTCCCTCCGCCAGGAGCTTGCCCAGCCTGCCCTCCGCCTTCCCCATCTTCTCCAGCCAGTAGAGCAGGGCTTCTCCGGAGCCGAATTTCAGTTCCGGGCCTCCCTCCAGGTCCGACGAAGGCAGGTACCCCTTCTCGAACAGCTCCATGGCGGCCGAAACGGTTCCCCCGGCGCTGATCGTGTCCAGTCCCAATTCGTTGCAGACGTAGTTGGCCAGGGTAATGGATTCAAGCTCCACGACTCCGCAATTGGCCCCCAGCGACCAGGTGCTCTCGTACTCCGGGCCTTCGCCTTCCTTGTCGCCGACTTTCGTGACCCGCCCGCAGGCGATCGGGCAGGCGTAACAGGCCCGCTTTCCCGTCAGCAGGGTCGCCGCCAGCGTTTCGCCGGATTGACGGTCCGCCTCGGGCATGAACCCCGACTGGAAATTCCGGAAGGGGTAGCTGCCGGCCGCGTTGATGATGTTGACGAGCACCGCCGTCCCGTAAGTCGGAAGTCCCTGGCTCGTGACCCCGTTCTCCTTGATCTTCTGCATCCCCACCCTCAGGGCCTCCTTCAGCCCCTCCGGGTCTGCGGCGGTCCAGGCCCCGGATCCCCTGACCACCACGGCCTTCAGGTTCTTCGATCCCATCACTGCCCCGACGCCGCTGCGGCCCATCGCACGGGCCCGGTCGTTGATGATGCAGGCAACCCTCGACATCCTCTCTCCCGCGGGCCCGATGCAGGCCACCTTCGCCCGTTCGTCGCCGACTTCCTCCAGCAGGCGGTCCGTGGTGACGGCCGTATCCTGTCCCCAGACCCCCTGGGCGTCCCGGATCTCCGCCCCGTCATCCCGGATCCAGAGATAGACGGGTTTTTCCGCCTTCCCCTCCAGGACGAGGAACGCGTTTCCCGTCCTGGCGAATTCGGCTCCCCACTGGCCTCCGGTGTTGCTGCAGGCGATCAGCCCCGTCAGCGGGCTCTTGGTCACCGCCATGGACCGTCCCCCGGTCGGGACGTTGGACCCCGACAGGGGACCCAGTGCGAGGACCAGCTTGTTCTCCGGGGACAAAGGATCGGTCTTCGCCGGAACTTCCTCGTAGAGGAGTTTCGTGGCATAGCCCCGGCCTCCGATGAACGCCTTCATCCATTCCTCGTTCAGGGGTTCCCTGGAAATCGCGCCCGTCGTGAGATTCACTCTCATCAGCATCTTTCCAGCCATGAATCATCCCTCCGTCTCTTTTTTTTCGGATCCCGCTTCCGTTTCTTTCCGCTCATCCGGCTCTCTTTCTCCAACAGCCTCCCCCACGATTTTCCCGCGGGTTTTTTGTTCCTTTCCCTCCCTTCCGCTCAGGGACATCGGATCAGGTTCCGGTCCCACAGGCAATCGCTGCAGGCAGGGGAGTCCCCCCAGCAGTCGCTTTCCGTCGTTTTCGGGTACTCGCAGACAGGCAGAAGGTTGCAGTCCAGGCAGGAGGCATAGAGGGCCCGCCTGAGCCGCCACCGGAAACTCGCGTAGGCGGGGCTGTCCCAGATCGCTTCGAGGGTCTCCTCCCTGAGGGAGCCGAAAGAGTGGAAACAGACCCGTTTCTTCCGGCCCAGGACCCACTCTTCGTAGCCATGGGACAGGCGGGTACAGGGGCTGACCTTCCCATCCCACCTGACGACCAGGGTTTCCGAGCGCGCAAAGGAACAATGCCGTTCCGACGAAAGGGCAAACCGGGGCAGCGCCACGTTCAGCCCCTCCTTCTGGAAGGCAAGGAAGATGTCCTTCTGCAAGGCAGCCTCTTCTTCCAGGGAAACCGGGTACAGGGCGAGGGGCAGCATCGCCTCCGAAGTGGGGACGATGTTGCTCAGGGATACCCTTGTTGCGCCGGCCTCCCTGAGGGCCTTCGGAAGGAGAAGGACTTTCTCGAGGTTCGAAGCCGTCAGGACGATGGCAGCCCGGATCTCCGGGAAACTGCGGCCTTCGTCCTTACGGGCCCGGTCGAGGGCCCGCATCGCCCCGAGGATTGTTTTCGCGTCCGAATCCCTTCCGGGAAGCCCGGCCGCTTCCGCTTCCAGGGAGAAATCGACGACCTTCGGGCCGATCTTGGCCAGGGCTCGGGCCATAGCCTGGTCGACGAGGGTTCCGTTGGTCGTGAGGCGGACGCTCCATGCCTTTCCGGCGGCCGCTCGGAGCGCCTCCAGCACGCGGGGATGGACCAGGGGTTCTCCGACCCCGCCGAAATGGACCCACTCCAGGTCCGGGAACCCTTCGGCCTGGTCGAAGAGGCTCTCCAGGACTTCCCATTCCAGGTCGCCGCGTGTTTCCCCGGAACCTTTCAGGAAACACATGGGACAATCCAGGTTGCAGCGGGAGGTCAGCTCGAGGAGGATCCTCCGCAGCCTCCGTTCCCTCGGGATGGAAACGGTGCTGTCGTCGAAGCGCAACAGGGTTTCACCGGTGGAAGCGTTCACGGCACAGACTTCCCTTCTTCTGGCGAAGTGGGTCGGGCGAAGGCCGGGAAAAGCGTTGCGAAAGAGGGGATGTGAAGGTATGATTTTTTTGTATCGTGCTATCGTATTATATGGCTTTTATCGATCGAAATGAAGTGTTAGAGAATGGATGGAGTGAATTATCATGACCCGCACCGTGATCCGGAGGCGCGGAAAAATCCGCCTCCGAAGAAACCTGAACTGGCGGATTTGGGAACTGCTCCGCCGCGGAATGGGGCGCTGGAGGAACAGGGGGATCGTGCCGAGGCCGCAGCCCGGCCTGAACCCCTGCGGGGCGAACGGGACCGGAAAACCTTGAGGGAGGGATAAAAACTTGGAACAGAACTTCAAGGACATCCTCGACAACATGCTCGAAGCGGTCTATGTCACCGACATCGACCGTCGAATCGTCTACTGGAACAAGAGGGCCGAAGACCTAACCGGCTTCATGAAGGAAGAAGTCGTGGGGCGGGTCTGTTCCGAGAACATCCTTGGGCATGTCGACCGAAGGGGAATCCCTCTTTGCAAGGGACAATGCCCTCTTTCGGAAACGATGGCCGACGGCAAACCCAGGGAAACGATGGTCTTCCTGCACCACAAGGACGGATTTCGAAGACCCGTCAGGGTCCGGACCTCCCCCCTGCGGGACGCAAACGGGGCCGTGACGGGAGGGATCGAGGTTTTCGAAGACGCCATGGGCTACCTGGCCCTCGAGGAAAAAATCCAGCTGCTGGAATCCCTGACCCTGCTGGACCCCCTCACCCGCATCGGCAACCGCCGCTACCTGGAAGAACAGCTGGAAGAAAAATTCCGGGAATTCCAGATTTCGGGACTGTCTCTCGGCCTTCTTTTCTTCGACATCGATCATTTCAAGCGGGTAAACGACAACTGGGGGCACATCGTGGGCGACCGCGTGCTGACCGTCGTGGCTTCCACCCTGAAACACAGCCTCCGTATTTACGACGTCCTGGGACGTTGGGGGGGAGAGGAATTCCTGCTCCTGCTGCCGAACCTCAAGGAAGGAGCCCTGGAGGAGGTGTCGGACCGGCTCAGAAAGATGGTCGCAGCCTCCGACATTTTCCTCGAGAGCAGCCACGAACCCCTTCATGTCACCGTTTCAGGCGGTGCCACGCTCGCCCGGCTCGGGGAAACGCCTCAGAGGGCCCTTGAACGGGCCGACGAGCTCCTTTACGAGAGCAAGGCCGCCGGGAGGAACTGCATCACCTTCGGGTAGGGGAAATCTTAGCACCGGTCGTCCAGCATGCCGCCGAGGTCCGCCTGGAGGGCCGTCCTGGCACAGAGTCCCAGGATGCCTCGCTTCACCTTCGGCTCGGGCTGCGTCCAGCGCGCGAGCCGCTTGGTGATTACGGCCTCCGGCAGGTCCAGGTTCACCGTGCGGGCCTCGATGTCGATGACGATGGGATCGCCCTCCTCGATGACCGCGATGGGGCCTCCAACGAAGGCTTCGGGGGCGACGTGCCCGATGGCGCAGCCTTCGGTGAAACCGGAGAACCGCCCGTCTGTCAGGACGTATACGTCCTTCCCGAGCCCAAGCCCGACCAGGGCGTCGGTCGTCATCATCATTTCCCGCATGCCCGGTGCCCCGCGCGGACCTTCGAACCGGATCACCACCACGTCTCCCCTGTTGACGGCTCCCGTGACGACGGCCTCGTGAGCCTCGTCGTCGGAGGAGAACACCCTGGCGGGACCCTTGAAACGCATCCGGTCAGCCGGGATGGTCGTCGTCCGGCAGATGGCCCCGTCCGGGGCCAGGTTTCCCCGCATGACGGCGATCCCGCCGGAATCGAAAACCGGGTCGTCCACGCCCGCAAGGGTGCTCCTGTCCAGGGAGCCCCGCTTCGGCAGCTCCTCCGCGAGGGGGCGCCCGGTCACCGTCATGGCGCCGAGGTCCAGCAGTCCCTCGAGTTCCTTCAGCAGCGCGGGGACGCCGCCCGCCTCGTGGAGGTCCACGACGGTCCTTTTGCCGGTGGGGATGACCCTCGAGAGGACAGGGATCTCCCGCGAGAGGCGGTCGAAGTCGTCCAGCGAAAGGTCAAGATCCAGTTCCCGCGCGATGCTGACCAGGTGCAGGACCGCGTTCGTCGAACCGGCCAAGGCCAGGGTCGCCTTTACCGCGTTCAGGAGGTTGGCCCGGGACAGCACCTTGTCGGCGGAAAGCCCCTCCTGCACCATCTCTACGATGCGGCGTCCCGTCCTGCGGCCGAACCTGAGCTTCTCGGCATAGACGGCCGGAACCGTGGCGGAACCGGGCAGGGAGAGCCCCAGCACCTCCGCCAGGATCTGCATCGTGTTGGCGGTCCCCATGAGGGAGCAGGCCCCGGGGCCGGGACAGACGTGATCCTCCAGGAACCTCATCCGCTCCGACACGTCCTCCTCTCCGTACCGGGCCCCGAAGACGACCTGGTCCAGCTCCGACATGACGACCTGCCGCCCTTCGTGGCGCGACACGAGCTGCGGCCCCCCGGAAAGGAAGATGAAGGGAAGCCCGGACCGGATCCCCCCGATGATCACGCCGGGGATGATGCTATCGCAGGAAGCCAGCAGGACAAGGCCGTCCAGGAGCTGGACGTTGGCCATGATCTCCACGGATGAGGCGATCACGTCCCGGATGACCAGTTCGTACCTCATGTGGGGCGTCCCGATGGGGATGGCCCCGCAGGTCGCGATGGTCCGGAACTCGAAGGGGGTCCCGCCGGCCTGCCAGATTCCGGCCTTGACGCTTTCGGCCAACTTGTCCAGGTGGGTGTGCCCCAACCCCGCGTCGTTGCCCGGGTTGACCACCCCGATCAGGGGCCGGGCCAGGTCGATGTCGTCGTACCCGCACCCCTTGTAGATGGCCCTCCTAGAGGCCCCGCCCGCAGAAGTGAACAGTTCTCCTTCCTTTGACCGGTAGGTCATGAAACCTCCTCCTCTCGAACACGGACTCTCCGTGTCCTGAAAATCCTAGCATGGAGCCGCTCTTCCCCGTTTCCGGAAATCGTTCAGCTGCCGAAAGAAAAACACGCCCGTCACGAGCGCCGAAAGGATGTCGGAAAGGGGGAAGGAACGCTGCGGGGACAGCTTTGCCCAGGGCCTTGAAAAGGCTGGCCCCGACGACGTGGAAACCGACGCAGAAGAACCCGAGGGTCATGGTCCGCAGGGATCGGACGCCCAATTCCCGGAGGGGAACATCCTGGGTGAAGACCCCGAAAAGGGGCAAGTCGGCCATGGAAAGGAGCCTGAGAGCGCTCTTGCCCGAAAGAATGCGTCCACCACGTTGTAGGAAGCCTGGACGCTCATGCCCAGGATCGCGGGAAGGGACATCCCGAGCAAAAGCCTTCCTATCGGTTCGGTTCCGAGAAAGTCCGGCTCCCCCAAGGCGTTGTGCCCCCGTTCATCTTCCCTTCGGCATCATCCTCCGAAGCGTCCCCGCAATCCCGTGCCTCGCCCGGACGACCCGAAACCACCGCCGCAGGCGCTGCGTCGTTTCTACGGCATCGTCCAGCACCAGGTAGACCACCGGGATGACCAGGAGCGTCAAGAACGTGGAGGTGAACATCCCGCCCACAACCGCCACGGCCATGGGCTGCCGGAACTCCGCTCCCTCGCTCAGCTTGAGGGCCACCGGGAGAGAACCCGCCATGGTGGAAACGGCGGTCATCAGGATCGCCCGAAGCCGCAGCGGGGCCGCGTTGAGCACCGCCTGGACCTTGTCCATGCCCCTGGCGCGCTGCTGGTTGACGAAGTCCACCAGCAGGATCGCGTTGTTCACCACGATCCCCACCAGCAGGATGATCCCCATGAAGCTCATCATGTCGAGGTTGTTGCCCGCCAGGAAAAGCAGCCCGAAAGCCCCCGGAGTCAGCAGGGGAAGGGAGAACATGACCGTGAAGGGGTGCAGGAAGGATTCGAACTGGACGACCATGACCGTGTACACCAGGACGACCGCTACGGCAAGGGCCCCCAGGAGCCTCCTGAAATCCTGCTCCTGGTTCCTGGAACGGCCCGTGGCCAGGACCGAAACGCTCCCATCGGCGGGCAGGTGTTTCCGGACCGTTTGCCGGACCAGGGCGATCCCTTCCCCGGTGGAAACCCCCTGGACCACGTTTCCGCTGACCTGCAGGGCAGGCTGCCGGTTGTAGCGCTTGATCACGCTGGGGGCTTTCACCCTCTCCACGAACGCGAGCCCAGGGATCCGGACGATCCTCCCGGAGCCGGTCTTCACCGAGACCTGCTCGACATCCAGCGGGCTTTTTCTCCGTTCCCTTTCCGCCATCAGCCGGATATCGTAGCGAAATCCCCCGTCCTTGAACACTCCCGCCTTCGTCCCGCCGAAATAGGCCTGGATTTCCGTGGAAAGGTCGCGGATGTCGATGTCCAGGTCATCCGTCCGGGCCCGGTTCAGCGTGACGTTCAACTGGGGCTTGTCAAGCCGGACATCGGTGTCGAGGTCCGTGAGACGCCCGTCCTTCTCCAGTTCCTCCAGGACTTTCCCGCTGATCTCCATCAGCTGTTCCGGGGTTCCCCCGACCAGCGTCATCCGGACATCGGCCCCTCCGAAGACGGCGAAGGTGAACCGGACATCCCGGAAACCCGCAAGGGCTCTCCGCATCTTCCCCATGACCACCTTGACCCCCGGCCTCTCCTTTCTGGGCACCAGGTTGACGAAAAGGCGCCCTCGGTTGGGCTGCCGGCCAGCACCGGTCCCGGTTTCCCCGAACGTGTAGGCCACCGATGGGTCGGCTCGGACGATCCGGTCGACCTGCGCCAGGACCCGTTCGGTTTCCGCCAGGGAGGCCCCGGCGGGCAGCTCGAAGCTGATGTTGAAGGTCCCCTGGTCGTCCGAGGGATACAGCCCCGTACCGATGTTGAAGGAGAAGGAGAGCCCCAGCGCGAAAAGACCCGCCGCGATCCCCAGGGTGACCCACCGGAAGGCAATCGCCCTTTCGAGGGCCCAGCGGTAGAACCTGTCCAGCTTCACGAGCCCTCTCTCGATGGCCGAGGCAATCCGCCCGGGCCGGTCCTTGTGGAGAATCCGCGAGCAGAGAAAGGGCGTCAGCGTCAGGGACAGGACCAGGGATAGAGCGATGGTGCAGACCACCGTCACTCCGAAGGAGTAGAAAAACCGTCCGATGATTCCCCCGAGGAAAGCGATGGGAGCGAAGACGGAGATCGTGGTCGCAGCTCCCGCCAGGACGGAGAAGGCCACTTCCCCCGTACCGAGGTCGCTGGCCTGGAAGGCCGCCATGCCGTCTTCCATGTGCCGGTGGACGTTCTCCAGGACCACGACCGTGGCGTCCACGACCAGTCCCACGGCCAGGGAAAGGCCCAGCATCGTCAGGTTGTTGATGGTGAGCCCCAGGGCTTTCAGGAAGACAAAGCTTCCCAGCAGGCAGACGGGAATGGTGATGATCGCCACGAAGGTCGTCCTCAGGGTCCTCAGGAAGAAAAGCATCACCAGCGAGCAGAGCAGGACGGCCTGCAGGAGGTTGGTCCTCACGCCGGCCATGGAACGCCTCACGAAATCGGCGGTGTTCGAAACCACCCGGAGCTCGACCCCGCGGGGGGCGATCCGCTGGAGCTCCTCGACCCGCTTCAGGACGGCGTCCGAAACGGCCACCTCGTTGGATCCCCGCTGCTTCTGGATGGAGATGAGGATCGCTTCGCTGCCGTCCAGGAAGGCGCTTTTGCTTTTCTCCTCGAACCCGTCTTCCACGCGGGCCACGTCGGCCAGCCGGACGATTCCGCCTTTCTTCACCGCCACGGGCAGGGTCCGGAGGCTTTCCACGGAATCGTACTCGCCGGAAAGCCGGATCTCCACCTTCTGCCGATCCGTCTCAATGCTCCCCCCGGGCAGTTCGACGTGTTTCCGGCCGATCGCCCGGGAAACGTCCGACACCGTAAGTCCCCGGGCCTCCAGCAGGGCCGGGTCCAGCCAGACCCGGATCTCGCGTTTCCGAAGGCCCGGCGTGTCGACGTTGCCCACCCCGTCCACGGACTGGAAGCGGGCGACCGCCACCTTGTCCGTGAAAACGGCCTTTTCCCGGTAGGATGCCGGGCCAGTCACGGCAACGGTGACGATGGGATCTTCGCCCGTCTGGTACTTCGTCACGATGGGGGGATCCGCCTCGTCCGGCAGTTCCGGGATGGCAAGGTTGACGCGGTCCCGCACGTCGGCGGCCGCGGCGTCGATATCGCGCCCCAGGTCGAACTGGACGACGGTCGTCGCCCTTCCCTCGTAACTGCTGGAACTGATGCTCTCGATCCCGGAGATCGTACTGAGCTTCTCCTCGATGATGTCCGTCACGTCGTTGTCCATGACCGCCGCGCTGGCTCCCCGCATGGTGGTCGTGACCGCGACGATGGGGAAATCCACGTCCGGCGTCCTCTGGACCCCCATCCCCCTCATGCCCAGGATTCCGAAAAGGACCAGGGAAAGGGTCAGGACGATGACGGTAGCCGGTCTCCGCAAAGCAACTTCGGTGATCTTCATGGGCGCATCCTCGCCTCCGGTTCAGGTCGGTCCCCTGCTAGTTTACCGTCTGGCGATCGAAAGCGGAAAGGCTCCCGGGAGGCTTGCCCAGGGCCGATCTTTTTGCGACTACTCCTGGAGGGTCGCTTCGGAAGGGGGCGTTTCCTTTTCCCGGAGTTCCCGCATCTGCCTCGAGAAAAAGGCGAACGTGATGAAAGCCGAAAGCAGGTCCGCTGCGGGAAAGGCCAACCAGACCCCGGGCAGGCCCATTAGGCGGGGCAGGACGATCACGAGGGGCAGGAACAGGAGGACCTGCCTCGACATGGAAAGGAAAAGGGCGGGGGTTCCTTTCCCCAGTGCCTGGAAAAGGGTGGAGCCGATGACCTGGAAGCCGATGAAGGCAAACCCCAGGGTCATCATCCGCAGGGAACGGGCTCCGATGGACCGAAGCTCCGGATCCGCCGTGAAGAGCCCGAAAACCAGGCCCGGGAACAGAGTCAGCACGAGAAAGCCGACCGTCGAAATCGCCGTTGCCGCGGTCACGGAAAGGCGAACGGCCCGATGGGCCCGGCCCCAGTTGCCCGCCCCGTAGTTGTAGCCCAGGATCGGCTGCAGTCCCTGGGAAATCCCCATCATCGGCATGAAGAACACCGACAGCACGCGGGAGATCACACCGTAGGCGGCAACCGCGTAGGGAGAACCGAAGCGGGACAGGGACTGGACCACCAGGGTGGCGGAAACCCCGCCCGCCGTCAGCCGGGCGAACTCCGACGCGCCCACGGAAACGATCTGCCGGACGATGTCCGCGCGGGGGACCAGGTGTTCCGCCCTCAGCTTCAGGGCGCTTCGCCCGGAGAACACGTAGTTCCCGAGCCAGACCACCACGAGCGCCTGGGAGAGGACGGTTGCCCATGCGGCCCCGGCGATGCCCCAGCCGAAGCCGAAGATGAACAGCGGGTCCAGGACCATGTTGGCGCCCCCGGAGATGAGCATGGTGAACATGGCCACCCTCGCGTTTCCCTCCGCCCGGACCGTGCTGTTCAGGCCGACCCCCAGGACGTGGAAGGGAACCCCGAGGAGGATGATGCCGATGTACGCGCGGGCGTAGGGGAGGATCTCCCCGGAAGCTCCCAGCAGGGCCAGCAGCCGGGGAAGGAAGGCCCGGCCCAGGGTCGCTGCGGAAAGGCCAGCGGCCAGCGCCAGCGTCACGAGCGTGCCGAGAGCCCGGTCGGCCCGTTCGGCGTCACCGGCCCCGAGGCTCCTGGAAACCAGGGAGGCGGCGCCCACGCCCCCCATGGTGGCGATCCCCATGACGAAAAAGTGGAGGGGGAACGCCACCGCCGTCCCCCCGAGTCCCATGGGCCCCACGCCCCACCCGATGAAGAACGCGTCCACGAGGTTGTAGGACGCCTGGACGATCATCCCCACCGTCGCCGGCAGGGACAGCTTCAGCAGGAGTCGGCCGATGGGCTCCGAGCCCAAAAATGCCGTGTTCCTCAATTCGAATTCCCCTCGACCTGCACGGGATCCCCGTCCTTGAGGTCACCGCCGCCGGAAACGACCACGAGGTCTCCCGAGGCGATCCCCGAAATCACCTGCACGACGTCCGGCAGCACGAGCCCCGTCTTCACGGGGACCTGTACCGCTTTCCCGTCCCGAACCACGAAGACCGTTCCATCCCGGAGGCTGTCGAACGGGACGACCAGGGCGTTTTCGGCCGATTTTTCCACCAGGAAGACCCGGGCGAACATCCCCGGCTTGAGCCGGTAGCCCAGCGCACGGTTGTCGGCCGACACCTCGACCCGGACAGTCCGGGTGGAGGGATCCACGTAGGGGTGGACGAGGGAAACCTTCCCCTCGACCGGGTCCGACCCCAGGCTTTCGGCCGCGATCAGGGCCTTCATCCCGGGAACCACGCCGGAGGCCTGTACCTCGGGAACCTGGAGCACCGCCCTGATCCGGTCGACGTTCGCGATCCTGGCCACCGGCGTGGCGGTGGAAAGCAGCGTGCCGGGAGTCAGGCTGAAGTCGTCCAGGACGATCCCGTCGATGGGGGCGGTCAGGGTGAACTCCGAGCGGTTGACCGACTGGGCCTGGAGGCTGCTCTGCGCCTGCGCCACGGAGGCGCGGGCGCGGTTGTAGGCAGCCAGCGCGGCCTGGTAGGCCGTTTCCCGGCTATCCAGCTCCTGGCGGGTCGCATACCCTTCCTTCAAAAGGCGGGCGTAGCGGTCCCTCTCGCGGAGGGCGCTTTCCAGCTCGGCCCTCGCCTGCTCCGCACCGGCCCTGTTGACTTCCACCTGCGCGGAAAGAGCACCGACCTGGGCGTCCTGGTCCCTTCGGTCGAGAACCGCGATCACCTGTCCCTTTCGGACCGGCTGCCCGATTTTCACCTTGACCTGGAGAAGCCGGCCGGCCACCTTCGGGACGAGCGTCACGTCCTCGGGGGCTTCCAGCGTGGAATTGGACTCGAACCCCTGCCGGAGCACCGCTCGGACTTCCGCGGGCACCACCTCGACCCGGGCTGCCGACGGGGGCGGCGGAGCCTGGACGGCCCGGGAGCGCCTCGAGAAGGCCATGCCCCCTCCGGCTAGGACCAGGAGAACGACGGCCAGGGTGATCTTTCCTCTTTTCGTTGCCACAAACGATCTCATCGACATTTCCCTGTTCCTCCTTTACCGTTCCAGGATCCGGTTCACGAGGGATCCCTCGGCCTTCCAGAGGCCAGCCAGCGCCATACGGTACGCCTTCAGTGCGCTCGAAAGGGCCGTCCGGGCACCGGTCAGGGTGGTCCGGGCGGAAAGGACGTCGAGCTGGGTGTTGACTCCCTCGCGGTAGCCCACCTCGGCCAGCCGCAGGTTTTCCGCGGCCAGTTCCAGGCTTTTCCTCGCCGCCTTCACCGTTTCCGTCGCGCTTTCCACGGACAGGACGGCCTGGCTCACCTCGGCCCGGACCGCGTCCTCCTTCTTCGAAACGGCCTGTTGTGCCTGGTTCAGGGCCGCTTTCTCCTGCATCACCTTCCCCTTCGTCATCCCGCCGTCGAAGACCGGGACCTTCATCGTGACCGTTGCCAGCCATTCGTCATCCGCCGCCGAAGAAGCGGGCGTGGAGTCGTAATCCAGCTGGTAGGAGGCCGAAAGGGTCACGACCGGCCGCATCCCGCCCCTTGCGATGTCCACGGCCGTCTTCTGGATGGCCGCGGCGGTCTTCTGTCCCTTCAGGTCGGGCCTGTTCTCGAGGGCTTTCGCCAGGGACTCTTCGCGGTTCACGGAAGCCGGCCCCGCATCGAGGCCCCCGACGATCTCGACGTCCGCGTCCGGCGGCAGCCGGAGGAGGGTGAACAGGTCGATTTTGGCGATGGAAAGGGCGTTTTTCGCGCTCGTGTATTCGGCCGAGGCGCTCTCCCGCTGCTGGATCGCCCGGGAAAAATCCAGCTTCCGGGCCAACCCCAGCTCGAATCGCTTGCCCAGGTCCTTCGCGGCGTTCTCGTAGTAGGCCAGGGCATCGCGGGCCGTCTCCTCGTCCGCTTTCCTCTGGAGGACCGCCAGATAGGCCTCCACGACCCTGAAGGCCACGGCTTCCTCGGCGCTCTCCAGGTCCTGGCGGGCCTTCACCAGGGTCTGCCGCGCCTGCTCAGCCCCGGCGCTGATCACCCCGCCCGCGTAGAGGTACTGGGAAAGGTTCACGCTTGCGAGGTTTTCCTTCTCGGGCTTGGTCGACTCCTCGTTGCGCCGGGAAGCGCTTCCGTTCAGGGAAATCGACGGGAAAAGGCCGGAACGGGCGTACACGTACCGCCCCTCCGCCTTGACCAGTTCTTCCCGTGCGGACAGGACGTCCGGGTTGTTTTCCAGGGCGATCTTCACCGCCTTCTGCAGGTCGAGGGTTTCCGCCGCAAGCGCCTTGCGGGCCCCGGCCGCCGGGGCCAGGATCCAGGACAGCGCCAGGAACAGGGAAACTCCCAGGGCAACCGCTCTTCTCATCGTCACTTCCCTCCCGGGATCAGCATCTGCAGGGCAACGGCCAGGCCGTGCCGCTTCCTTTTCGCGCGGAACCATCTCATCAGCACCAGGGCCCTCTCCTTCGCGTCGTCCAGCACCAGGTAGATTACCGGGATCACGAGAAGGGTCAGGACCGTGGAGGTGAAAAGCCCCCCGACGACCGCCACCGCCATGGGCTGCCGGAACTCCGCCCCCTCGCTCAGCTTCAGCGCCACCGGAAGCGAGCCCACCATGGTCGAGACCGCGGTCATCAGGATTGCCCGCAGGCGCAGCGGACCTGCGTTGAGCACCGCCTGCACCTTTTCCACCCCGGCGTCCCGCTGCTGGTTGATGAAGTCCACCAGGATGATCGCGTTGTTCACGACGATTCCCACCAGCAGGATCAGGCCCATGAAGCTCATCAGGTCGAGGTTGTTCCCCGCCAGGAAGAGCAGCCCGAAGGCCCCCGGCGTCAAAAGCGGCAGCGAGAACATGACCGTGAACGGGTGGAGGAACGATTCGAACTGGATGGCCATGACCATGTAGACCAGGGCGATCGCCACCGCGAGGGCCAGGAAAAGCCGCCGGAAATCCTGTTCCTGGGTCTTGGATCGTCCCGTGGCCAGGACCTTGATGCTCCCGTCGGCCGGCAGGTGTTTCAGGACGGTCGAACGGACCAGGGCCATGGCTTCCCCGGTGGAAAACCCTTTGACCACGTTGGCCGAAAGCCCCAGCGAAGGCTGGCGGTTGTACCGCTTCACCACGTTCGGGGCCAAGGTTTCCGTCACGTGGACCAGTCCCGGGATCCGGACGATCTTCCCGGAACCGTTCTTCACCGCTACCTGTTCCACGCTGGGGACCGACGACCGGAGGCCGGGTTCGGCCATCAGCCGGATATCGTACCGGAACCCTCCGTCCTTGAACACCCCAGCCTTGGTCCCGCCGAAATAGGCCTGCACTTCCGTTGAAAGGTCCCGGACGTTCAGGTCCATGTCGTCTGTCCGGCCCCGGTTCAGGCCCAGGTCCAGGAGAGGCTTGTTCAGGCGGACGTCGGTGTTGATGTCCGTCAGCCTGCCGTCCCGCTTCAGGTCCGCGATGACTTTCTCGCTGATGGCCACGAGCTGTTCGGGAGTCCCTCCCACCAGGGTCATGTCCAGGTCCGCCGCGCCCCAGGTCGCGAAGTTCAGCTGCGCCTCCCGGAAGCCCGACAGGTCGTGCCGAAGGCGGTTCATCACGCTTTTGACGTCCGGCCGGCGGCTTTTCGGGACCAGGTCCACGTAAAGGGTTCCCTTGTTCTCCTCCTGTCCCATGCCCGTACCGATCTGGGAATAGGTGAACTCGACCGAAGGGTCTTTCCGGACGATCTCGTCCATTTTCAACAGGGTCCGCTCCGTGGCTTCCAGGGCCGTCCCGGCCGGCAGCTCGACGCTGATGCTGAAGGTTCCCTGGTCGTCCGAGGGGAAGAATCCCTTCCCGATCTGGCTTGCCATCACCAGCCCCAGGGCGAAGAGCCCGAGAGCCGCGCCCAGGGTCACCCAGCGGAAACGGACGGCTCTCCCCAGGATCGACCGGTAGGTCCGCTCAACCCCTTCGAGGAACCGCTCGATCGCCAGGGCAACCCGGCCCGGGTGATCCTTCTGCAGCAGGCGCGAGCACAAAAAGGGCGTCAGGCTGAGGGAAAGGACCAGGGACAGGGCGATGGTGCAGACCACCGTGATGCCGAAGGAGTAGAAAAAGCGGCCGATGATCCCGCCCATGAAGGCCACCGGGGCGAACACGGCCATCGTCGTGGTGGCCCCGCCCAAAACGGAAAAGGCGACCTCCCCGGCTCCCTTCGAGCTGGCCGCCAGGGGCGGAAGGCCGTTTTCCATGTGCCGGTGGATGTTCTCGAGGACCACCGTGGTGGCGTCGACCACCATGCCCACTGCCAGGGAAATGCCCATCATGGTGAGGTTGTTGATGGAAAGGCCCAGGCCCTTGAGAAGCAGGAAGCTCCCCACCAGGCAGACCGGGATCGTGACGATCGCCACGAAGGTCGCCCGGAACGTTCGCAGGAAGAAGAGCATGACCAGGGAGCAGAGGAGGATCGCCTGCATCACGTTGGAAGCGACGCCTTTCATGGAACGCCGGACGAAATCCGCGCTGTTGCCCACCACCTGGAGGGTGATCCCCCTCGGGGCCTGTTTCTGCAGCTCTTCGGCCATCTTCAGGACTCCGTCGGCAACCTGGACCTCGTTCGCCCCCCGCTGCTTCCTCACGGCCAGGAGGATGGTCTCCTTCCCGTTGTAGGTCGCCGCGCTCGTCCTTTCCTCGAAACCGTCCTCCACGCGGGCCAGGTCGGAAAGGCGAACGACCGCCCCGTCCCTCACCGCCACGGGCAGGTTTTTGAGGCCCTCGACGGAATCGTACTCGCCGGTCAGCCGAAGCTCCACCTTCCGCTGGCCGTTCTGGATGCTTCCCGCGGGGAGCTCCACGTGCTTGTTCTTGATGGCGTCCGAAACGTCCTTCACCGTCAGCCCGCGGGCCTCCAGGCGGGAAGGGTCGAGCCAGACGCGGATCTCCCTTTCCCGGAGGCCGGGCGTGTCGACGTTGCCCACCCCGTCGACGGACTGCAGCTTCGGCTTGGCGATCTTGTCGGCGAAGTAGACCTTCTCGCGGAAGGAGACCGGCCCGACGACGGCCAGAGTGACGATGGCCTGGTCACCCACCGTGAACTTCTCGACGATGGGGGTGTCCGCCTCGGCAGGCAGGTCGGCGGCAGCGAGGCTGACCTTGTCGCGCACGTCCGCGGCGGCGGCGTCCACGTCCTTGTCCAGCGAGAACTGCACCACCGTGACCGTGCGCCCCTCGTAGCTGCTGGAAGACATGTCCTCGATCCCGGAGATGTTGCTCAGCTTTTCTTCGATGACGTCCGCCACGTCATGGTCCATGACCGTGGCACTGGCTCCCCGCATGGTGGTCGTCACGGTCACGACCGGGAAATCCACGTCGGGGATGCGCTGGACACCCATGCCCTTGAGGGCCAACAGGCCGAAGAGCACCAGGGATGCCGTGAGGATGAGCACCGTGACGGGCCGCCGCAGGGACACCTCGGTGATCTTCATGGCTTAGCCGGCTCCTTTCTGCAAAAACCGTACAGGACCAGGCCCTTGACGGCGGAGATCACCTCGTCGACATCCCGGATCTGTTCCTCGTGGACAATGAACTCGTGGATGATCCCGTGAAGGGTCGCGTGGAGCACCGCATCCATCAGCACCGGGTCGATCGGGGGGAAGGCTCCCTCGGCGGTTCCCCTGCGGAACAGGTCGACCAGCTTCTCCCGGATCTCCAGGGCCGGGTGATTCCCGGAATCGCAGGTCATCGACCTCATCTCGGCGTCCTCCACCATCATCCGGACCATGGCCGAGAGGGTCCGCCTCTTCTCGAAGACGTGCCGGAGAAGGGTTTCGAGGAGGCCGTCCAGCAGCCTCACCGGGTCACCTTCCGAAATATCGGTGGCCAGGACTTTCTCCCTGACCTCTTCCATGCTGCGCTCGGCGACGAAGTAGACGATTTCCCTCTTGTCCCTGAAGTAGTTGTACACGGTTCCTTTCGCAACCCCTGCCGCAGCGGCCAGGCGCTCGATCGTCAGCCCCTGCCAGCCGTCCTCCTCCAGAATCGCGACAGCGGCCCCAAACAGGGCTTCCCGCGTCATCGACTCCAGGACCGCTTTTTTCTCTTCCGAAAGTTTCGGCATATGAGCCC
Source organism: Synergistota bacterium (assembly GCA_022839995.1). GTDB lineage: Bacteria > Synergistota > Synergistia > Synergistales > 79-D21 > 79-D21. Next base: position 86,386 of record JALHIN010000003.1, read on the forward strand.
CCTCTTTACCAGGAACTGACCACCATTCTTAATGATGACTGACGGTCAGTTTAATGACCCTCTGTCTTCCTGTCAAGGCTTCCGCGGCTTCAGGATTCTTTACATTTCCACAAGCGACTTTACCGCACCTTTACAGCCGGGCAGGTAAGATCACTTCCAGTGAAGATCCACGAACAAATCGGAGGAGGTCGATCCCATGAAGAGATGGAGAGGAATCGGGGCTCTTGCGCTTGCAGGCGCGCTGGCCCTGGGGGCATTCAGCCCCGCCATGGCGCACGGGGGGTACGGAAGACCGGACAGGTGGGAGAGCCGCCCGGCAGACGGGGGTTTTGGCGGATTGCACGGGCTGGGCCCGAGAATTCTCGAGGACCTGAACCTGACGACGGAGCAGCGCGCAAGGGTCCGGGAACTTTTCCGGGAAACCTTCCGCTCCCGGGAAGAAAACCGAAACGACACGCTGTGGGACCACCTTCGCGACTTCCGCCGCGGCAGACCGATGGATCCCGCGGTCCGCAAAGACCTGGAGAGCGAAATGGCGAAGCGCATCACCGACGGAACCCGGGCACTGGCAAAGCTGCACGCGATCCTGGAGCCCGAACAGCGCTCGATCCTGCAGTCGAAGCTGGACCGGTTCGGTACCTTCGGACAGGGGAGAAGGGAATGGCCGGGGTTTTCGACCGGACGTTTCAGCGAACGGTTGGACCTGACCGAGGCCCAGAAGGCTCGGGCCGAAGTCCTTTTCAAGTCCTGGGAAAAACCCATGGAAGCCCGCCGGGAACAAATGCAGCGCCTCGGTAGCGAAATAGCCAAACGGGCGTTCTCGCCCAACCCCGACACGCGCCGCCTGGAAGCGGACGCGAAGAAGCTGGCCGGGCTGGCCGTGGACGGGATTTTCGATCGCTCCCGCCACATGGAGCAGTTCCGGTCCATGCTGACGGACGAGCAGAAGAGAATCCTTGACGAAGGGCACATGATGCGGCGCCCCGGCAAACGGGTCTGGTAGAACCGCCGCTGGAATGAAGATGGCCCCGGTTAGCGCCGGGGCCATCTTCATTCCCCGTTCGGGGGATTATCCGCCGAGGCGCCCGCAGATTTCCCGGGCGAAGGCCGAGCAGGAAACCTCCCGGGCCCCTTCCATCTGGCGGGCCAGGTCGTAGGTGACCACCCCCGCTTTGATCGCGGATTCCATCCCGCCGACGACCAGCCGCGCCGCCTCGTTCCATCCCATGCGTTCCAGCATCAGGACACCCGACAGGATGATCGACCCGGGGTTGACCTTGTCCTGTCCCGCGTATTTCGGGGCCGTGCCGTGGGTCGCCTCGTACAGGGCCAGCTCGTCGTTCATGTTGCCCCCCGGGGCAAGACCCAGGCCGCCGACCGAAGCGGCCAGCGCGTCGGACATATAGTCGCCGTTCAGGTTCGTCATGGCCAGGACGTCGTACTCTTCCGGCCGCAGGAGGATCTGCTGGAACATGGCGTCGGCGATCCGGTCCTTCACGACGATTTTCCCCTCGGGCACAACGCCCTTGTACTCTGTCGCAAGTTGCTCCTCGGAAAGGCAGCGGTCGCCGAATTCCTTGAAGGCCACCTCGTAGCCCCATTTCAGGAAGGCCCCCTCTGTGTATTTCATGATGTTCCCCTTATGGACCAGCGTGACCGACTTGTCGCCCCGCTTGAGGGCGTGGCGGATGGCCATGCGGACGAGGCGCTTTGAACCGGTTTCGGAGATGGGTTTGATCCCGATACCGGAATCCTCCCTTATGGCGGCCCCCATCTCTTCCCCCAGGAACCGGATGACCTTGGCGCATTCCGGCGTGCCCATTTCCCATTCGATGCCCGCGTACAGGTCTTCCGTGTTTTCCCGGAAAATCGTCATGTCGACGGCCTCCGGGTGCCGCAGGGGAGCCGGCACACCCTCGAACCAGCGGACGGGCCTCACGCAGGCGTAGAGGTCCAGTTCCTGCCGCAGGGCCACGTTCAGGCTCCGGATCCCGGAACCGACGGGAGTGGTCATGGGACCCTTGATGCCGACCCGGAAATAGCGAAGGGCAGTAACCGTGTCGGCGGGAAGGGCCTCCCCGAAGCGGGTACCGGCCTTTTCCCCGGCGTAGATTTCCCACCAGGCCAGGCGCCTTTTCCCGCCGTAGGCCCGCTCGACGGCCGTGTCCAGCACCTGCCGCATGGCCGGCGTGACGTCCACGCCGACGCCGTCCCCCTCGATGAAGGGGATGACCGGCTCGTCGGGGATCACGAGGGCCCCGTTCTCGAACCCGATCCGCTCACCCCGCTCGGGGGCCGGGTAAAGTTTCAATTCCAATCCAGGAAAACGACTCATTCCGCATTCCTCCTTCTCTTTTTTCAACTCCTGTTTTTACCGGCCGCGGAAGCCGCCCTTCCGGGCTCAGGCTCCCGTGCGGTTTTTTTTCGTCCCGGCCCAGTTGAGACGGCCCCCCGCCCGGATGATCTCCAGGTCCTCGGCCTCGACGGGCGTCCGGCAGGTCATTTCGGTTCCCTTCGTCCGGTTCGTCACGACAAAAGGTTCCCCCTCGGCGACGGTGTCCAGCCTCAGGGAAAGGACGTCCCCCTGGCCCAGGGCGTCGTAGTCGGCGGGGTTCTCGAAAACGACCGGCAGGATGCCGAAGTTGACGAGGTTGGCCAGGTGGATCCGCGCGAAGCTCTTGGCCAGGACGGCCTTCACCCCCAGGGTCCGCGGGGCCAGGGCGGCATGCTCACGGCTGGAGCCCTGGCCGTAGTTCGCCCCGCCGACGACAAAGCCCCCGCCCGCGGCCTTCGCCCTGTCCGGGAAGGTCGGGTCGACCACCTCGAAGACGAACTTCGAGATCTCCGGGATGTTGGACCGGAACGGCAGGACCTTCGCGCCGGCAGGCATGATGTGGTCGGTCGTGATATCGTCCCCCACCTTGAGGAGGACAGTCCCCTCGAGCTCCGCCGGCAGGGCCTTCAACTCGGGGAACGGGGCGATGTTGGGCCCCCTGCGGATCTCGACCTCGCCCGGGGCGGGGGAGGGCATGATAAAACGGTTGTCCTCCACGACCAGCCTTTCGGGCAGGTCGAAGCGGAAGGGCTCGAGCCCCAGCTTCGCGGCCAGGTCCCGGGGGTCCGTCAGCACGCCCGCCAGGGCCGAGGCTGCGGCCACCTCCGGGCTCACCAGGTAGACCTTCCCGGTGGAGTGCCCGCAGCGGCCGAGGAAGTTGCGGTTGATGGTCCGAAGCGACACGCCCTCGGTCTGGGGGGCAAAGCCCATGCCGATGCAGGGCCCGCAGCTGGCCTCCAGGAGGCGGACGCCCGCCTTCACCAGGTCGGCGATCGCGCCCCGGTCGTTTCCTTCCAGGATGACCTGCCGGCTCCCCGGCGAAAAGCCCGCGTCGACCCGGGGGTGGACGGCCCGCCCCTTCAGGAAGTGGGCCGCCGCCAGGATGTCCCTGAGCGAGGAATTCGTGCAGGAACCGAACATGACCTGGTCCACCGGCAGCCCAGCCAGCTCCCTCACGGGAACCACCTTGTCCGGCTGGAACGGGCAGGCCACGAGCGGCTCGAGGCTCGCCAGGTCGATCTGGATCGTCGAATCGTAAACCGCGTCGGCGTCCGCGCAAATTTCCACCCACTGGGACTCCCGTCCCTGGACCTTGAGCCAGCGGCGGGTGACCTCGTCGCTGGGAAAGATGGAGAAGGTGGCGCCGGTTTCCGCCCCCATGTTGGTGATGGTGGCACGCTCCGGGACGGACAGGCTTGCCGTCCCAGGCCCCCCGTATTCCAGGACCTTCCCCACGCCGCCCTTCACCCCGATGCGGCGAAGGACCTCGAGGATCACGTCCTTGGCCGAAACGAAGGGAGGGAGACTTCCTTCCAGATGAACCTGGACGATTTTCGGCATCGTCACGGTGAAAGGTTCACCCGCCATGGCCAGAGCCACGTCGAGCCCCCCGGCGCCGATGGCGATCATGCCGACCCCGCCCGCGGTGGGCGTGTGGGAATCGCTGCCCAGAAGGGTTCCGCCGGGCCTGGCGAAACGCTCCAGGTGGACCTGGTGGCAGATCCCGTTTCCCGCCAGGGAACAGATCATCCCGTATTTAGCGGCCACGTCCTGAAGGTACCGGTGGTCGTCGGGGTTCCGGTAATCCGCCTGGATCAAGTTGTGGTCGATGTAGGTAACGGAGACCTCCGTCTGCACCCGGTCGATCCCGATCGCCTCGAATTCCAGGCAGGCCATCGTGCCGGTCGCATCCTGGATCAGGGTCTGGTCGATCGCCAGCTGCAGCCTGGCCCCAGGCTTGAGGTCTCCCCCGACCAAGTGGGTTCCAAGGATCTTTTCCGTGACATTCCGTCCCATGGCAACTCCCCCTTCCCGAGGTGGGCTTTTTTCCGCCTAACGGTTCCTCACCGGCAGGTCGCCCCCCAATTGTTGTGGTTATTTTTCGCAATAAAGACTACATATCTGATAATTTCGTTGGAACCGGACAGCTTGTCAAACCGGATATTGTCGACATGCAAAAGGGCCCCTCCGGTACCGACCCGGAGGAGCCCTTCGAAAACCCGGTTCTTGACCGCGCTGCCCCTGAAACCGCCTTACCGGCCCCCTTCACCAGCAAGGATCTTTTTCCACGTCACGTCAAGCGTTTCGTGCCGCACCGCCCGCGCATCAAATCCCAGGAAACGGAAAACCAGCTGGATGCAGAACCCGATCCCGAGAGCCGCGATCACGGTTCCCAGGCCGACCGGCCCGCCCAGCAGCCACCCGGACAGGACGGCGCTTCCTTCGACGATCCCCCGGCAGACTCCGACGGCCAGCCCGGTTTTCCGCTGGAGGGCCACCATCAGGCTGTCCCGCGGACCGGCTCCGAAGCCCGACCCGATATAGAAGAACGACGCAAGCGAAATGGTGAACAGTCCTGCAAACATCATGAAAACCCCCGGCAGGAAGCTTCCCATCCGGGGAACGATCCCCATTGCCAGGATGCGGTCCATGAACACGCCGATCAGGACCATGTTCAGGATCGTGCCCAGGCCGAGCTTCTCTCCGGCCAGGACGACCAGGACGCAGATCAAAAGGCCCGTCAGGATCGAGACATTCCCGATGCTCATTCCGATCTTGAGGCTGATGCCCTGGTGAAAGACCTCCCACGGGCCGAAACCCAGGTTTGCCTTCATCGTCAGAACGATCCCCAGGGCAAACAGGAAGAGGCCGAGCAGGAGCTTTCCCAGCCGCCTGAAAAAGTCGATGCGGTTCATCCTCAACCCGCTTGGGCCCTCGAGAGTTCGCCTCTCACGCGCCCTACGCCTCCAGGGCAAGGTCCACCGCCATGAGGGCGTGGAGCTCGGTAGAGTCGAACACCGGGATCTCCGTGTGTTTCTGCTGGACCAGCAGGGGGATTTCCGTGCAGGCCAGGAGGATGCCCTCGGCCCCCCGCTCGACCAGGCGGTTCATGATCTCCAAGTAGGCTGACCGGGAGGTATCGAGGATCTTCCCGGCGCAGAGTTCCTCGAAGATCACGCGGTTCACCGTGACCCGGTCCTCCGCCTCGGGGATGAGCACGGTCAGGCCCCATTTCCTCTCCAGGCGCCCTCTCACGGTGTCCGCCTCCATCAGCGAGCGGGTCCCGAGCAGGCCGACGGTTCGAAACCCTCTTTTCACAACCGCCGCCCCAAGGGCATCGGCGATGTGGATCACGGGAACACCCAGCAGCCTTTCCACGTCCTCGGCAAACGCGTTCGTCGTGTTCGAGCAGATGAGGACGAAATCCACCCCGGAGCCCTTCAGCCGCGCCGCAGACTCGAGCACCAGCCGGCGGTAGGTTTCCTTGTCGTTCGCGTTGAGGGCCTTCGCCACCGGGTCGAAATCCAGCGACGTCATCACGCATTCGGCCGAGTGAAGCCCCCCCAGGCGCCTGGCGACCTTCTCGTTGATGATCCGGTAGTATTCCTTGCTCGATTCCCAGCTGACGCCCCCGACAAGACCGATCGTCTTCACAAGAAACCCTCCTTTTATATTCTCATGGTGCCTTCAAGGACCGTGACGGCCGAACCGCCGACCCTGACCCGCGATATTTCCCCGCCCTCGCGCCGCAGCGAAACGAACACCTTTCCCGGCCTTCCGACCTCCAGGCCGGCCTCGCTAACCAGGTCGATCTCTTCGTCGAAATCGACCAGGCTGGCTTGCCCGATAAAGGCCCCCATGCTGCCGTTGCCCGTCCCGCACACCGGATCCTCGTCGATCGCCACGAACGGCGCGAAGGCCCTCATGTGCGCGTGCGCGGCCGGGTCGAGGGTTTCGAGGCAGAAGGGAACGACCCCGATCAGCCCGTGGCGCCCGCTGAAATCCCGGATCGCCGCCAGGTCCGGCACCAGCTCCTGGACGGCCGCCAGTCTCCTGAGCCCAACCACGAACCACCAGAGGCCCGTGGATACCGCCATGGGCTCGACATCCAGCAGCTCGGAAGCGTCCACCCGCAGGAGCCGGGCCACTTCTTCCCGGCCTGCACCGGTACGCCGGAAGCGCGGTTTCGCCTGGGTCATCGTGAAGACGGGCTTCCCATCGCGGAAGCACCGCTCGACCTCCAGGACCCCGGCATTCGTTTCCTGGGTGAAAACCGACCGGACCGGGTCCAGCCGCCCTTCCTCGTGAAGGGCCGCGAAGCTGCCGACGGTCGCGTGGCCGCACAGGTCCACCTCCGAGTTCGGCGTGAAGAAGCGTACCCGGAAGTCCGCCTTGTCCGACGGCGTCACGAAGGCCGTTTCGCTCAGGTTCATTTCACGGGCGATCTTCTGCATCCGCCCCTCGTCCAGCCCTCTCGCGTCCGTCACCACCCCGGCCGGGTTCCCCCCGAAAAGAACGTCCGTGAACGCGTCCACCTGCCTGATCCGAACATTTTCCACGACGACACCCTCTCCTTCCTCAGACGACCGGCTCCTGCCCGTCCGCCGGGCCAAGTTCGACAGAGCCGTTCTCCCGCGCCTTTTCCGCTGCCCGCGCAAGCCTGCGGGTCCCTTCCTCGATCTCCTCCAGCCGAACATGGGTAAAATTCAGCCGGATCCGGTTCTGCCGCGGGGTCCCGTCGGCATGGAACGCCGTTCCCGGGAGGAAGGCCACTCGGTTCTCGGCCGCCCTGGCGACGAAGGCCCTCAGGGGAAAGAACCCCGGCAGGCTGCACCAGAGGTAGTAGCCGCCCTCGGGAAGGTCCCAGTCCCAGCCCACCCGGGGCCGGTACCGCGATAGGCATTCGGCCAGGCGGTCGCGTTTTTCCCGGTAGGCCTTCCGGACCCGCTCGAGGTGGGGAAAGTAGAACCCTTCCCCGAGGAAACGGTCCAGGAGGACCTGGGCGGGAGTGTTCACGTGCAGGTCCGTCATCTGCTTCAGCCGGGAAAACCGTTCGATGACGGGAGCCGGTGCCGAAACCCAGCCCACCCTTAACCCCAGAGAAAGGACCTTTGAAAAACTGCTCAGGTAGATCACGCCCCCGAACCGGTCCAGGGCCTTGAGCGGAGGGATGGGCTCCCCGTCGTACCGGAGTTCCCCGTAGGGGTCGTCCTCCAGGACCGGCACCCCGAAACGGCCCGCCGTCTCCAGGAGCTCGCGGCGCCTTTCCAGGGACAGGGTGATCCCCGTCGGGTTCTGGAAGGTCGGAAGCGTGTAGATCAGCCGGGGATTGTGGCGTCGGATGGCCCCTTCGAGCAGGTCCGTGCGCATGCCGTTCCTGTCCATCGGGATCCCCGCCACGCGGGCCCCGACGGCCCGGAAGATCTCCAGGGCCCCGAAAAAGGAGGATTTCTCCACCAGGACGGTGTCGCCGGGGGAAAGGAAGGCCCTCGCGGCGAAATCCAGCCCCTGCTGGGAGCCGGAAAGGATCATCACCTCCCCGGGAGGCACATCGATGCCGCGGTCCGCCAAAAGTTCGGCGACCTTTTCCCGCAGCGGAGGATACCCTTCCACCGGGCTCGGGAGTAGCTGCGACCGGAGACCGGAAACCTCCAGCTCCCTCTGGAGGGCAAGAAATTCCTCCACCGGGAAGAGGTCCGGGGCCGGAAATCCAGGGGCGAAGGAGATCACGCCCTCCCGCCCGTTGACGGACATCATCTCGCTGAAGAAATCTCCGCACGAGGCGGTTTCCGGCCTGAACAGCGGATCCCACTCCAGGGGCTCGGTTCTCCCAGGGGCCTGGCCGGTGCCGCTTCCTGCCGCGGCCACCACCGTCCCCCTGCCGACCTTCGCCTCGACGAAGCCGTCGGCTTTCAGTTCAGCGTAAGCCCTAACGACGGTGCTGCGGTTGACCCCGAGCCGCTTCGCCAGGTCCCTTTCCGGGGGAAGCTCGGCCCCCTCCCGGAGCAGTCCGCCCAGGATCCGTTCCCGGAATGCCGAGGCGATCTGCTCGAAAAGAGGCGTTCTCGAGTCCCTGTCCAGGTGCAGCCGAATCATCGCCCATCCTTCTTTCTCCAAAAAACCGGCCAAATTGGTCCCATCCAATCAAGGATCATACCCCGTTTTGCTCCAGCTGGAACCCCCAATTGGACCTCTTTCAACCCATCCAATCCTCAAAAAACAAAAAAAAGAGAAAAAAAAGAGAAGGCCCTGCCCCCGTAGGGGGTCAAGGGGCCTTCTCCCTCGACTGCGCTCCAGGCGCGGCCTATTCGCCCAGCACCCTGGGGCGGTGCACGTAGACGCTGCAATTGGCGTGGGCTACCACCTCCGCGGCTACGCTGCCCAGGACGAACCGTTTCCGCTCGAGGTTTCCCCGGTGTCCGATCATGATCAGGTCTGCAGCCACCCCTTCGGCGAAATCGAGGATCACCTCGGCGGGCAACCCGGGGCGAACCGCGACCCTCAGGTCCGGGATGGCCTGCCCGAACTCCGCAGCCGCCCCGTGAACCCAATCGTGGACTTCCTTCCTGACCTTGGCGAGGAGGACCTCGTCCACTTCCCTGGAACGGGAACGCCATCCCGTCCGTTCCGGTTCGACGACGTTGAGGAAGTAGAGGATTACGTCCTTCTCGCGAACCGCGTAGTTGAAGGCGTAATCCATCAGGCTGCGGCTGACGGCGCTGTGGTCGATCGCCACAACGACCCGTTTCATGCTTCCACCCCCCATGACCGATTGCTAGTTTTTATAACTGAATATTTATTATATCACTCTAAACGTCATCCCTTTTCCCCCTCAGGTCTCCCTGAAAGTTGCGGTAGAATATCGGGGACATTGAAGGAAACGACAGGTGGGATTTCCATGTGCAGGATGCTTCTGGCAAACCGGAAAGGAATCGAGGATCTGGAACGTGCCCTGAAAGGGTTTTCGGGCTGCTCCACGCTCGAAATGTACCTGAAAGACCTCGAGCTGAGGGACGGGGGCCAGGGCAACGGCTACGCCACGCTGGGAAACGGCCGAATAACCCGCCTCGAGAAGGGGGTCGGCCTGAAGGTGGAAACGATCGCCCGCGCCATGGAAACGGAGGACTACGACTGGATCCTCTTTCACACGCGGGAAGCCAGCGAAGGGGGAGTGTCGGACGCCAACTGCCACCCCTTCCGGGTCGTCGGCAAGGCAGAGATCGTGGCCGCGGTCAACGGGAACGAGAAATCCGTGGCGGAGCTCGCCCGAGTGGCAGGGGGCATCACGGACAGCGAGTTCATCCTGAAGCTGGTCGCCGAGATGGGCCTGCCCCTGAAGGAAACCCTTTCCATCTACGAGTCCAACTTCTTCGGCTTCTACAACGGCAGGCCCTTCGTCAAGAAGGGCAACCGCGACATGCTCACCTGGAGGTGCGGCGACGGCCTCGTCTTCGCCAGCGACTTCCCCTTCGGCCTGGGGGGGCTGGTGAAGCCGGAGCAGGACTACTTCTGGATGGAAGGGGACGAAACGGGAAAAGCCTAGGAAGAAACCGCGGCCTTCAGGGGAAACCCCTTGGGGGCCGCTTTTTTCGAACCCCAAGCATAAACAAGTGTGTATTCTTGACAATCATGTTGATTCCTGTTACCGTTACCATTGGTCGGAACCCCACCCGCGGTCTTCGGCGGTTCGGGGGTTCCCGCCAGGCCCGGGAATCCGTGAAGCCCGGGATCAGATTCCGGAAGGGGGTTTGCACCGTGCTTCTTCTCTCTCGCGAACAGATCCTGTCTTTCTTCAGCATGAGGGACGCCATCGAGGCCGACAAGAAGGCCTTCGTGCTCCACACCGAGGGCAAGGCGAAAGTGCCGCTCCGCATCAACCTGGAAACCGAGGACAAGTCCGGGCAGTGCATGTTCATGCCCGCCTACGTCGGCGGCCTGAACATGGCCGGGGTCAAGATGGTTTCCTTCTTCCCCGGGAATGCCGAAAAGCAGATCCCGGTCGTCCCTGCGACGGTGGCCCTGATCGACGGCACCACGGGCCTGGTCACGGCCATCGTCGAAGGGACCACGCTGACCCAGCTTCGCACCGCCGCTATCTCCGGGGCTGCGACGGAACTGCTCTCCAACCCCGATAGCCGCGTCGCGGCCCTCTTCGGGACGGGAGGGCAGGCACCGGCCCAGCTGGAGGCACTGATGACGGTCCGGAACTTGCGGGAAGTCCGAGTGTTCGACTTGAACCCCGAGCGGCTGCAGAAATTCGTCGCGAAACACCAGCCGCTGGCGGACCGCTTCGGCACGAAGCTCGTCGCCGCCGGAAACTCCGACGAGGCGGTGGAGGGGGCCGATATCGTCACCACCGTCACGACATCCTCCACGCCCGTTTTCGACGGCAACCGGGTCAAGCCGGGCTGTCACGTCAACGGTGTCGGGTCCTACACCCCGGTGATGAGGGAAATCCCGGCGGAACTCCTGTGGCGGGCAGGCCGGATTTTCGTGGACAACCGGGAAGCCGTCCTGGCCGAAGCGGGGGACTTCCTCATCCCCATGGCGGAGGGGCTGTTTTCTCCCGATCGCATCGCCGGGGAACTGGGGGAGCTGATCCTCGGGCAGGTCCCGGGAAGGACCGCACCGGACGAAATCACCGTCATGAAAACCGTGGGCTTCGCCACGCTCGACGTGGTGGCCACAGCCGCCGTCGTCGAAAAGGCCCGGGAACTGGGCATCGGCACCGAGATTGCCCTGTAAGGGCCCGATCCGGTAGACTTTCGAAGGGGCGGGCAATCGGCCCGCTCCTTCCTTTTCCAGGAACCCGGGAGGGATCGTCGTGTCCAGAAAATGCCATCCGCTGCTCGAACCCCTGGTCCCCGTCGTGCGCATGCTCGGGGCCATGCTGGGCACAGACTGCGAAATCCTCCTGCATGACGTTTCCGGGAACACCCCCTTCATCGTCGCCATCGAAAACGGGTCCCTGAGCGGCCGGGACCAGGAAGCCCCCCTGACGGACCTGGGGCGTTTCCTGGTGACGAGCCCCGAGGCCCAATCGGTCGATTTCCTTGCCAACTACCCCTCGGAAGCGGCAAACGGCCGCTCGATGCGGTCCGGCGTAGCCATGATCCGGGAGAAGGACGGCCGCCTCGTCGGCCTCCTGTGCCTGAACTTCGACATGACGAAAGGGTTCCTGCTGAAGGACCTGGGAACGTTCCTGACCAGCGTCAGCCCCCTCTCGTTCAGCGCCTTCAAGTCCGAGTACTTCCCCGGCATGAGGGGAGACCAGGGCTTTGCCCTCCTGGAGAAGGCCCGGCAGGATTTCGGCAAGCCCCTGCGCTACCTGGACCGGGAAGAACGGATCCGCTGCATCCGCTGGCTCGACGAAAAGGGCTTCTTCAAGCTGAAGGGCGCTGTCCCCCTGCTGACGAAGGAGATGGGCAAGAGCCGCTACACCCTGTACGCGGACATCCGGGCCATCCGGAACCGGAAAGGGGAGTGAACGATATGGCAAAAACGACAATCCCCAGGGAGAAGATCCGGGAGGCCATCGCCTTCCACGGGCACTGGTGCCCGGGGCTCGCCACCGGCATCCGCGTGGCCGAGCTGGCCCTGCGGGAGATCGGCCGGGCAGGCGACGAGGACATCGTCGCCGTGGCCGAATCGGACACTTGCGCGGTCGATGCGGTCCAGGTCCTAACCGGCTGCACGGTCGGCAAGGGGAACCTGGTGCTGCTGGAACTCGGCAAGATGGGGTTCAGCTTCTACCGCAGGCGGGACGGCAAGGCGATTCGGATCGTCTCCCGGCCCCCCAAACCCGGTGAAGCCTCGGATGAATACCGGCACCTGCAGGCCAAGAGCAACGAAGGGACGCTGACCGCCGAAGAGGCGGCCCGCTTCGAAGCCCTCCGCCGGGAACGGGGGCGGCGGATCCTGGAGGCCGACCTGGAAGACCTGTTCGAGATCAAGGAACCGCTGCGCCCCGTGCCTCCCCATGCCCCGATGAAGCGCAGCCTCACCTGCGAAAGCTGCGGGGAATCGGTCATGGAAACGAAAGCCCGCCTGTCGGACGGGCGCGTCCTGTGCCCGGACTGCTTCGAACGGGAAGTCCCGCGCCCCTGACCCCCGATCGACCCGGAAGCGAAGGGGGAAGGGGCCGCCGGGCCCCTTCCCCCTTCGCTTCGACGCCAAACGCCCGTGACCGGCCTAGTTGAGCCCCAGCAGGACCGCCCCCACAACTACGACCGAACCGACCGCGAAAAGGAGTCCCTGGAACTTGATCTGGAACTTCGCCCAGGTCGTCCAGTCCAGCCTCGCCGCGCCCAGGCAGGCCATCAGGACCCCCGAGGTTGGGACGATAAGGTTGGTGAAGCCGTCTCCAAGCTGGAAGGCTAGGACGGCTACCTGCCGCGTGACGCCCGCCAGGTCCGCGAGCGGGGCCATGATCGGCATCGTCAAAGCCGCTTGGCCGGAACCGGACACCACGAAGAAGTTGAAAACGGACTGAAAAACGTACATGAACCAGGCCGAAACGGCCGGGGTCCACCCCGCGATGGCGTTGCCGATACCGTGGAGGATCGTGTTCATGACCGTCGCATCGGTGGGGGAATCACCGCCCAGGATGAGGACGATGCCCTTGGCCATGCCCACCACCATGGCGGCCCCGACCAGGTCCTTCGCCCCGTCCCGGAAGCTGACGGCGATGTCGTTCACCGTCATGCCGTTCAGCCTGAAGGCTACCCCGATAAGCCCGCACACAATGCCCATGGTGAAGAATTGCGTCGCGATCTCGGGGATGTAGTATCCCTTTTCCACCACGCCCCAAATGACCCAGGCGATGCCCGCCACCAGCGTTAGCAGGACCAGGGAATGCCCCGTGCCGAAATGACTTTCCACCGCCTTGTTTTTCTCCAGGTCCTCGCGGAAGAAGGCATCGGACTTGTAGGAAATGGACCGGGTCGGGTCCGCCTTGATCTTCCTGGCATACAGCCACGTGAAGACGATGCCGAGGAGGGTGAATCCTGCCCACATGGCAATTCGGAACCCCGAGGCCGACAGGACCGGGATCTGGGAAATCCCCTGGGCGATGGCCACGCTGAAGGGGTTCATCCAGGAGGTCGCAAAGCCGATCTGCGTCGCCACGTAGCTGACGAACAGAGCCGTGACAGAGTCGTACCCCATGGCGACGAACAGCGGGCAGAGGATCAAGACGAAGGGGATGGCCTCCTCGCCCATGCCGAACACCGCGCCGCCGAGGGAGAAGAGGACGAAGAGGATCGGGATGATGGCCACTTCCATCCCGCTGGCCCGGGAGATCATCTTCAAAAGCCCCGACTCCACCGCCCCCGTCCTCAGGATGATGCCGAAAGCCCCGCCGATGACCAGGATGAAGGCCATGACGCCGATGGCCGAGCCCCACTTGCTCCCCGAGACAAAGCCCTCGAAAACGTAGTTCAGGATGCCCATGTCCCCGTTGGGAGCGAAAACGGGCATGCCCTTCTTCACCGGGTTCCCCTGGTCGTCCGTGGAGATCTTGAAGGTCTCCGGGATGAGGACCGTCCGCGTCTTGGTCTGCTCTCCCATCTTGTAGGAAATCTCGTGGGTCTGGTAGCTGCCCACGGGGATGAGGTACGTCAACAAAGCCGCAAGCAGGACGACGAAAAAGATGATGATGTAGGTGTCCGGAACTCGTGTCGCCTTCGGGGCGACGGGTGCCTGGTTCTTTTCTGACATCGTGCCTTCCCCTTTCCTTCGTGGAATTTTTTGATACCCGGCCCAAGTCTTCCCGGCTGCCGGTATACTTTGCCTAGGAACCGCGCGGCGCATGCCCGGGAAAAAATCGGCTTTACACAACGGATCCATTATAGCATAATGGATCCATTATTTGGGAAGGGGATGCGAAATTGAACAGGCCACCGACAGACCGGCCTTTCCAGGCTTTCGAGATCGTCTTCTGGCACGTCCTCGACCTCATGTCCGAGGGAAGGCTCCTTCCCGGGGACACCCTTTTCGAAACCGCCCTCTCGCAAGAGCTGGGCCTGAGCCGGACGCCGGTCCGGGAAGCCCTGGCCCGCCTCGTGGCGGAAGGCTTGCTGGAAAACCCTGCGGGAACGAGGGGATACCGTGTCCCCGAGCTTTCGCTGGAGGACATGCAGCAGGTGTTCCAGGCCAGGGAAATCCTCGAATCCAGTGCTGCGGCCCTCGCTGCGGAAAGAGCCCGCAAGGTCGAGGTGGAAGAGCTGGAGGCCATCCACAAGCGCGAAGTCCTCTTCTCGGAACAGCAGGACCGGAAGGGCTACTGCCAGGCCAACGTGGATTTCCACTTCGCGGTGGTGCGAATCGGGGGCAATCGGTACATCGAGCGGGCCTTCCGGCCGGTTTTCTGGAGAAGCACCCTTTACGTGAATTACCTGGCCGAGTTCCATCCGGCAAGCGACGAGGAACTCAAGGCCGAGAGCGGCCACAACTCCCCGGCGGAACATGCCGCCCTGATCCGGGCCATCGCCAGGCGGGCCCCCAAAGCCGCGGCGAAAGCCGCCGCCGATCACCTGCGCTCGACCCGCGCCTTCCGGATCCTGCTGGACACGGAGCGGGCCCGTCACATCTTCGGGAGAAGCAAACGCTGAGGCTTTTGCCGACCCATTGGAGGGATTCCATGTTCCTGCTGGTCGAAAACGCGCACCTTTACGCCCCCGAAAATACCGGAACCCGCGATGTCCTCGCGGCGGGGGAACGGATCGCCTGGATCGGAAACGACTTCCCGGCAAAAGAATCCCTTCCCGGGCTTGAAGTTCTCGATGGAACCGGATGCCTGCTTCTCCCGGGTTTCATCGACAACCACGTCCACATCATCGGGGGCGGCGGCGAAGGAAGTTACCGAACCCGGACTCCCGAGATCTCCCTGACGGACCTCACGGCGGCGGGCGTCACCTCGGTGGTCGGCGTACTCGGCACCGATGCCGTCACCCGGCACACCGCGAGCCTCGTCGCCAAGGCTCGTGCCCTGGAAGAGGAGGGGATCTCCGCCTGGGCAATGCTCGGTTCCTACCAGCTCCCGGTCCGGACCCTAACGGGAAACATCCAGGACGACATCGTCCTGGTTGACAGGCTCATCGGCGTTGGGGAGGTGGCCCTCTCGGACCACCGGTCCTCCCAGCCGGTCAAGGACGAGATCGCCCGGATCGCCGCGGCGGCACGTGTCGCGGGCATGCTGTCGGGCAAGGGGGGCATCGTGAACGTCCATATGGGGGACGGGAAGAGGGGGCTTTCCATGCTGAAGGCCGTCGCGGCGGAAACCGAACTGTCCCTGGCGCAGTTTCTCCCCACCCACGTGAACCGAAACCCCGAGCTGTTCGCGGAGGCAATCGAATACGCGGCCGCGGGGGGGCATGTGGACCTCACCACCAGCACGACGCCGGTCTTCCTGGCCGAGGGAGAGGTCAAGTGCAGCATCGGCCTGAAACGCCTCCTGGAGGCGGGAGTTCCTGCAAGCCGCGTTTCCTTCAGCTCCGACGGGCAGGGAAGCATGCCCGACTTCGACGAGAACGGCCGCTTCAAGGGCCTGACCATCGGCCGGTGCGCTTCCCTCTGGCCCGAGGTCGTGGACGCCGTAAGGGAAGAGGGCATCCCGCTGGAAACCGCGCTGCAGGTGATCACCTCCTCGCCGGCGGACCACTACCGCCTGCCCCGCAAGGGACACGTCGCCCCGGGGATGGACGCGGATCTCGTTTTGGTGGAGAAGGAGAGCCTCGCTATCCGGACCGTCGTCGCCCGCGGCCGCGTCATGGTGAAAGACGGGAAACCCGTCGTTTTCGGGACGTTCGAGAAAAACGGGAAATAGGCGGGCGGTTTTTGCGCTTGACAATAGGTCCCAAACGATTTAATGTTTGCTGCAACTTTAGCAGCTCCGCGATTTGAAAATGCAGGGAGGTGAGACCCGTGGGAAGCGCTTTTTCTAGAAAAACCGACGCCAACTGGTTTTATTATCCTGGCAACCCCGGCGGGTCCCCTCCTGCGACCGGCGGCCGGTAGCCGCTTGCACGCAGAGAACCACGGGCCCCGCCGAAAGAGAGGCGGGGCCCGTTTTTCATATAGCGGACCGGGGGAAAACCGAGCCAGCGGATTTTCAGAGCAGCCGGGTTCGGGATAAGGTGAGCCTGCACGAGAAGAGACGGATCAACAGGAGGGGAGGATCAAGCAATGGCAGAGGAAAAGAAAAAGAGTATCCTGACTTTTTTCATGGAGTACGGCTGGTACAAGAAGTACCTGCTGCCCGGCTTCATCGCGCAGTCGGTTTTGATCGCAGGCGGATACGGCACCGGGCGGGAGCTCGTCGAATATTTTGTCCAGTACGGACCCACCGGCGGCCTCTGGGGCATGGGGCTGACCACGGTGCTCTGGATCGCCCTGTTCGCCCTTAGCTTCGAGTTCGCCCGGGCCTTCAAGGCCTACGACTACCGCTCGTTCTTCCAGAACCTGATCGGACCGGCCTGGGTTGTCTACGAGATCGCCTTCATCGTCCTCCTGTTCCTCATCATGGGGGTCGTGGGAGCCGCGTCCGGCAGCATCCTGAAAGACACCTTGGGCGTTCCGAAGCTCGTCGGGTCGGGGCTGTTCCTGGTCTGCGTCGCCTACCTGACCTACAGCGGCAGCAAGGCGATCGAGGTGGCTCTGTCCTGGTGGTCCTACCTTCTCTACGCCGTCTACATCGTTTTCCTTTACATCGGCCTCACCCAGTTCGGGGATGCCATCTCCGCCAACTTCTCGGCCCACATCGTAAAGCCCGGCTGGCAAATGGGCGGCTTCAAGTACGCCTTCTACAATATCGCGGTCACGACGACGGTGCTCTTCTCCCTGAATTACCTTGAAACCCGCAAGGAAGCCATTCTCTCGGGCATCTGCGCTGCGATCATCTGCATCGCCCCGGCGTTCTTCTTCTATGTCGTCACGACCGGTTTTTACCCGGACGTCCTCGGCATGGAGGTCCCGGCCAATGCCATCATTGGGAAGATGGGGTCCAGGCTTCTCCTGGTCGCCTGGCTCATCGTCCTTTTCGGCACCATGATCGAGACCGGGGTCGGATTCTTCCACTCCATCAACGAACGCATCAACTCCGCCCTCGTGGCGAAGGGGAGGCCGGGGCTAAGCAATACTGCGCGTGGGGCGGTCGGGGCCCTTTTGGCCCTCATCGGCCTGGGGATTTCCAACTTTGGTCTCATCGGCCTGATCGCCAAGGGCTACGGCACGATCAGCTGGGTGTTCTTCATCCTGCAGGGTGTGGCCCTCTTCACGATCGGCCTCTACAAACTCCGCAAGCTGGACAAGGCCGCCTAGGACAAAGGGGCCCTTCCCGCATCCCGGGAAGAGCCCCTTTCTTTTCATCGCCTCAGGCTCTTTCGATTCGCTCGAGGAACGCTTCCAGCTTTGCCGGGGACGGCACGCGGAGGCGGACCGACCGGTCGTCCATGCCGAAATAGCCGCTTCCCCCTTCGCAGGAAATCCCCGCCGCTGCTAAGCGCTGGACCAGGCTCCCCGACTCCTGGGAGAGGAGGAAGATCGGGACCCGCCCGTCCGTTTCCGCCACGGACCACCCCGGCCTGCGGCGGACCGCTTCCAGGACGCGCGTCTTGGCCGCCCGGACGTAGGCTCGCGTTTCCTCCAGGAAGGACCCCTCTTTCAGGATTTCCAGGGCCGCGCACACGTCCAGCGCCCCGATCACGAACGGGGGCTGGACCTTCCGGAACAGGTCGGCCAGCTCGGGATCCCGGCTCACGGCGAAACCGACGCGGATCCCCGCTCCGCCCAGCCCCTTGGAAAACGAGCGGCAGGTGACGATGTTCGGGAAATCCAGCACCGCTGCGGATTCCCCGTCCGGGAGGAAGTCCCCGTAAGCCTCGTCGGAAATTACCCATGTGCCCGTTTCCATCGCCTTTCTTGCCAGGCGGGCGACCTCCTCCAGCGGAAGCACCTGCCCGGTGGGATTGTGGGGGCGGTCCAGGTACAGGACCTCCGGCTTCTTCCCGAGCGCTTCCAGGATACGGCCCGTTTCGATCCCGTAGCGCGGGGCCTCCAGCGGGACCGGGTCGTAGGACGCCCCGTTGTACAGGGCCTGGAGGACCGGATCGGTAAACTGGGGGGAGACCCCCGACATCACCGAGCCAGGGCGGAGAAGGATCCGCACGAGGGTGACCAGCACCCCGATCGAACCGCCCCCGACCAGCACCTGCCGTGGGGTAACGCCCCAGCCGGCGTGGGCCGAGGCGATCGCCGCCTTCAGGTCTTCCGGCTCGGGGGCCGGGTAATCGCAGAGGTTGCAGGAACACCCCCCTTCCAGGAAACGGCACAGGACCTTAGGCATGCCTAGGGGATTCGTCCCCAACCCGCAGTCGACGACCTCCAGCCCGTCAGGGTAGGCGACCGGTTCCGCCGCCGCGTACCCCTGCTGCCCGATCTCGAAAATCTCCCTGGGAAGCCTTCCTTGCCACACCTCAATCCCTCCTGGGGTCTACCATTACAAAAACGAGTAGTGGCGGACCTCTGTGGTTAAGATTTATGATACTAGAAGACGGAGGTGTGGCTCATGGGGTCCGTAGTCCGGC